>NZ_CP022364.1:572500-872500 GCF_003119115.1 Azospirillum sp. TSH58
TGCACCGATGCCACCCCCTTCACCAGCGCCACCGTGACCTACGTGTTCGAGCAGGCCGGGCCGCCGGAGGCTCCGGTGTGGATTTTGGGGGTCGCCTACCCGAAGCCGTGAAACGCGCCTATTCGTCCTCGTCCGCGGCGCCACCCGCGGCCTTGCGCTCGCGCAGGCGCGCCCAGTAGTCCTGGCGCTTCTTGATCTCGCGCTCGAATCCGCGCTCCACCGGCTGATAGAAGGCCCGCCGCGCCATGCCCTCCGGAAAGTAGTTCTGGCCGGAGAAGCCGTCCGCCGTGTCATGGTCGTAGGCGTAGCCCTTGCCGTAGCCGATCTGTTTCATCAGCTTGGTCGGGGCGTTCAGGATGTGCTTGGGCGGCATCAGGCTGCCGGTTTCCTTGGCGGCGCGCACCGCGCTCTTGTAGGCGGTGTAGCCGGCGTTCGACTTCGGCGCCGTCCCCAGATAGATGACCAATTGGGCGATGGCGAGTTCGCCCTCCGGGCTGCCCAACCGTTCGTAGGCCTCCCAGGCGGCGGTCGCCTGGGCCAGCGCGTTGGGATCGGCCATGCCGATGTCCTCCACGGCGAAGCGGGTCAGCCGGCGGGCGATGTAGCGCGGGTCCTCCCCGCCCTCCAGCATGCGGGCGTACCAGTAGAGCGCCGCGTCGGTGTCCGAGCCGCGCAACGACTTGTGCAGCGCGCTGATGAGGTTGTAGTGCCCCTCCTGCGCCTTGTCGTAGAGCGGGGCGCGGCGCTGGATGGCGGTGGCGAGCGCGTTGTTGTCGAGCAGCGCGCCGTCCTCCGGCACCGGCAGGGCGAACAGCTCCTCGCAGAGGTTCAGGCAGAAGCGCCCGTCGCCGTCGGCCATCGCCTTCAGAGCGGACCGGGCGTCCGGCGTCAGCGGCAGCGGGCGGCCCATCTCCGCCTCCGCCCGCGACAGCAGCTTTTCCAGCGCCGCGTCGTCGAGCCGGTTCAGCACGAAGACCTGGGCGCGCGACAGCAGCGCCGCGTTCAGCTCGAAGGACGGATTCTCGGTCGTGGCGCCGACCAGCGTGACGGTGCCGTCCTCGACATAGGGCAGGAAGCCGTCCTGCTGGGAGCGGTTGAAGCGGTGGATCTCGTCGATGAACAGCAGCGTGCCCTGCCCGGCCGCGCGCCGCGCCCGGGCGGCGTCGAACACCTTGCGCAGGTCGGCCACGCCGGAGAAGACCGCCGACAGCGGTTCGAAATGCAGGTCGGTGGACAGGGCCAGCAGCCGCGCGATGGTCGTCTTGCCGCAGCCGGGCGGCCCCCACAGGATCATGGAGGCCAGCCGGCGCGCGGCGACCATGCGGCCCAGCGGCCCGTCGGGCTTCAGCAGATGCTCCTGCCCGACGACCTCGCCCAGGCTGCGCGGGCGCAGCCGGTCGGCCAGCGGACGGGGGGCGCCCGCCTCGAACAGGCCGCCGGTGGCGCCGGAGTCGCCGCGCTTGCTCATCGGTCAGCCATGAACCTTGCGGAAACGGTCACTGGTTGGTGGGCGCGCCGCAGCGCTGGTAGCACATGCGCAGCGAATGCTGGCAATTGTCGGTCGGCGAGAAGATGCCGCCGCGGTCCGGACGGTCGAGCCCGCTCTGCGCGCGCGCGGCCACCGAGTCCATGCAGGAGTTGTTGCTGCGCTCGCACTGGGCGCGGCAGGAATCGTCGCTGCCGACACCGCCGTCCAGGCGGAGCGACGGGTCCTCGACCCCGCGGGCCGGCCCCTGGGTCGGACGCGGCGTGGACGGGGCTCCCGTGGAGGTCGTGGTGGAGGCCGCCGGAGCACCGCCCACGGCGGCGCCGGATGAACGCCCCGGCGCGTCCGCGCAGGCGGCGAGCGCAACCAGAGCGAGGGCCAGCACCGGCCCCAGAATGAGTTTCGGACGGAACATCTCGGCTTTGACTCCCATTGTTCTTGCGTGACCCCGGACGTTGGCGGATGGTCCCCCGCATGGACCATGCCGCGGGCTCGGCGCCCACTATGCCGGGAACGCAAGCGATAAGGGAATGCCTCAAATGAGTCCCAACAATCCCGGCCCGTCTCCGCGCCGCCGGACATCGACCACCATCTTCGTGGCGCTGCTGATCGGCGGCCTGCTGCTGCTCGTCGTGCGCATGCTCGCCATGCCCACCGTCAGCGCCGGCGAGGTCGTGCTGCCCCTGCTGGCCGGCATCGGCATGGCGCTGGCCATCGGCGTGATGGTCATGCGCGACCGCCGCGAGCGCAACGCCCTGCCCCCGTCGGAACGCAACCGCCAGGACCGCGGCATGCCCGATTGAGTTTTGCCGGATTGATTTGGCCGGAGAAGAGGGTGACGCGCGGGGCATGCCCCGCGCCGCTCACACGAATTTGAAGCTGAGCAATCCGCCGATGATGATGACCAGAAGCACGGTCGTCACCAGCATCAGCCGCTTCTCGATGATGTCGCGCACCTGCGGCCCGTAGAAATGCAGCAGGATCGCGATCATGTAGAATCGCGAGAATCGTGCAACGATCGAGCACAGGATGAACACCGTCAGGTCGAGGTGCGCGAATCCCGCGGTGATCGTCAGCAATTTGTAGGGTATGGGCGTGATGCCCTTGAGAATCAGGAACCAGGGGCCGAATTCGGCGAACATGTCCTGGAAGCGCTGGAACGACTCCTGCGCGTTGTAGAGGTCGATGATCAGCCGTCCGATGCTCTCGAACAGGTAGAACCCGACCGCGTAGCCGAACATCCCGCCGATCAGCGAGGCCAGTGCGCAGATGTTGGTGTAGCGCCAGAGCTTCTTGGGCTCCGCCAGACACATCGGAACCAGCATGATGTCGGGCGGCAGAGGGAAGAAGGAGCTTTCCGCGAAGGAGACGGCGGACATCCACCAGACGGCGTCCTTGCGGGCGGAGAGCTTGAGAATCCGGTTGTAGAGAGGTTTCAGCATACCGCGCGCGCGGCGCCCTCCCGAAGTGACGGAACCCGAAAACCGGAAACCCTCCCTCCGGGGGTGAACCCGAAGGGAGGGCCGGTCGGTCACCTATATCGTCGTCCGCAACCCGACGGGCAACGGCGGCGATAAGATTTCACGAAAGCTCAACCGAAGGCTCAGCCCTCGGCCTCGACCTCGTCCTTGATCTCCACCGGGCCCGAATCCTGGCCCTTGGCGGCGACGTCGCGGTCGACCAGCTCGATCACGCCCATGGCGGCGGCGTCGCCGTAGCGGAAGCCGGCCTTCAGGACGCGGCTGTAGCCACCCTGGCGGTCCTTGTAGCGGTCGGCCAGAACGGTGAACAGCTTGGTCACCATCGCGTCGTCGCGCAGCTGCGCGAAGGCGAGACGGCGGTTGGCGAGGCCACCCTTCTTGCCGAGCGTGATCAGGCGCTCGACGATCGGGCGCAGATCCTTGGCCTTCGGCAGGGTCGTCTTGATCTGCTCGTGCTTGATCAGGGCGTTCGCCATGTTCGAGAACATGGCCTTGCGGTGGCTGGTGGTCTTGCTGAACTTACGTCCGGAAACGCCGTGACGCATGACGGTCCTCCTTCATGGCGTGGCCCCCCTCGGGGAGCCGGTGGTGAACCCGACCGCCCAGTTTTCGGCTGGTACGGCGCGGGGCGGGCCGGTTATTGCCCTGGGAACTCAGGCCCCCACCCCGGCCCTCCCCCGCTCTCGCGGGAGAGGGAGCTTGTCCCCTCCCTCGCCGAAGGCGGGGGAGGGTCAGGGAAGGGGCAAAAACTTTTGTACGCGCGAGACTTAGTACGGCTCTTCCAGACGCTTGGCCAGCTCTTCGATGTTCTCGGGCGGCCAGTTCGGGATTTCCATACCGAGGTGCAGACCCATCTGGGCCAGCACTTCCTTGATCTCGTTCAGCGACTTGCGGCCGAAGTTCGGGGTGCGGAGCATCTCCGCCTCCGTCTTCTGCACCAGATCGCCGATGTAGACGATGTTGTCGTTCTTGAGGCAGTTGGCCGAACGGACCGACAGTTCCAGCTCGTCCACCTTGCGGAGCAGGTTCTTGTTGAACGGAACCTCCTCGTGCTTCTCCTCGGCGACCGCGTGGGTCGGCTCCTCGAAGTTGATGAACAGCTGCAGTTGGTCCTGGAGGATGCGGGCGGCGAGCGCCACCGCGTCGTCCGGCTTCACGGCGCCGTTGGTCTCGACGACCATCGACAGGCGGTCATAGTCGGTGACCTGCCCGACGCGGGCGTTGTCGACCTTGTAGGAGATCTTGCGGACCGGCGAGAACAGCGCGTCGACCGGGATCAGGCCGATCGGGGCGTCCTCCGGACGGTTCTGGCTGGCCGGGACGTAGCCCTTGCCGGTCTCGACCGTCAGTTCCATGTTCAGACGGGCGCCGGAATCCAGCGTGCAGATCACGAGGTCCGGGTCCATCACCTGGATGTCCGCGCCGGTCTCGATCATGCCGGCCTTCACCTCGCCGGGGCCTTCGGCGCGCAGGCGCATGCGCTTCGGGCCGTCACCGCCCATGCGCAGACCCATCGACTTGATGTTGAGGACGATGTCGGTCACATCCTCGCGCACGCCGGGGATCGAGGAGAACTCGTGCAGCACGCCGTCGATGTGGATCGCCGTCACGGCCGCACCCTGCAGCGAGGAGAGCAGCACGCGGCGCAGCGCGTTGCCGAGCGTCAGACCGAAGCCACGCTCCAGCGGCTCGGCCACGACGGTCGCCACGCGGTCGGCGTCGTCACCGGGCTGGATGTCCAGCTTGTTCGGCTTGATCAGTTCCTGCCAGTTCTTCTGAAGAGCCACGGTATTACCTCATGCCATCGGGGTGGACACACGTCCGCGGGGACCAGCCGTTCCCATCCGATGGCGCCGCGATGGCTGCGGCGCCTGTCCCGGAACGGCGGATCCCCGCGGGTGCGGAGTAGCGATGCTTCTTAGACGCGACGCTTCTTCGGCGGACGGACGCCGTTGTGCGGAATCGGCGTGACGTCGCGGATCGAGGTGATCTGGAAGCCGATCGACTGCAGAGCGCGCAGCGCCGACTCACGCCCCGAACCCGGGCCCTTCACCTCGACCTCGAGGGTCTTCATGCCGTGTTCCTGGGCCTTGCGGCCCGCGTCCTCGGCGGCGACCTGGGCGGCGTAGGGGGTCGACTTGCGCGAACCCTTGAAGCCCATCGTGCCCGACGACGACCAGGCGATGGTGTTGCCCTGCGCGTCGGTGATGGTGATCATCGTGTTGTTGAAGGAGGCGTTCACGTGAGCGACGCCGGCGGTGATGTTCTTACGCTCGCGACGACGAAGACGCTGCGAAGCGGCTGAGGGCTTGGCCATGGTCCGTGCGTCCTCTTACTTCTTCTTGCCGGCGATCGGCTTGGCCGGACCCTTGCGGGTGCGGGCGTTCGTGTGGGTGCGCTGGCCGCGGACCGGCAGGCCCTTGCGGTGACGCAGGCCACGGTAGCAGGCCATGTCCATCAGACGCTTGATGTTCATGGCGACCGAACGGCGCAGGTCGCCCTCGACGCGGTAGTCGGCGTCGATGGTCTCGCGGATCTTGAGGATCTCGTCGTCCGTGAGCTGGTTCACACGGCGCTCCGCCGGGATCTCCAGCTTCGTGCAGATTTCCTTGGCCTTGAAGGGGCCGATGCCATGAATGTAGGTCAACGCGATCTCCACGCGCTTCTGCGCGGGGATGTTGACGCCAGCGATACGCGCCACGCCTGCTCTCCTCGATATCTCAACGGCAGCCCTCATGGGCCGCCTACACACCGATTGATCCCCGATCCGGACGCCCAGGCCCGAAGGCCGGAAGGCAAAACACGGATACGGGACGCACAATGTCTCCCGCCGGGCCGGTTGGGCCGCGGGAGGGTGCGACTATAGAAAAAGCCGGAAATCTGTCAAGGCCGTTCTGCGGCGTTACCGTGCTTTTCCCGGTGCCAGCCCATTGTGGGGAGCATGCCCGCGGTTGACAAGCCGGACGGCAGAACTTGAGATGAACGGCCCGCCCCGAACGGAACAATCCGAACGGCACATATCAGAAGGCAGACCCATGACCCGCAAAGTCATCCCCTTCCGGCGCTTCCGCCTGACCAAGATCGTCGCCACGCTGGGGCCGGCCACCGCCACGCCGGAGAAGATCCGCGCGCTGTTCGAGGCGGGCGTGGACGTCTTCCGCCTGAACTTCAGCCACGGCACGCACGAGGACCATGGGCAGCGCCTCGCCACGCTGCGCGCGCTGGAGGCGGAACTCGACCACCCCATCGCGGTGATGGCCGACCTGCAGGGGCCGAAGCTGCGGCTCGGCACCTTCGCCGATGGTCCGGTCACCGTCGGGCCGGGGCACCGCATCCGGCTCGACCTCTCCACCGAGCCGGGCGACGCGACCCGCGTCGGCCTGCCCCATCCGGAGATCTTCGCCGCGCTGGAACCGGAGGCGGAGTTGCTGGTGGACGACGGCAAGGTGCGCCTGCGCGTCGTCGGTTGCAGCCCGGACCACGCCGACTGCGTCGTGCTGTCCGGCAGCCGCCTGTCCGACCGCAAGGGCGTGAACGTGCCGGGCGTCGTCCTGCCGCTGTCGCCGCTGACCCCGAAGGATCACGAGGATCTGGCCTTCGCGCTCGACCAGGGTGTGGACTGGGTGGCCCTGTCCTTCGTGCAGCGGCCGGAGGACGTGGCGGAGGCCCGCAAGCTGGTCGCCGGGCGGGCCGCCCTGCTGTCGAAGATGGAGAAGCCGCAGGCCATCCAGCATCTGGAGCGGATCGTCGAGCTGTCGGACGGCGTCATGGTCGCCCGCGGCGACCTCGGCGTGGAGATGCCGGCGGAGGATGTGCCGAGCATCCAGAAGCGCATCATCCGCGAATCGCGCAAGGCCGGAAAGCCGGTGATCGTCGCCACCCAGATGCTGGAGTCGATGATCGGCGCCCCCGCCCCGACCCGCGCCGAGGCGTCGGACGTGGCGACCGCGGTCTATGACGGGGCGGACGCGGTGATGCTGTCGGCGGAGACCGCGGCGGGCACCTATCCCATCGAGGCGGTGTCGATGATGGACCGCATCGCCCGCCGGGTCGAGCAGGACCCGCTCTACCGCACCATCACCGACGCCCAGCATCCCGACCCGCAGCAGACCTCCACCGACGCCGTCACCGCGGCGGCGCGGCAGGTCGCCCACACCATCCAGGCGGCGGCCATCGTCACCTACACCACCAGCGGCTCCACCACCCTGCGCGCCGCCCGCGAGCGGCCGGAGGTGCCGATCATGTGCCTGACCTCCAGCCTGGAGACGGCGCGGCGGCTCCAGCTCGCCTACGGGGTGCACAGCGTGCATTCCGCCGACGTGGCCGACTTCAACGAGATGGTCCAGAAGGCGGCCCGCTGCGCCTTCGAAGATGGGCTGGCGGTGGAGGGCCAGCGGCTGGTCATCACCGCCGGCGTGCCCTTCGGCACCCCCGGCAACACCAACACCCTGCGCATCGCCTGGGTGGACGCGCAGTAGGGGGAAACCCTCAGGCCGGGGGGCGCTCCTTCGGTGCGACGCGGGGGAAGCGCAGGGTGAAGGCGGTGCCGCGGCCCGGCGCGCTGTCCAGCGCGATGCGGCCCTTCAGCCTGCGGGTGGCGATGTTGTAGACGATGTTCAGTCCCAACCCGCTGCCCCCGGCGCCGCGGCTGGTGGTGAAGAAGGGTTCGAACACCTTGCCGTGCAATTCGGGCGGGATGCCGCGCCCGTCATCGGCGTAGACCAGCTCCACCTCGTCGGCGCCCACCGCACGCACGGCGACGCGCAGCGTCCCGTGCTGCCCCGGCGGGTACCCGTGGATGATCGAGTTCATCACGAGGTTGGTCAGAACCTGGCTGAGCGCCCCCGGATAGCCGTCGATCAGCAGATCCGCCGGGCATTCCACCTCCACGCCGTGGGCTGCCCGCTTGATGCGGACGCCCAGGCTGCGCAGGACCTCGTCGATGTAGTCGCGCAGATCGAAGACGCGGCGCTCCTCGCTCGCCTGGTCCACGGCGATCTGCTTGAAGCTCTGGATGAGCTGGGCGGCGCGGTCGATGTTCAGCAGCATCAGCTGCGCCGCCTCCCCCGCCGTGTCGAGGAAGTCGGCGAAATCGGGCCGGCGCAGCGTTCCCGCCTCGAAATCACGCCGGATGAGGCGGGTGCGCTCCGCCATCAGCGAGGCCCCGGTCAGGGCGATGCCGATGGGGGTGTTGATCTCGTGCGCCACCCCCGCGACCAGCGACCCCAGCGCCGCCATCTTCTCCGACTGGATCAGATGGGCCTGCGCCTCCTTCAGATCGCGCAGGGCCCGCTCGGCCTCCTCCCGCGCGGCGTGGGCGCGCTCCTCCGCATAGACCCGCTCCGACACGTCGGTGTGCGAGCCGACGAGGCGGAACAGCTCGCCGTCCGGCCCCAGCACGCGGATGGCGCGGGTCAGCATATGGACCACCGTCCCGCGCTTGTGGCGGAAGCGCTGGATGAACTGGCACTCGTTCACCGCCCCGTTGATCAGGTCGCGGGCCATCCGCACCGACAGCTCGCGGTCCTCGGGCAGGATCAGTTCGGTCCAGCGGACGGCGGTGTTGACCATCTCGTCCTCGCCGTAGCCGAGCATCCCCCACCAGTAGGGCGACAGCCACAGCTCCCCCGTGCGCAGGTCCCATTGCGAGATGCCCTCGCGCGCCGCCCGGATCGCCAGCTCGAACAGTTCGCGGCTGGCGAAGATCTCCCGCTCGGCGTTCCGCCGCTCGGTCACGTCGGTGTAGGTGACGACGAAGCCGCCGTCGGGCAGGGGCCGGATCAGGCATTCCAACACCTGCCCGTCGGAGCGGGTGCATTCCCATGACCGCTCGTCCGGCGCGGGCCGGGTGGGAAGCGGCGCCCCCAGGGCCGCGGGCTCACCACGGTCGGAGGAGGCGTCGGAGGAGGCGTCGGGACCCACGCTCCCCGACCCGAAGGCCAACCCCTCCCCGACCCGCCGGGCGATGGCTCCGTAGGGGGTATGGTAGCCGAGAAACTCCGGCTCCAGCCCGAGAAGCTCCGCGGCCCGCCCGTTCCAGGCGACGAGGCGGAGCCCGCGGTCGAAGGCCATCACTCCTTGGCCCAGCCCGTTCAGAACGGCCCTGGTCTGGTCCCACTGGGCTTCGAGGGCCTGTTCGGTGCGCTTGCGGGCGGAGATGTCGCTGATGCAGGCGAGCATGGCGTCCTCGCCCCGGAACCGGAACCGCCGGGCGGAGACCATCGCCCAGAGGTCGCTGCCGTCGGGCCGGCACAACCGCGTCTCGAAGCCGTCGACGCCGCCCGCCCCGTCGCGCAGGGCGGCGAGCAGCCGCTCCCGCTCCGCCGGATCGGTGTAGTAGGCCTTGGCGAAGCTGCGTCCGACCACCTCGTCGAGCGGCACCCCGAACAGCAGGCCGGCGGGCTGGTTGACCGCCATCACCAGACCGTCGGACAGCCGCGTCACCACCAGGGGCACGGCGATGGCCTGCATGATCGCCCGCTCCGCCTCGCCGGCCCGGTCGCCCAGCAGATCCTCCAGGCCGATGAAGCCGGTCTCGTCCGGCGGACCCGCCAAGGCGCCGCCCCCGTCGGTGAGTGTCAGCACCAGTTCGCCGCCCTCGCCCTCGGCGGGGATCAGCGTCGGATGCCCGCCACCGGACGGAGTCGCGAGAGCCACCGGCTGTCCGGCGCGCAGCCGGTCCGCCGCCGCAGCACCATCCTCAGGCAACGGAACCGCCGCCAGAAGGGAATCGAGGTGGTCCCCCGGACAACCGCCCAGCGACGCCCGGAACACAGCATTGGCCCAGATCAGGCGCCCGTCGGCATCGAAGCGGGCAAGGCCGGCAGCGGCCATCCGCGAACACTCCCCTTCATTCCCCAAGACGGCGCCCGCCGGACGGGACGGGTCGGGCGTCCCGAATCCATCCGCTGCGAATTCATACAAAATGAATCTACACCAGTTTATCGCAGCTGCACCATGGCGCCTCCCGCATTCCTGTATGCGCACCTATGTTCTAGCCTCCGCCACCGCCCCGCCCGGAAGGACCGACCGCCGCATGCCCGAGTTTGCCGCCTATGGCGGGCTGTTCCTGACCGCGTTCCTGGCCGCGACCATCTTCCCGGCCCAATCGGAAATCCTGCTCGTCGGCATGCACGCCACCGGCAACTACGACCATCTGGCGCTGCTGCTGTTCGCCACGGCGGGCAATGTGCTGGGGTCGGTGGTCAACTGGGCGCTGGGGCGCTACCTGATGCATTTCCAGGACCGCCGCTGGTTCCCGGTCCCCGCTTCCATGGTCGCGCGGGCCACCCGCTGGTACCAGCGCTTCGGGGTGTGGTCGCTGCTGCTGGCCTGGATGCCCGTCATCGGCGATCCGCTGACGCTGGTGGCCGGCATCCTGCGGGTGGACATCCGGCTGTTCCTGCTTCTGGTCACGGCGGGCAAGGCCGCCCGCTACGCGGTGCTGGTCCTGGCCGTGTGAGCGTCCTATCTTCACCCTATGGATGACCCGACCGCCCTTCCCGAGGACGCCGCCGTCTGCGCCTCCCCCCTGCGGCGCCGGCTGTGGCTGGCGCTGGGCTACGCCGCGTTCGGGCTGGGCATCGCGGGCACCGTGCTGCCCCTTCTGCCGACCACCCCCTTCCTGCTGCTGGCCGCCGGGGCCTTCGCCAAGAGCAGCCCGGCGCTCCGCGACCGGCTGTACCGCGACCCGCGCTTCGGCCCGCTGCTGCGCGACTGGCAGGCCGAAGGGGCGATCCCCCGCAAGGCCAAGGCGGCGGCGCTGATCGGCATGAGCGTGAGCTGGGTGATCGTGGCGCTGACCGCCAGCCGCCCGCTGGTTCCCGTCCTGGCCGGGACCTGCATGGCGGCGGTGGCCGTCTACATCGTCACGCGCCCCTCCCCGTCCCGGCCGGGGCCGGAGGACGCGGCTTCCGACGGCGCGGCGGCGGTGGAGGACGGAAACGTTTCCGCATTGCGAAACGAAGCTTGAGCCAATCGGCCGATGGACGTATTACAGCCGCTAATCCCGGCCGGTCACCAGCGCCGCTGAAAAATCCTTATAATCTCTAGGGATTTTTCGAATCCGTTCTCGTCTTGATCCCGATCAAGAGGCGCTCGGGTCCTGTCCGCTATTGTCCGGTCTTGCGTCCCTATCCGGAGCCAAGGCAGACGATATGCCAGACGGAAGCGCTGTCACGCCGGCGAAAATCCAGTTCTTCGAAAGCCAGAAGAAGATCCACCCGAAGGCCGTCTCCGGACGCTACCGGCGCTGGAAGACCATCCTGACCTGGGTGCTTCTGGCGGTCTTCTTCATCGCCCCGTGGATTCGCTGGGAACGCGGCCCCGACGCGCCGGCCCAGGCGGTGCTGTTCGACCTGACGACGCCGCGCTTCTTCATCTTCTGGATCGAGATCTGGCCGCAGGAGATCTATTACCTGACCGGCGTGCTGATCGTGGCGGCGCTGGGGCTGTTCCTGGCCACGGCGCTGGCCGGGCGCGTCTGGTGCGGCTTCACCTGCCCGCAGACGGTCTGGACCGACCTGTTCGTCTGGATCGAGCGCGCCTTCGAGGGCGACCGGGCGGAGCGCATCCGCATGGACAAGGCCCCCTGGTCCGCGAGGAAGCTCCTGCGCAAGACCGGGAAGCACGCCGGCTGGCTGGCCCTGTCCGTCATCACCGGCTTCGGCTTCGTCGCCTTCTTCACCGACGCGCCGCGGCTCGCCGTCGATCTGCTGACCTTCAACGCGACCTACGAGGCGGCGGGCTTCTTCGCGCTGTTCGCGGGCATGACCTACGTGATGGCCGGCTGGACGCGCGAGCAGATGTGCTACTACATGTGCCCGTGGCCGCGCATCCAGACCGCGATGCTGGACGAGCACAGCCTCGTCGTCACCTACGACACGCTGCGCGGCGACACCCGCGGCCCGAAGCGCAAGTCGCAGAGCTGGGACGAGCGCCGCTCCAAGGGCTTCGGCGACTGCATCGACTGCGGCCAGTGCGTGCAGGTCTGCCCGGTGGGCGTGGACATCCGCACCGGCGAGCAGGCGGACTGCATCAATTGCGGCCTGTGCGCCGACGCCTGCGACAGCATCATGGTGTCGCAGGACCTGCCGAAGGGCCTGATCCGCTTCGACAGCCTCGCCGCCCAGGACACCCGCGCCCAGGGCAAGCCCTACCAGTGGCGGCTGATCCGCCCGCGCACCATCGTCTACGGCCTGCTGATGCTGGTGATCACCGGCGCCATGGCCTGGAGCTACGCGCTGCGCCCGCGGCTGGACATCGCCGTGCAGCGCGACCGCGCCCCGCTGTTCGTCACGCTCCAGGACGGCACCATCCGCAACGCATACACCTTCAAGGTCTCCAACAAGACCCGGCAGGACCGCTCCTACACGCTGGCCGCCGCCGGCATCGCCGGCGCCGAGGTGAAGGTGGTGGGCGAGAGCGACGCGGACAGCGGCAGCGCGGTCAGCCACATCTCCGCCTCCCCGGACAGCGTGGCGACCTACCGCGTCTACGTCACGGCGCCGCGCGACTCCGTGCCGGACGCCTCCACCCCGGTCACCTTCCAGCTGATCGACACCAACAACGGCGACCGGGACAGCTACAAGAGCGTGTTCCTGGCGCCGGGCAGCAAGTAAGCCCGCCGGACATTCCATAAGGACCGCCGCCCATGACCTCCGCAAAGCCCGCCCGCATCGGCATCGTCACCGTGTCCGACCGGGCCAGCCAGGGCATCTACGAGGACAAGGGCGGCCCGGCCATCCGGGCGGAGCTGGACCGCTTCGTCGCCTCCCCCTGGGAGCCGGTGGCCCGCGTCATCCCCGACGACCGCGACGGCATCGCCGCCACTCTGATCGAGCTGGCCGACCGCGAGCGGTGCGACCTGATCGTCACCACCGGCGGCACCGGCCCCGCCCCGCGCGACGTGACGCCGGAGGCGACGGAGCAGGTCTGCGAAAAGATGATGCCCGGTTTCGGCGAGCTGATGCGGTCGGTCAGCCTGACCGTGGTGCCGACCGCCATCCTGTCGCGCCAGACCGCGGGAATCCGCGGCGCCAGCCTGATCGTGAATCTTCCGGGCAAGCCTTCGGCCATTCACGACTGCCTGATGGCGGTCTTCCCGGCAATTCCGTACTGCCTCGATCTGATCGGCGCGGCGCGCATCGACACTGACCCATTGGTCTGCAAGGCGTTCCGCCCGAAGTCCTGAGCTTTTGCCTATACCCTTTTTGCGCGTGCGGAGAGGAATACCATACGCATGGCCATGTTGCCTTGCGGGAACCCGTGCTCACCTTTTTCGTTCGAGGGGAGCGGGGTCCCCGATCAAGGTGAGCCAGCCATGCTGTTCGATTTCGAGCCTTCGGGCATCAACGACACCTATCTGCGCCTGACCCGGCGCGGTGTTTCCTGCATCGTCGCTCCGGCCGGGGCGTGGAACGGGTTGCTTCGGGTCAACTACATCGTCGCCGGGTCGCCCGGCGGCGCCGATCCGCACATGATCTACCGATGCCTGGACATCGGGTGGGACGACGGGCGCTTCTGCTGGAAGGGCCGCGCCGCGCCGGTGATGACCACCTCGGCCATGGTCGACATCCTGCTGGAACGCGGGCTCGTCACCAACGGCGAGGCCGAGCGGCTGCTGTTCGGCATCAACAGCCCGGCGTCGGGCGGCTCGTCGGACGAGACGCTGATCGCCCGCGCCATGCTTCTGGGCTGCACCTTCTCGCCGATCTACGAGGACGTCCCGCTGAGCAGCGGCCCGCCGCGCGTGGCCGGTTTCGCCCTGCGCACCCTGGCCGATCCCGGCGCCTTCGTTCTGACCGCCCGCGACGGGCTTCCGGTGCTGGACGCGCCCGCCCGCGACGCTCTGAAACGCCTGATGGCCGAAAACGGCATCACGCTCTGACGGCGGATTTTCTCCAACCGGACCGATTCTGTTTGACCGCGGTCAAAGAAGGGTGACCGCCCCCGGCGCAGTGTGACGGCATGACCGATGCCTCCAACGCGCGGGGAACGCCATGACCAGTTCCGTTGCCGACCAGCCGGACCGCCCTCCGGTCCCCCTGATCTTCGCCTATGGGTTCCGGCCCTTCTTCCTGCTGTCCGGTCTCGCCGCCCCCGTGCTGCTGGCCGCCTGGATCGCCGTTCTGGCGACCGGGTCCTGGCCGGACGGCGCCGTCCCGGCGGCCTCCTGGCACGCGCACGAGATGCTGTTCGCCTTCGTGGTCGCCGCCGTGGCCGGCTTCCTGCTGACCGCGGTGCCGAGCTGGACGGGCACCAGGGCGCTGTCCGGCCTGCCGCTCGCCGGTTTGACCGGGCTGTGGCTGGCCGGGCGGGTGGCGCTGCTGCCGTTCGTGGGCGTGCCGCTGCCGGTCGCGGCCATCCTCGACCTCGCCTTCCTGCCGGCGCTCGGCGTCGCGCTGGCCGGGCCGCTGGTCGCGGCGGGCAAGATCCGCAACACCGCCTTCCTCGTACTGCTGGGCCTGCTGACCGCCGCCAACCTGCTGTTCCACCTGGACTGGCTGGGCGTGCTGGCGGGCGGCACGGCGCTGGGCGAGACGCTGGCCATCGGCGTGGTGCTGATGATGGTGGCGGTGATCGGCGGGCGCATCGTCCCGGCCTTCACCCGCAACGCCCTGCGGCTGCGCGGGCTGGACGGCACCGTCGTCTCCCGTCCCTGGGTGGAGAAGGCGACGCTCGTCTCGACCCTGCTGATGATCCCCGCCGACCTCGCTCTGCCCGGCACCGCCGTCGCCGGCCTGCTGGCGCTCGTCGCGGCGGTCGCCCACGCCCTGCGGCTGGCGGGCTGGCAGCCGGCCAGGACGCTGGACCAGCCGATCCTGTGGGTGCTGCATCTCGGCTACGCCTGGGTGCCGGCGGCGCTGGCGCTGAAGGCCGCGCATCTGCTGGGGGCGGGCGTGGACAGCTCCGCCTGGGTCCATGCCCTGACGGCGGGAGCCTTCGCCACGATGATCGTGGCGGTGATGACGCGGGCCTCGCTCGGCCACACCGGGCGGATGCTGGTGGTGACCCGCCCGACGGTGGCCGCCTACATCCTGCTGACCGCCGCAGCACTGCTGCGGGTGCTGGCGCCCGAGCTGCCGGGCGGCCTCTACTGGACCGCCCTGGAGGGCGCCGGTGCTGCCTGGATCGCGGCCTTCGCCTGCTACCTGTACGTCTACGCGCCCATCCTGCTCGCCCCGCGGGCCGACGGCCGCCCGGGCTGAGGTCCACCGGGCTGAAGAAGGCCCATCGCGCGTGGGCTGCGTTTCCCGATGAGGCTGGTGGCGAAGCGGCGCTGGAGGTCTTCCGGATCACGGAAGATCTCCGCGCAGCCGGCCTTGCGCAGATCCTGCTCGGCGAAGCCGCCGCACAGAACCCCCACCACGGTCAGCCCGGCCCGCCCCGCGGCCTTGGCATCCCAGGGGCTGTCACCGACCACCACCGCCTCCTCCGCCGGCAGGCCCAGCCTCTTCAGCGCCGCCTCGAAGATGTCCGGATGCGGCTTCGACCGCTCGGCGTCGTCGGACGAGGTCTCCACGTCCACCAGATCGCCGATCTCCGCCGCGCGCTTGTAACGCTCCAGCTCGTCCCCCTTGGCGGAGGAGGCGAGCGCGATGCGCAGTCCCTCGGCGTGGAGATGCTGGAACAGGCCGCGCACCCGGCGGAAGCCGCGGACCTTCGGCATGTATTTGCGGGCGAACAGCTCGTGCCGGAAATGGTCCAGCTCGTCCCCGATGCGGGCCAGATCCTTCTCCGGCACGAAGACCGGCATCAGCTGGTCGCCGCCCTTGCCGATCTGGGAGCGCACCGCGTCGAACTCCGCGTGGTAGCCGAAATGCCGGATCGCCTCCACCCAGGCGTGGGCGTGCAGATCCACCGAGTCGACCAACGTGCCGTCCACGTCGAAAATGACGGCCTTCAGAACGCCGCTCATCGCCGCCTCCTCACCAAGGTTTGCCCGTGTCTTTGGGGGTATTCCCTCTCGAACAGGCGCCGCGGCGCGGCGTTCCTCGGCGTGGTGTGCGGTGCGATAGAAATTGTCACATGGACCCGTCATAGCTGTGATCCGTTCACTCCTCACACAGGTTGGCCTCACACAGTTTGGGAAGAACGGACATGCCCAAGACGTTGAAGAGCTATGCCGCCCTCATCGGTCGCGCCCGCCACGCCGTGCAACGCCTCAGCCGCCGCCGCGCACGCCGCGTGCCGATGGAGCATCTCGACCTCGGCCTGTTCCAGAGCGACATCCGGCTGTGACTCCCACTTAAGGGTGGGGGCCTCATCAACCGGTGACGCTCCCTTCACGCCCGGCGACCCCACTCCGCCATAGGACTCCCCCTCCGTCCTAGGCGGGCAAGCTGAATGTTTCCGCCGGAAGCGGCGCGGTATCGTCGCGCGGTTCATCCAGCGGAGCGCCAGCCCCCATGACCGCCAGTTTCGAATCCGCCAGCTTCGAGTCCGCCAGTTTCGAAGACCAGTATTTCTCCGGCGCCGCCCTTTACGGCGACGACTTCGACACGGCCAGGATCGCCCGTTGGTACGGCGTCGAGGCGCGGGACGCGGCGGAGGAGTTCGCGCGCACGGCGCCCGTCCGGCCCGGCTACCGCTACGAATACCATGCGCTGAACCACCGCCACGCCTTCCGCTTCCTGGCCGGACGGCGCTTCCGGCAGGCGCTGGCCTTCGGCTGCGCCGCGGGGGACGACGTGGCGCCGATCGCCGGACAGGTGGACCGCTTCCTGGCCGTGGAACCCATCGAGGCCTTCTGGAAATCCGACATCGCCGGCACGCCCGCCGAGTATCGCCGGCCCACGCTGGGCGGGCGGATCGACTGCGCGGACGGGGCGAACGACCTGACCGTCTGCCTTCACACGCTGCACCACATCCCGAACGCCGGCGCGCTGCTGGCGGAGTTCGCCCGCGTCACCGCTCCCGGCGGGCTGTTCATCCTGCGCGAGCCGATCAGCACCATGGGCGACTGGCGCCAGCCCCGCCGCGGCCTGACCGCCAACGAGCGCGGATTCCCGGTGGAGTGGCTGGAAGAGCGCTTCGCCCGGCTGGGCTTCACGGTGCGGCAGCGCCGCTTCTGCTCCTTCCCGCTGACCGAGCGGCTGGGGCCGCTGCTGGGCGTTCCCCTGCCCTACGGCAACCCGCTGCTGGTGCGGCTGGACGAGGCGGCCTGCGCGCTGACGCGGTGGAACATCGCCTACCACCGCGACTCGCTCCGCAAGAAGTTCGCCCCCGGCGCCGTCTATTACGTGCTGGAGCGCAACGCCACTACGACGACGCCAGCGCGTCCGTGAAGGTCGCCGCGTCGACGTTGCCGCCGCTCAGCACCACGGCGACGGTGCGGCCCGCCGCCGGCAGCTTGCCGGTCAGCACGGCGGCCAGCCCGACGGCCCCGCCCGGCTCGACCACCAGCTTGAGCACGGTGAAGGCGTAGGCCATGGCGGCCTTCACCTCGGCGTCGGTGACGGCGTGGCTGCCGGACAGCAGGTCCTTCATCACCGGGAAGGTCAGGGCCCCCGGCGTCGGGGTCAGCAGCGCGTCGCAGATGGAGCGCTGCCCGGCGGCGTTCTCCACCCGCTCCCCGGCGGCCAGCGAGCGCGCCACGTCGTCGAAGCCCGCCGGCTCCGCCGCCCACAGGCGGGCGTCGGGGAAGGTGTGGCGGACCGCCGTGGCGACCCCGGACATCAGCCCGCCGCCGCTGCACGGCGCGATCACGTCGTCGGGAACCGCGCCGATGGCCTGCGCCTGGGCGGCGATCTCCAGTCCGACCGTGCCCTGCCCGGCCATGATCTGCGGGTGGTCGTAGGGCGGCACGGTGGCGGCCCCCCGCTCCTCGGCGATGCGCCGGGCGATGTCCTCGCGGCTTTCGGTCCAGCGGTCGTAGAGCACCACCTCGGCGCCGTAGCCGCGGGTGTTGGCGATCTTCAGGGCCGGGGCGTCGCTGGGCATGACGATGACCGCCGGCATGCCGAGCAGCGCCGCCGCCGCCGCGACGCCCTGGGCGTGGTTGCCCGACGACCAGGCGACCACCCCGCCCCGGCGCTCCTCCGGCGTCAGTTGCGAGAGGCGGTTGAAGGCGCCGCGGAACTTGAAGGAGCCGCTGCGCTGCAGGACCTCCGGCTTCAGCAGGACGCGCCCGCCGACCCGCTCGTTCAGCAGGGGGTTCTCCAGCAGCGGCGTGCGCACGGCGAAGCCGTCCAGCCGCGCCGCGGCCTCCACGATGTCCTGGTGGCCGATGGCGAAGGAACTCGAAGCGGGCATGGCTCAGCGGCCTCCGGAGACGTTGAGAAGGGCGCCGGTCACGTAGGACGCGGCGTCGGACAGCAGCCACAGCACGGTCTCGGCGACCTCGTCCGCGGTCCCGGCGCGCCCGGCGGGCGGGATCAGGGCGGGGTTGTCGAGCCGGTTGCCGATGCCGGGGATGATCTGGATGTCGGTGTCGATCAGGCCGGGCCGCACGCAGTTCACGCGGATGCCCTCCCTCGCCACCTCGCGGGCGAGACCGATGGTCAGGCTGTCCACCGCGCCCTTGCTGGCCGCGTAGCCCACATACTCGTTGGGCGAGCCCAGCACGGCGGCGATGGAGCCGATGTTGACGATGCCGCCGCCTTTCCCGCCGTGGCGGGTGGACATGCGGCGCACCGCCTCCCGCGCGCCGAGGACGGCGCCGGTCACGTTGATGTCCAGCAGGCGGCGCAGCTCGTCCGGCGCGGCCTCGTCGAGCCGCCCGTAGGGACCGATGATGCCGGCGTTGTTGACCAGCCCGGCGGTGGCGCCGAAGCGGTCCTCCGCCGCGTCGAACAGGGCGCGGATGTCCGCCTCGCGCGCCGCGTCGCCCTGCACCGCCTGGGCCTGCCCCCCGGCGTCGCGGATCGCCGCCAGCGTGGCCTCCGCCGCCGCGGCGTTGCCGATGTAGGAGAAGGTCACGGCGTAGCCGCGCTGCGCGGCCATGCGGGCGACCGCCGCCCCGATGCCCCGGCCGCCACCGGTGACGACCAGCGATTTGAGCGCGATGGACATGATTCCTCAGCCCTCCTGGGGGTTGCCGGCGAGCCGGTCGAAGATCCGGACGAGCGCGCCGTCGCCCTCGCGCCCAAGCCCGACCGCAGCGGCCATGGTGAAAAGTTGCAGGGCGGAGGCGGCCAGCGGCGTCGGCACGGTCAGCCGCCGCGCGGCGTCCATCACACTGCCCAGGTCCGTCCCGACGATGCCCAGCGGCCGTTGCGACGGGATGTGGAAGGGACCGGCGGCAAGGATCTCGGCCAGCCGCTGCGGGTCGACTCCGGCGCGGACGCCGAAGGCCGTGGCCTCCGCCACCGCGGCGGCGTGGATGCCGGTCAGCATCTGCTCCACCGCCTTCACGGCGGAGCCCTGGCCGTGCTCCGTGCCGACGCGGTGCAGCGTGCCCGACGCGGCGGCGATCAGGTCCTCCGCCCGCGCGAAAGCGTCCTCGGGGCCGGAGGCCATGACCACCATGCGCCCCTCCGCCGCCCGCACCGGGCCGCCGCCGACCGGCGCGTCGAGCATCAGCAGGTCCCGCTCGGCGAGACGGCGCCCGACGGCGGCGGCCATGTCCGGCGGGACGCTGGTCGACAGGACGACCACGCCGCCCTTCGCCAGCGTGCCGGCCACGCCCTCGGCGCCGAACAGCACCTCCTCCGCCTGCTCCGCCGTGGCGACCAGGACGATGACGCGGTCCACCCGGCGGCCGACGTCGGCGGGCGACCCCGCGGCCTCCCCGCCATGGGTGACGAGGCTCATGCATTTGGCGGCGTCGAGGTCGCAGCCGACGACCCGGAAGCCGGCGCGGAGCAGCGACAGCGCCACCCCCATGCCCATGGAGCCGAGCCCGACGACGCCCGCGCTGCGGACCGGTCCCAATGCGTCGCTCATGATCCCCCCTGCGGACGCGCCCGCGTCTCTCCGTGGCCCATTGCCGAGGCCATTGCGTCGGAGTGTCGGGGGAGAGAGGAGGACCGTCAAGCCGTTGCGGAAGGGCCGCCTGGATCGGCGCGCGTCGGGCCGTGGCCGGAGCCGGCCGCGGTCAGCCGACCTGGGCGTGGGGAGCCGCCAGATGGGCGATGCCCTCCAGGTAGCGCCCCCCGTCGTAGAGCAGCCCCAGCGGGCGGTAGCGTTCCAGCTTGTCCGTGCCGGTCAGGTGCAGCAGATCGATCGGCGTGTGGGGATAGACGGGCGAGCGCCACAGCCCGTCCGCCCCGCGCACGGGCACGGCCATGCTGCACATCCAGTTGGCCGTCGCCGGCAGAAGCAGCGTGTCCTTCACCTGGAACATCACGATGTTGAGGACGATCTGCTCGCACAGGAAGTGGAAGGTGGTCCGCGTCGCGTCGCGCAGGCTGTCACGGAACAGGTCCCAATGGGGCGCGTCGTGGCGAAGCCCGTAGAAGCCCAGATTGTAATAGGGCAGCGAACCGGCCAGCGCGGCGACCTCCTCCCCGAAGAAGCGCGTGATGAGCTTGGCGCGCTCCGCCACGGCATGGGCGTTGGCGGTGTGCGACGCCAGGAAGGGATAGGCCGCGTCGGCCTCCGGGACGATCACGGCGCGCCCGCCGCGCACGCCCGCGACGGCGGCGTCCAAGGCGGCGGCGTTCTGAACCCAGATGTCGGCGTCCAGGTGCAGGTAGCACTGGAAACCGGGAAAATAATCGCGCAGGAACGGGCGGCAGAGCATCGCCTTCCAGAAAGGAATTTGCCGGTCCAGCTGCGCCACGAGCTGCGGGTGCGGCCACACCACCAGATCGTCCCGCACCGGCGCGATGCGGTCGCAGAGCGGCGCCACATGCTCGCGCTGCGCGGCGGTCAGCCCGACATCGATCAGGCAGACCCGGTAGCGGCGGCGGTCCAGCGGGCGCAACGACAGCAGAAGCCCGACCAGAAGCTCGAACACCCCGCGATCGGCGCAGACGACGACGGCGGTTTCAACCTCGAACGGCAAAGTCTCCATGGAACGCGCCGACCTCCGTTGCCTTCGGCGCACCATAGCGGCCGCGATGCGCGAAGACCAGAATCGGAGCACCAAAAAATCAGAGCGCGGACGTCACGCCCGAATACGCTTCGGCACGCGCAGCAGCACCCACAACACCAGCAGATGCGCTGCCATCCAGGCCAGCGCCGCCGCGGGCATCAGCAGGTCCGGCGCCGTGCTCGCCGCGGCGACGCGCAGCGCGGCGGCCAGCCCGACCAGAGCGATGGCGGCGGTGGCGGGCCGGGAGAAGTCCGGCGGCAGCGCCTCCCGCTGCAAGGTCGCGCGCACCATCATCGAGGCGGCCAGCGTGCCCAGCGCGCCCGCCCCGATCACGTGCCACCCCGCCCCGCCGGTCAGCGGGGCCAGCCGCTCGACCCCAAGGAACAGCCAGCCGAGTCCGAGCCAGCCATAGCCCAGATGCAGGCTCCACAGGTCCGGACGCTTCAGCACCGCACCCGTCCGCCAGCGCGCCAGACGCGCCCAGGCGGTCACCCCGGCCAGCGCGGCGCCCGCCGCCCCGATCCAGGCGAGCGAGCCGGTCGTCACCCCGGCGGCCACGGTCAGGGCGGCCAGCACCGCCCCGGCGACGCCCGCCCACTCCAAGCGCGGCTGCACCCGCTCCACCAGCGCCCCGCCCTGCTTGCGCAGCTCGCCCGCCGTGGCCGACGGGATGATTCGCCCGCCCATCACCAGCATCAGGATGCCGACGAGATGCAGCGCGAACAGCGCGCCCATCCGGCCGCCGTCGCCGCCCCACCAGACCAGCGCCTCGGCCAGCGCGAAGGCGCCGATCACCGGGCCGAACAGGATGTTGTGGCCGCTCTTGGCGGCGCGCAGGAAGGGCACGCCGGCGATCACGAACAGCGCCACCGGATAGGCCAGCGCCAGCGGCGCCGCGATCTCCGGCGGAAGGCCGCCCAGCACCGCCAGCCGTCCGGCCAGCCACGCGGCGAAGGCGACGGTCAGCGCCAGCCCGGACGGGCGCGTCAGCAGGAAGCCGCCGACCACCGCCAGCGCGTAGCCCATCAGCATCTCGTGCGCGTGCAGCGCCGGGGTCCAGCCGATGCCCAGCCAGCCGAAATAGCCGGCCACCCACAGCGGCACGCTGAGCGCCCCGTAGAGCGCGGCGGCGGGAAAGAACAGGCGGTGCCCCCAGGGACGCTGCGGCGGGGGCGGCACGAAGGCGCTCATGCGGCGGCGGCGGCAGCTGGAGAGGAGGCGGGAGAGGAGGCGGCGGGACGCAGATGCTCCTCGCCCCAGGCCTTCAGCGCCAGGATGATCGGCTCCAGGCTGCGCCCGCGCGGCGAGAGGCTGTACTCCACGCGCGGCGGCACCTCCGCATAGACGGTGCGGACCAGCAGCCCGTCCGCCTCCAGCTCGCGGAGCTGGGTGGTCAGCATGCGCTGGGTGACGTTCGGCACGCGGCGGCGGATCTCGTTGAAGCGCAGCGTGCCGGCCAGCAGATGGTAGAGGATCAGCCCCTTCCACTTGCCGCCGATGATGGCGAGGACGCCCTCCACCGGGCAGCCCGGCGAGCAGTCCAGGTTGGCGTGGGGGACGCGGGCCATGACGGTATCCTTTTCGACACTATGTGCGTTTCATGTGCATTCTTGCGCGTCCGTGCTGCAAGGCGCAAGTCTGTCGGCAGAGCACAACACGCCGCAACAAGCACGCAACAACAAGCACAAGGACTTGAAGCCATGCGCGCCGTCGCCTTCACCCAATCCCTGCCCATCGACGCCCCCGACGCCCTGATCGACGTGGAGCGTCCCCGCCCCGAGCCCCAGGGCCGCGACCTGCTGGTCGAGATCAAGGCCGTCTCGGTCAACCCCGTGGACACCAAGGTCCGCCGCAACATGCCCCCCGCTCCGGGCGCCATGAAGGTGCTGGGCTGGGACGCCGCCGGCACCGTGGTCGCCGCCGGGCCGCAGGCCACGCTGTTCAAGCCGGGCGACGCCGTCTTCTACGCCGGGGCCATCGACCGCGACGGCACCAACGCCGAGTTCCATCTGGTGGACGAGCGCATCGTCGGGCCGAAGCCGGCCAGCCTCGACTTCGCCCAGGCCGCCGCCCTGCCGCTGACCAGCATCACCGCGTGGGAGGCGATGTTCGACCGGCTGGACGTGCGGCGCCCGGTGCCGGGGGCGGCGAACGCCATCCTGATTGTCGGCGGGGCCGGCGGCGTCGGTTCCATCGCCATCCAGCTCGCCCGGCAGCTGACCGACCTGACGGTCATCGCCACCGCGTCCCGCGAGGAGACGCAGGCCTGGTGCCGCGATCTGGGCGCCCATCACGTCATCGACCACCGCAAGCCGCTGGCCGCGCAGGTGGAAGCGCTGGGCATCGGCGCCCCGGCCTTCGTCTTCTCGACCAACGACACCGGCGCCCATCTGCCGGAGATCGCCGCCCTGATCGCCCCGCAGGGCCGCGTCGCGCTGATCGACGATCCGGCCGGGCTGGACGTCATGGTGCTGAAGCGCAAGAGCGTGTCGCTGCACTGGGAGTTCATGTTCACCCGGCCCGTGTTCGGCACCGCCGACATCACCGCCCAGCATGACCTGCTGAGCGAGCTGTCGCGCCTCGTCGACGCCGGCACGGTCCGCACGACGCTGGCCGAGACGTTCGGCACCATCAACGCCGCCAACCTGACGCGCGCCCACGCCCTGCTCGAAAGCGGGCGGGCCAAGGGCAAGATCGTGCTGGCCGGCTTCTGAACCGCGCCTTGCCTTTTCGGCGGGGGACGGTCAGTCTCCCGCCCCGAAGGCGCGGAGCGGAGGAACGGGGATGGCCGGGGTGAAGGAGCGCGGATGCCGGGCGCGGGCCGGCGCAGCAGCAGTGTCCTGGGCGGCGCCATGACCCGCCTGCGCATCCGCATCGACTTCGACACCGGCGGCTCCGTCGGGCCGGGTAAGATCATGCTGCTGGAGCGGATCCGCGAGACCGGCTCCATCTCCGCCGCGGCGCGGACGCTGGACATGTCCTACCGCCGCGCCTGGCTGCTGGTGGACGACCTGAACCGCATCTTCGCCGAACCGGTGGTCTCCGCCGCGGTGGGCGGCAAGCATGGCGGCGGAACCGCGCTGACCGCCTTCGGCGAACGGGTGATCGAGCACTACCGCGCCGTCGAGCGCGACGCCTTCGCCGCCACCACCCCCCGGCTGGAAGCGCTGGAAGGGATGCTCAACGCCGAGTACGGCGCGGGAAGCGACCCGGCGGACGACGGCAGCTTTTCCGGCGATCCGGTGCTGAAACCCGGCTGCAAATAATATCCCCTCTCCCCGGAGGGGAGAGGGCTATGCTGCCATGAGCGATCGCCTTGTTGCGGATGGCGAGAGGGGTTGGGGCGGCGAAGGAGGCGTGTTATGGGAAGGCGGATTTTCCACCGCCCTTCCCCGCATCGCTCACGCCAAGGATTTCCGCCATGCGCCCGGTCAAGATCGCCCCGTCCATCCTCTCCGCCGATTTCGCCCGGCTGGGCGAGGAAGTGCGCGCCGTCGATGCGGCGGGCGCCGACTACATCCACATCGACGTGATGGACGGCCATTTCGTCCCCAACATCACCATCGGCCCGGCGGTGGTGAAGGCGCTGCGCCCGCACACGGCGAAGCCCTTCGACGTGCATCTGATGATCTCCCCGGTGGACCCCTACATCGCCGCCTTCGCCGACGCCGGGGCCGACATCATCACCGTCCACCCGGAGGCCGGCGCGCACGTCCACCGCACCATCCAGCTCATCAAGTCGCTGGGCAAGAAGGCCGGCCTGTCGCTCAACCCGGCCACCCCGCTGGAGGCCGTGGACTATCTGCTGGAGGACCTCGACCTGGTTCTGGTCATGACGGTCAACCCCGGCTTCGGCGGGCAGAGCTTCATCGCCAGCCAGCTTCCCAAGATCCATGAGCTGCGCCGCCGCATCGACGCGCTGGGCAAGCCCATCGACCTCCAGGTGGACGGCGGCATCAACGGCGAGACCGCCCGCATCGCCATCGAGGCGGGGGCCGACGTGCTGGTCGCCGGAACCGCCACCTTCACCGGCGGGCCGGACCGCTACGCCGCCAACATCCGCGCCCTGCGGAGCTGAGTTCCGGCCCTAACCCTCTCCCTCCCGGCCATGCTCCAGGTGGGTTTATCCGCAAGGGGGTCCTCCTTCGGGCAGAACCAAACGCCGTTTTGGGCGTTATGGCTGCGTGGGATCGAGGACATCGATACTGGAGGGAGAGAGGTTATGGGTATTCTGTGGACGATCATCATCGGCTTTCTGGCCGGCATCGTCGCCAAGTTCCTGATGCCGGGCCGCGATCCGGGCGGCTTCATCATCACCACGCTGCTCGGCATCGCGGGCGCCTTCGTCGCCACCTATCTGGGCGAGGCCGTTGGCTGGTACCGGGCGGGTGAAGGGGCCGGCTTCATCGGCGCCATCGTCGGCGCCATCGTCATCCTGGCCATCTACCGCATGATCGCCGGGCGCCGCACCACCGTCTGAGGCGGCTGCACACCACAGCGCACACGCAAAGGGCGGCCCGACGGGGCCGCCCTTTCGCTTTTGCATCCGGACCGCAACTGCCGGACCGCAGCTGCCGGACTGCGGCTTACGCCAGAGCCACCGGGCTCGGCATGAAGACCGCGCGGGAGATCGCGGCCTGGATCGCCTCGTTGGTGAAGGGCTTGCGGACGATCTGACCGAGATGGCGGGCGTCCGCCTCCTCCAGATCGCCGTCGAAGGCCGTGACAAAAATGGTCCGCATGGCCCGCTTCTGGCGCAGCCGGCGGGCGACCTCCACCCCGCTGCCGCCATCGGCCAGCCGGACGTCCAGCAGAGCCAGCGTCGGCTTCTCGGCTTCCAGCAGTTCCAGTGCCTCCTGCTCGTTGTTGGCGGTGCCGCAGACGACGTGGCCCATGTCGGTGACCAGCGAGCCGATCTCCATCGCCAGGATCGGGTTGTCCTCCACCACCAGCACCCGCTGGGTCAGGGCGTTGCGCACCTTGTCGCGGGCAATGGTCAGCCGCTCCTGGGCCTCGGGCGCGGGGACCTGAAGCACCTGGGCGGCCTCGGGAACCGTCAGCCCCTCCAGCGTGATCAGCAGATACATGCGCCGCTCGCCCTCCGGCAGGGAGGCCAGCGCCCGTTCGATGGGGTGCGGCGACGGCGAGGGCCGCCCGTCACCGTCCTCGTCGAACAGCAGATTCAACAGGGCGTAGAGCGGCACCCGCGCGCCCGCTTCCAGCCCGAAGCGGGAGGGGGCCATCACGGCGACCTCGACGCAGCGCGTCACAAGGTCGTCACCGCGTTCGGTCGCTCCGGTCAGCGCGCGCGCGTAGCGGCGCAGGTAGGGGAGATGATCGTAAAGCTGGCGTGCGTAGACTCGCATGACCCGTTCTTCCGCGCCGGTGGGTGGGTCCGTCCGGCCTTCGGCACCGAGGGGCGCTGGCCGGTCGGCTTGTTTAATAACTTGTTAACACTCTGAAACACTATCACGCCCCCCAAGGAGGGCGAACCGAAAAAAAGGCCGAGTCCTCCTTCCTCCGTTGGCAGAGGCCACATGGCCGAGCCGGACCGCAGGACCTACCGCGCCTGCTCCCGCTGCTGGCGCGACCGCCATTGCCAGGGCTTCTCCACCTGACCGGCCCACAGGCCCAGCCGGCGGCTCTGCGCGAAGGCCTCGCTGGAGGCGTAGGCCGGCGACAGGCTGCGGTAGGCGAAGGCCCAGCCGCGCGCCACCATGGCCGCCCCCAGATCGACGCCGAGTACCCGGCATTCGCCCAGCTGCTGCCCGTTGCGGTCCCGCTCGGCGATGGTGCAGGTCACCTCCTGGTCCTTGATCAGGCTCGCCAGCACCGCGGTGGCGATGCGGAAGCAGTCCAGCTCGTGCCCGTAACGGTTCCGGCATTTCTGCCCGACGTCGGGGGCGTCGATGCCCATCAGGCGAACCGGCGTCCCCTTGATGGACAGCGTATCGCCCTCCATGGCGACACCCTGCCCTTTTAGCGTTTCGTTGGGGGTGTTGGCGACCTTGCCTTTGGTCGTCCCTCCCTGGGCATACGCCGTTCCGGTTGAGAAAATCACGAGAAGCGCCACCAAAGGGCCGCGCCAGTCAGAACAGCGTCGGCGCGTCATCGGGCGGTGCGTCATCGGGCGGTGCGTCTTCCAGCGGAGCGGCGCACGCCTCGTCGTCGTTGCGCACGTTGTTGACGCGCGGTCCCACCGGATAGGCCTCCAGCAGCGCGTCGGGCGCCGGCTTCAGAAGCCCTTCCAGCACCGGCAGCGGGGCGGCGGGGTCCAGCCAGAGTTCCCAGTCCGTTTCGTCCAGGACCACCGGCATGCGGTCGTGCAGCGGCTTCAATACCGCATTCGCCGTGGTGGTGACGATGGTCAGCGTCTCCAGGGGTTCCGCGGGGGCCGGCCCGCCCTTCGGGCCGGTCCAGCGCTCCCACAGGCCGGCGAAGGCGAAGGGCGCGCGGTCGCGGCGGCGGATGGCGTAGCCCTGCTTGCGCTTGCCCACGGCCTTCCACTCATAGAAGCCGTCCACGGGGACGAGGCAGCGCCGCTTGCGGAAGGCCTCCCGGAAGGACGGCTTCCCGGCCAGCGTCTCCCCGCGCGCGTTGATCAGCCGGGCGCCGATGGACGGGTCGTCCGCCCAGAAGGGCACGAGGCCCCAGCGCAGGGTCACCAGATGGCGCCCATCCTCCTCCCGCCGCACGGCGGGCACCGGCTGGGTGGGGGCCACGTTCCAGCGGGGCTGGAGGTTCGGCAGTTCGGGGAAGCCGAACAGCCGCTGAACCTCCGCGGCTGGCGTGGCGAGTATCATGCGTCCGCACATGGCCTAAGAATAGGTGGTCCGGTGCCCCCACGCCACCGCCGGCTTATGCCCTACCGAGGGTTTTCGCCGGCCGAGGCTCAGCCTATCTTCTCCGGGTGTCTCCCCGCGCCATAGGCCCGCGTAACAGGAAAGACCCCGCCCCATGATGAAGTTCGGCATCGGCCAGCCGGTTCCCCGCACCGAAGACGCGCGCCTGCTGACCGGCGGCGGGCGCTACACCGACGACGTGTCGCTTCCCGGCCAGACTTACGCCGTCTTCGTGCGCTCCCCCCACGCCCACGCCGACATCCGCGGCATCGACACGGCGGAGGCGGCGGCGCAGCCTGGGGTGCTCGGCGTCTTCACCGTCGCCGACCTGGAGACGGACGGCGTCCAGCCGATCCCCTGCGCCGCGGCGCTGACCCAGCGCGACGGCTCCCCCTACGTCGCCCCGCCCCGCCCGGCGCTGGCCAAGGGACGGGCGCGCCACGTCGGCGATCCGGTCGCCGTGGTCGTGGCCGAGACGCTGGAGGCCGCCCGCGACGCGGCGGAGCTGGTGATGGTCGAGTACGACGACCGCCCCTCCGTCACCGGCACGGCGGAGGCGCTGGAGCCCGACCGCCCGCGGGTGTGGGACGAGGCGCCGGGCAATCTCTGCTTCGACTGGGAGCAGGGCGACGAAGCGGCGGTGGATGCGGCGCTCGCCGGGGCCGCCCGCGTGGTGGAGCTGGAGATCGTCAACAACCGCGTCGTCGCCAACCCGATGGAGGGCCGCGCCTGCCTCGCCGCGGTGGAGGCGGAGACCGGACGGCTGGTCATTTACGTCACCAGCCAGGGCGTGCACGGGCTGCGCAAGCAGTTCGCCCAGCTGTTCGGCCTGCCGGAATCCAAATTCCGCGTCGTCACCACCGACGTCGGCGGCGGCTTCGGCATGAAGCTGTTCAACTACCCGGAATACATGGTCTGCCTGTTCGCCGCGCACCGCCTGAACCGGCCGGTGAAGTGGGCGGCGGAGCGGACGGAGGGATTCCTCAGCGACGACCACGGGCGCGACCATGTCAGCCGCGCCCGGCTGGCGCTGGACGGCGACGGCCGCTTCCTGGGTCTGCGCGTGGACACGGTCGCCAATCTCGGAGCCTACCTGTCGAACTATGGCCCCTTCATCCCGACCGACGCCGGGTCGGCGATGCTCGTCGGCTCCTACACCACGCCCGCGGTCCATGTGCGGGTCAAGGGCGTCTTCACCAACACCCAGCCGGTGGACGCCTACCGCGGCGCCGGCCGGCCGGAGGCGGCCTATCTGCTGGAGCGGCTGATCGACCACGCCGGGCGCGTCACCGGCCTCGGCCCGGCGGAGATCCGGCGCCGCAACTTCATCCCGCCCGCCGCCATGCCCTACGCCACGCCGATGGGCCAGACCTACGACACCGGCGAGTTCGAGCAGAACCTGCGCGACGGGCTGGAACTGGCCGACCACGCCGGCCTGCCCGCCCGCAAGGCGGCGGCGAAGGCGCGCGGGAAGCTGCGCGGGGCGGGCATCGCCACCTACATCGAGGCCTGCGCGGGCGGCGGCGCCGAGCAGGCGACGGTGCAGGTCAACGGCGACGGGCGCATCGTCCTGATGATCGGCACCCAGACCAACGGCCAGGGCCACGAGACCGCCTACAAGCAGATCATCGCCGACCGGCTGGGCGTCCCGCCGGAGGATGTCGAGGTCGTGCAGGGCGACACCGACCGCGTGTCCTGGGGGGCCGGCACCGGCGGCTCCCGCTCCGTCCCGGTGGGCGGGGCGGCGCTGGCCGAGGGTGCCGCGCGGGTGGTGACCAAGGCGACCGAGGTCGCCGCCGACCTGCTGGAGACCGCCACGGTGGACGTGGAGTTCGTCGAGGGTCGCTTCAGCGTCATCGGCACCGACCGCAGCGTCTCCTTCAAGGAGGTGGCCGCCAAAGCGGCTGCGCAAGGCCCCGTCGCCTTCACCGAGGTGGCCCGCTGGACCCCGCCGGCCAACACCTTCCCCAACGGCTGCCACGTGGCGGAGGTGGAGGTCGATCCCGACACCGGGGTGGTGGAGGTCGTCGGCTACACCGTCGTGGACGATTTCGGCACGGTGGTGAACCCGCTGCTGGTCATGGGGCAGGTCTATGGCGGCGTCGCCCAGGGCATCGGGCAGGCGCTTCAGGAACGGGTGGTCTTCGATCCGGACAGCGGCCAGCTGCTCAGCGGGTCCTTCATGGACTACCAGATGCCGCGCGCGGTGGACGTGCCGGACATCCGCATCAAGCTGAACTGCGTGCCGAGCACCACCAACGCGCTGGGCATGAAGGGCGCCGGCGAGGCGGGGGCCATCGGCGCGCCGCCCGCGGTCATCAACGCCCTGGTGGACGCGCTGTCGGACTACGGCATCGACCACATCGACATGCCGGCGACTCCGCTCTCCGTATGGTCCGCCATCCAGGCCCGCAGCAAAGCCGCCGCGGAGTGACGAAGACCCGAACAATGAAAAACGGAGTAATGACGTCATAGGCCCTATTTCCAGACCCGATGTCACACCTTGCGTTGAATAAATTTGAGACAACATACGTACTATAAAGAGTTAAACACAGAATAACCCCAAGAGAGAAACGGGCATGACGGCGGAGCGGATCAGGGGCGGCGGGTGCGGCGGGTTGTGCACCGAGGGTTTGGGGTTCGACTTCACCATGGCTTTCCAGCCGATCGTCGATGTCGGCGGCGGGCGGCCCTGGGCGCACGAGGCGCTGGTGCGCGGCCTCGACGGCCAGGGGGCCGGCTGGGTGCTGGGCCAGGTGACCGAGGCCAACCGCTACGCCTTCGACCAGGCCTGCCGGGTCAAGGCCATCGAGCTGGCCGCCAGCCTCGGCATGGGCCAGCAGCCCGACACCCGGCTGTCGATCAACTTCCTGCCCAACGCCGTCTACCAGCCCGAAGCCTGCATCCGCGCCACGCTGGCCGCCGCCAATCGCACCGGTTTCCCGCCCGACCGCATCATCTTCGAGGTGACGGAGAACGAGCGTGTGGTGGACGGCGCCCACCTGAAGTCCATCTTCACCGAATACAAGCGCCAGGGCTTCCACACCGCCATCGACGATTTCGGGTCGGGCTATTCCGGCCTGAACCTGCTCGCCGAATTCCAGCCGGACATCATCAAGCTGGACATGGAGCTGACCCGCTCGATCGACACCGACCGCGCCCGCCGCAGCATCGTCAGCGCGATCCTCACCGTGTGCCGCGATCTGGGCATCACCCCGGTGGCGGAAGGCATCGAGACGCCCGGCGAGGCGACGGCGCTGCGCGATCTGGGGATCACGCTGATGCAGGGCTATCTGTTCGCCCGGCCGGCGGTGGAACGTCTGGTGACGCCCACCATGGATTTCGCGCCGGCGGTGGCCTGAGCGAGCTACGGCATCCGCGGGCGGCGCACCGCCCGCGGCCGGGGAGCGGCGTAGCGCCCCCGCTGCTCGGTGGCGAGGGTCAACGCCTCGTGCGCGATCAGACGGCGGTAGTCGCCGTCCACCCGCGAGAACATGGCGAAGGCGAACTTGACCGCGTCGGGGGTGGGGCTGGTGGCGGCCTCGCGAAGCGCGTTGCGCAGCATGCGCAGCTCCAGCACGCCTTTGACGCAGATGCGCTCGACCGCCTGAGCCAGGATGTCGATCGAACACAGGGACGCCTCGTCGTCGAGTCGGTACTGCACCCGTCCCCCGCAAGGAAGAACCGCCACGGACCGGCCGGGTTCTAGCTTGGGTTGGGCGCGAACGCCAGCGTTTCGGTGAGATGGCGGTGGGGCGAGGCGGGCCCCCCTCCCGACCTCCCCCCGCTGCGCAAGGGGAGGAGAAAAGCCCTCCCCTGCAAAGCGGGGGAGGGTTGGGTGGGGGCTCTACGCTCCCCCGTCCCGTCACCGCCCCGGCGGACGAATGCGCCAGATCGCTGCCGGGTTCTGCTGCGGGTCCAGCCAGACATGCTGGAACTTGCCGATCCAGGTGAAGCGCTGGCCGGTGAACAGGTCCTCCACCTGCACATGGGCGCCGTCGTCCAGCCCCAGCTCCCACAGCGGAACCTCGATGGTGCCGCCATGGCCGTTGTGCGGATCGAGGTTCACCGCGATCAGGATGACGTTGTCCTTGCTCTCCGTCATCTTGCCGTAGAGCAGGATGTTGTCGTCGTAGGCGTTGTAGAATTTCAGGTTCGTGAATTTGTGGAGCGCCGGGTTCTCCGCGCGGATCTTGTTCAGCCGCGTGACGTAATCGACGATGTTGCCGGGCTTGTTCCAGTCCCAGTGCCGGATCTCGTACTTTTCGGAGTGGTTGTACTCCTCCTTGCCCGGATAGGGGTCGGCCTCGCAGACGAAGTACGGGGTGTAGAGGCCGTAGACGCCCGACAGGGTGCCCGCCAGCACGGCGCGCATCATGTGGGCGGGCCGCCCGCCATGGACCAGGATCGGCGGCAGGATGTCCGGCGTGTTGGCGAAGAAGTTGGGCTGCATGTAGTCCTTGGACTCGCCCTGGGTCAGCTCCGTCAGATACTCGGTCAGCTCCGCCTTGGTGTTGCGCCAGGTGAAATAGCTGTAGGACTGGGTGAAGCCGATCTTCGCCAGCCGGCGCATCAGCTTGGGCCGGGTGAAGGCCTCGGCCAGGAACAGCGCGTCGGGGAAACGGTCCTGAACCTCGCGGATCATCCATTCCCAGAAGGGGAAGGGCTTGGTGTGCGGGTTGTCGACGCGGAAGATGCGCACCCCCTCGTCGCACCAGAACAGCACCACGTCGCGCAGCGCGTACCACAGGTCCGGGTAGGCCTCGCGGTAGAAGCTGACGTTGACGATGTCCTGGTACTTCTTCGGCGGGTTCTCGGCGTAGCGGATCGTGCCGTCGGGACGCCAGTAGAACCACTGCGGGTGCGACTTGATCCAGGGATGGTCGGGGGAGCACTGGACGGCGAAGTCCAGCGCGATCTCGATGCCGTGCCGCCGCGCCTCCTTGACCAGCCGGCGGAAGCCCTCGAAGTCGCCGATCATCGGGTCGATGTCGGCGTGCCCGCCCTCCGTCGCGCCGATGGCGTAGGGCACGCCGGGATCGTTCGGGCCGGGGTTCAGCGTGTTGTTGCGCCCCTTGCGGAAGCTGCGGCCGATCGGGTGGATCGGCGGGAAATACAGCACGTCGAAGCCCATGCCCCGGATGAAGGGCAGCATGTTCGACACGTCGTCGAAGGTGCCGGGCCGCGACGGGTCCGGCGAGGCCGAGCGCGGGAAGATCTCGAACCACGCGGAGTAGCGGGCCGCGGTGCGGTCCACATAGACCTCCAGGTCGCAGCCGTAGCGGGACAGATACTGCCGCTCCCCGTAGGTCGCCATGGCTTGGCGCGGCTCGTCCGACAGGGCGTAGGCGGTCAGCTCCGCGCCCTGCAGGCTGCTCATCCGCTCGACCACCCGCTCCAGCGCGGCCCTGCCCTCGCCCTCGTTCAGCCCCACGGCGTGCTCGACGAAGCGGCGGCCCTCGATCAGCTCAAGCCCGACGTCCAGCCCGGCGTCGTGCTTCTTCTTGAAGTCGGCGCGCCAGCTCTCCCACACGTCGCGCCACGCCAGGATGCTGTACTGGTAGCGCGTGTTGCGGGTCAGCGGCAGCTTGCCCACCCAGCGGTCGTTGTCGAAGAAGGTCATGGGCACCTCGCGCCATTCCTCCTCGTCGACCGGGCGGTAGGTGACGGCGGCGCCGAGGACGAAGGTGCCGTCGGTGTAGATGTCGGCCCACACCTCCATCACGTCGCCGACCACCCGCTTGACCGGGAAGCGCCCGCCGTCCAGCTCCGGATAAACGTTCTCGATGGTGACGCGCCGCGCCGCCAGCTCGTCCATCCAGGCGCGGGTGCCGGCGTCGTGCTCCGCCCCGCGCTCGCCCAGATGGTTCAGTTCGATGGGGCGGCTCTGCGCCGGGCGGGCGCGGAAGACGCGCATCTCCAGCGGGCGCAGGCGCAGGTCGCGGCCCGGCTCGAAGGGCAGCGGCGCCGCCTCCGGGGTCACGTCCTCGAAGTCGGCGAAGCCGCCGCCGCTGCTGGCCAGCAGCGGGCCGGGGTCGATGGCGTGGGGCTGGTTCTCGTCGGGGTTGATGAGCAGGACGGAACAGCCCTCCCCGCTCCCGTTGGCCCAGCCACTGGTCTCGCGGATCAGCCCGATCACCGGGTTGTGCGGCGAGGTCACCCGGCGCTGCGGCCCTTCGACGTTCAGCGCCGGGCTGTCCGCCTTCATGGCGTTGACCGCCCCGATGAAGCCGGTCAGGTCGAGCTTCGGCTGCTCCCAGTCGTCGGGCGTCGTGTTCACCACGTCCAGCTTGCGGGTGAAGCCGTACTCGAACCCCACCGGCATCATCACGCCGGTCGAGAAGGAGGCGGCGAACAGGTAGTGCATCTTCAGCTGGGCGGCCAGCCGCTCGGTGTCCTGGCTGCCGACCTCCGCCGCGAGACGGTCGGTGTCGTGGCTTTCCGGGAAGGTGATGGAGGGGGCGATCCAGCGGAACTCGTCATACTGGTCGAGCAGCCAGTCGGACTTGAAGTCCCACCATTTGGCGCTGTTGAACAGGAAGTCGAAGCCCGCCCCGCAGAGGTCGCGCACCTGCTCCACCGTGCAGCCCAGCGTCTCGGCGAAGAACGTCACCTCCGGATCGGCCTCGCGGGAGCGGTCGATCAGCGTCTTCCACACATCCGCCGGGATCTGATAGGCGGCGTCGCAGCGGAAGCCCTTCACCCCGAGCCCGATGTAATGGCGCAGATAACGGGTCCAGTAGTCGGTCAGCCCCGCCCGCACATCGGCCCGCTCGTAATCGAGCATGGCGAGATCGCCCCAGATGGTCACCCGCGACGGGTCCACCGGATCGACGGCCCGCGGGCTGTAGAGGTCGCCGTTGGCGTCGCGCCGGTACCAGTCCGGATGCTCGCCGACCAGGATCGCGTCCTTGGCGGTGTGGTTGATGACGAGGTCGAGCATGACCGACTGGCCGTGCCGCCCCGCCTCCGCGATGAAGCCGCGCAGCAGCTCGTCCGGATGCTCCGGCGCGCCGCCCTGGATGCGGTCGTGCAGCCGGTAATAGTCCTTCACGGCGTAGAGGCTGCCGGAGAAGCCCGGATAATGGATCGGGTTCAGGAACAGCCAGTCGAAGCCCATCCCCTGGATGCGGGGCAGATGCCCGGCCCAGTCGCGCATCGGGCCGACGAGCGTGGGAAACAGGTTGTAGATGCGCGGTCCGGCGGTGGCCATCGGGGAAATCCTCCTGGTCGGCAGCGGCACGCCAGCCGGTCGCCGCTGGTTGACAAGCGTGGCGCCTCCCGTGGATCGTCCGGACGACCGTCACCGGCCAAGGGACCATCACCGGAAGGACCATCGCGAGGTTGCAACGCGCGCCCTGCGGGGCGCACGCGCTCAACCCCTGCGAAGCGCGAAGGTTCCGAATCCTGACACTTGGGCCAAAACACTTGGGCCAGACATTTCGAAAGGTGCGTGCATGGGCAACGGAAACGGCAAGATCCGGCTCGACAAGCTCGATATGACGGCGGAGGGCATCGGCAGCAAGGACGACTACGAACGCCGCCTCGCCAAGCTGCAGAAGGACCTGCTGCACATCCAGCAGACCTATTGGCACGAGAAGCGCCGCGCCATCCTGGTGTTCGAGGGCTGGGACGCCGCCGGCAAGGGCGGCTGCATCCGCCGCCTGACCGAACCGCTCGACCCCCGCGGCTTCCACGTCTGGCCGATCGGCACCCCGACGGCGGAGGAGCAGGGCAAGCACTACCTCTACCGCTTCTGGACCAAGCTGCCCGCCCCCGGCACCTTCGCCATCTTCGACCGCTCCTGGTACGGCCGCGTGCTGGTGGAGCGGGTGGAGGGCTTCGCCGAGAAGGAACAGTGGAAGCGCGCCTACGACGAGATCAACCAGTTCGAGAAGATGCTGACCGACGACGGGGTCCGCATCATCAAGCTCTTCATGCACATCACGCCGGATGAACAGCTCAACCGCTTCCGCGAGCGGCTGAGCAACCCCTACAAGCGCTGGAAGCTGACCGAGGAGGACCTGCGCAACCGCGCCCGCTGGGACGACTACACCAAGGCCATCGAGGCGATGTTCGAGAAGACCTCGACCGAGACGGCCCCCTGGCAGGCGGTTCCCGCCAACTCCAAATGGCACGCCCGCCTGAAGGTCATGGAGATCGTGACCGAGGCGCTGAGCCGGGGCGTCAACGTCGCGCCGCCGCCCATCGACCTGACCGTCGCCCGGATCGCCGCGGAGGTGCTGGGCGTCCACCTGACCTTCGACACCAAGGAGAAGGACTGACCGTCTCCTCGCCCTGGCGCCCTTGGCCTCGGTCACTTCGTCGCGGTGGGCGCGCGGGCGGTTGCCTGACGCGCCGGCATCTCCTAGCGTTGGTTGGTGGAGACAACAATAAGCAGGGTGCGTTCGATGGACGAGGTCAAGGCGGGTTCCGGGGCCGGGGCGGAGGAGAAGCCGCGGAAGAAGCGCAAGGCGCTGAAGCTGAAGGATCTCGGCCTCGGCGTTCCGGCCACCGGCGGCGAGGTGCTGCGCGACGCCAAGGAGGTCGCGGCCATCGAATCCCACTGGCGCGACCTGGGCGGCGGCAAGCCGGCGAAGGGCGGCAAGAAGGTCAAGTACATCGACGAACTGGCCCGCCTGCAGTTCGAGCTGATCAAGCTGCAGGAATGGGTGCGGGTCAACGGGCTGAAGGTCTGCGTGCTGTTCGAGGGGCGGGACGCCGCCGGCAAGGGCGGCGTCATCAAGCGCATCACCGAAAGCCTCAACCCCCGCGTCTGCCGGATCGTGGCGCTCGGCACGCCGACCGAGAAGGAGCGCGGCCAGTGGTACTTCCAGCGCTACGTGGCGCAGCTTCCCGCCAAGGGTGAGATCGTCCTGTTCGACCGCAGCTGGTACAACCGCGCCGGCGTCGAGCATGTCATGGGCTTCTGCACCGACGCGGAGTACCAGGAGTTCCTGCGCGCCTGCCCGCTGTTCGAGGAGATGCTGGTCCAGTCCGGGATCATCCTGGTCAAGTATTGGTTCTCGGTCAGCGACGAGGAGCAGGAGAAGCGCTTCACCGAGCGGATGCGCAACCCGATCAAGCGCTGGAAGCTCAGCCCGATGGACCTCGAATCGCGCAAGCACTGGGTCGAGTACTCCAAGGCCAAGGACGCCATGCTGGAGCACACCGACAAGAAGCTGACGCCCTGGTACATCGTCGACGCCGACGACAAGAAGAAGGCGCGGCTGAACTGCATCCACCATCTGCTCCAGCAGATCCCCTACCAGGACATCGCCCCGGTCGAGTTGGACCTGCCGCCGCGGCAGAGCGACGACGGTTACAAGCGGCCGAAGAAGTCGAAGCAGAACTGGGTGCCGGAGGTGTACTGAGCGCCGACCTCGGACGGGCGGTCAGTCCCGCCCGTAGAGGCTGCGTTCGCCCAGCTCCTCGCCGCGCTGCCGCTCCAGCTCCTGGCTGTAGCGGCGCAGGGCGTAGGCCTCGGTGACGTAGCCGACGATCCGCCGGTCGGTGGGCGAGGCCAGGACCGGCAGCGCCTCCACCTCGGCGCTGCAGAAGCGCTGGAGCACGCTGCGCACGTCCTCGCCGGGCCGCAGGAAGTCGTCGGCGTGCTTGGCCAGTTCGCCGACCGGCGTCTTCGCGTCCTCCTCGCCCAGCGACGGGTCGTGCACGGCGCCCATGTCGATGATGCCGGCGTAGGACCCGTCCGGCTCCACCGCGAAGACGGTCTTGGCGGCGCCCAGCGGATGCAGGCGGCGCAGCGTGTCCAGCGTCTGGGTGGTCAGGATCGTTTTCACGTCGCCGCGCATCAGCCGCATCGCCGTCAGCTCTGACACCCAGCCGACGTCGTAGGCGCCGCGGATCGGCACGCCGCGCAGGTGGAAGCGCCACGTCGCGAAGGAATAGCCGAAGGCCTGCCGGACCACGGTGGTCGACACCACGACGCCGATCAGCACGCCGGACGCCGCCCAGAAATCCTGCGTCGCCTCCAGCACCAGGAGCACCATGGTGACCGGCGCGCCGATGATGCCGGCGGCCACCGCGCCCATGCCGGCCAGCACCAGCAGCATCCGGTCGAGCCCCAGCCCCGGCACCAGCAGCTCGATCACCCCATAGGCCAGCCCGCCGAACAGCCCGCCGAGCAGCAGCGAGGCGCTGAACAGCCCGCCGCGGAATCCAGAGCCGAGCGACAGGGCCGACGCGACGATCTTGGCGACCAGCAGGACCGCCATGGCCTCCAACCCGCGGGCCAGCTGCGAGGGGTCGGCGCCGGGTCCGGCCCCCAGCACCTGCGGCACCGCCAGAGCCAGCGCGCCCAGGGCAAGCCCGCCGAGCGCCGGGCGCCCCCAGACGGGAATGGGCAGCGCGCGGAAGCCGCGCTCGGCCACCGTCACCGCCTGCATGGCGAGGATGCTGAGCCAGCCGGCCAGGAAACCGAGGACCCCGCAGGCCACATAGTCCCAACCCTCCACCGCCACCGGACGGCCGAAGAACAGGACCGGGGACGGGTCGGTCAGCCAGTGCGCCACCGCCACCGCGGCGACCGACGCCGCCCCGATCGGGGCCAGCGTGGCGATGGTGTAGCCGCCCATGACCAGCTCGAAGGCGTAGAAGGCGCCGGCCAGCGGCGCGCCGTAGGCGGCGGAGATGGCCGCCGCCGCCCCACAGCCGACCAGCGTGCGCAAATCCGCCCGCCGCAGATGGAGCTTCTGACCGAGAGTCGAGGCGATGCCCGCCCCCGCCTGGGTGTAGGCCGCCTCCATCCCCACCGACGCGCCGGAGCCGTTGGACAGCAGGGTCGCCAGGGTCAAGCGCAGGCTGTCGATCAGGGACATCTTGCCGCCGTAGAGCGCGTTCGCCTCGACCGGATCGACGATGTCGTTGGACCGCCAGCGCCGCACCAGCTTCACCATCACGCCGAGCAGCAGGCCGCCGATGGCCGGAACCAGCAGGGTCCGCCAGGGGTCGGCCAGGGCGGCCTCGCCCAGATCCTGCCCGTGGGCCACCGAGAAGACGAAGGACTGCGTCCAGACCACGGCCTCGTGCAGCATGGCCACGGCCAGCCCGACCCCGGCGCCGATCGCCCCGGCGAGCATCAGGACGCCCAGCACGCTGTCGCGCAGGCTCCGCCGTGTCAGCACCCTGAGGAACCGCCGGCCGGGGTTGCGTGCTCTTGTCAGGGCGCCGGCCGCGTCCCCCGCGGCGCCCCGGATTCCCGTCATGTCGTCCGGCATGCCGGTCAATGTGTGCCCTGCCTCCGCGCCGTCAACCGCGGAGCGCGGACCTACCCCCTTAGGGCTTGCCCGTCTGCGCCGGCGCCGGAGAGGCGGGCGCCTGGGCGGACGGCTGGGCGGCAGACGGCTGGGCGGCAGACGGCTGGGCGGCAGACGGCTGGGCGGAGGGCGGGTTGACGGCGAGGCGCCGCAGCACCTCCGCCAGATTGTCGCGCACCTTGTCGGCCAGCCCGATGTCGGCCTCCTGCGCCTCGTGGAACAGGATCGTGAACAGGCGGCCCGGCGACAGGAAGAAGGTCAGCGAGACGTGCATCTTGCCCTCCTTCAGCGCGCAATCCACCGATCCGGTGCGCAGCATCAGGCCGGGCAGGTCCTCGACGGCGCTCAGCGACGCGGTCGGCGTGCCGCCCTCGCAACGCTTCTTCATCGCGTCGACGTAGCCGGCGGACAGATCCTCCAGCTTGGAGCCCTCCTCGACCATCCGCTCGCGGATGCCGCCGACGATCGGGCCGATGCGCCAGGCCATGTCGGCGGGCCGCTCGCCCTTCGGCACATTCTCCAGCGACACGCGCTTGACGTCGCGCACGCCGGCCGCCTTCAGCAGGTCGGCCAGCCCTTCCGGCAGCTCGTCGGGGCGGGTCGCGACCTTCTTGGTGCGGGTGTCGATGGGCGGAACGGCGCCGGCCTTGTCCACGCAGGTCTTCAGGTCGGTGAGCACCTTCTTGGTGCCCTTCAGCGCGAAGGCCATGCGGTCGGCGTCGGAGGCGAAGACCACCTCCTTGCCGTTCATCAGGGCGGTGTAGAGTTCCTCGTCCTTGCCGTTGGGGATGACCAGCATGTCCGGCTTGGGCGCCAGCGCGCGGCGCTCGCGCGTCAGCTTGCCGTCCACCACGACCTTGACCTTCCACTGCTCGCCGCCCGGCAGCTCGGCACCCGGGATGCCCATGCCGAGGTTGACCTCGCCCTTGACGTTGCGCGCGATCATCAGGACATGGCCGGTGTCGAAGCGGCCCTCGATGGCGCAATAGGCGAACTTGCCGTCGCGGTCGCGCGACGGGCCGCCCTCCCATCCGTCCTCAAGCTCGGCCGGGCCGGTCTTCTCGGTCGGATCGGCGGCGGCCGGAGCCGACGGCGCCGACGGAGCGACGGTGCGGGGCGCCGGCGCCGGTCCGGAGGATGGGGCGGGGTAATACATGGTCGGCGGGTTGACGGGGACCAGCTCCGCCACCTGCGCCCCATCGGCATGGGCGGCGGCGGCGCCCAGCAGAAGAAGGGAGGAGAGTGCAGCAGCGACGGCTTTGTCCAACATGGCAGAGGTAATCCTTACGGGCAGGGCGACGCCGGAAGCTAGCCCCGCCATTTGGGATCGGCAAGCGCAAGACGAGAAAGTCACGACAAAGATCCCGGCCTGTTGCCGCAATGCCGAATTGCGTCCGGCGCCACCCTGCGACCGCGGATCAGCCCCCCAGAAAGGCGTCGCGCAGCGCGTCGGCGGGAAGGCTTTCCACCGGCCCGTCATGCACCGCCCGGCCAAGATGCAGCAGGACGACGCGCCCGGCGGCGGACAGGGCGCGGGCGGCGCTCTGCTCGGCGACCAGCACCGTGGTTCCCGCGGCGGCGATGGCGCGGACGGCGGCGAAGACCTCCCCGGCCAGCTTGGGCGACAGGCCGAGCGACGGCTCGTCGAGCAGCAGGACGCGCGGGCGGCCCATCAGCGCGCGGCCCACCGCCAGCATCTGCTGCTGTCCGCCGGACAGCCGCCACGCCCGCTCCCCGGCCTTCCCCTCCAGCGCCGGGAACAGGGCGAAGACGCGCTCCAGGTCACTGGCGCGCTCGGTGCGGCCAAGCCAGCTCGCCACCTCCAGATTGTCGCGCACGCTCATGCCGGGGAAGACGCGCCGGCCTTCCGGCACATAGCCCAGGCCGCGGCGCACCCGCCGTTCCGGGGCCAGGGCGCCGATCTCCTCCCCGGCCAGCCAGACCCGCCCGCCGGTCGCCGGGACGAGGCCGAGGATGGCCTTCAGCAGCGTCGACTTGCCCGCCCCGTTGGCGCCGAGCAGGGCCACCGCTTCCCCCGCCGCCACGGACAGCGACAGGCGGTCCACCGCCACCGCCCCGCCATAGCCGGCGGTCAGCCCCTCGACCCGCAGCAGGGGCTCTCCCATCACGCCCCCTCCCCCAGATAGGCGGCGACCACGGCGGGGTCGGTGCGCACGCCCTCCGGCGGGCCGGCGTAGAGCGGACGCCCCTGGTCCAGGCACAGCACATGGCCGGCGAGCGGCAGCAGGAAGCCCATGTCGTGCTCCACCACCAGCAGCGCGGTGCCGGTGGCGGCGATGGCGCGCAGGTGACCGGCCAGTTCCGCCTTCTCCCCGTCGGTCAGCCCCGCCGCCGGTTCGTCGAGCAGCAGGACGGCCGGCTGGCGGGCCAGCGCGCGGGCCAGCTCCACCCGGCGGCGCAGCGCCGCCGGCAGGCCGGCGCAGGGCCTTGCAGCCAAGTCCGCCGCGCCCAGCCGCTCCAGCGCCCACAGGGCGTGGGCCTCGGCCTGGGCGATCGAGCCGTCGCGCTCCAGCCGCGCTGCGGCCACGGCGGCCAGGACGCTGGCGCCCTCCGGCAGGCTGACCGCCTGGAAGGTGCGGGCGATCCCGGCGCGGGCGATGCGGTCGGGCCTTTTCCCCGCCAGATCCGTCCCGCCCATCAGCACGCGCCCGCCGTCCGGCGCCTCAACGCCGGAGATCAGGTTGACCAACGTCGTCTTGCCGGAGCCGTTGGGGCCGATCAGCCCGGTGATGGTCCCGGCCTCCAGCGTCAGCGACACGCCGTCCACCGCCCGCACCCCGCCGAAGCCCTTGGTCAGCCCCTCCACCCGCAGCAGAGGACCCGTCGGGATGGCCGTTTCCGGCGGCGCTGCGGGCGTCGGCAAGGGGACTGGACGGGCCGGGAACAGCCGGTCGAGCAGCCCGGTCAGCCCATGCGGCGCCAACACGATGGTGGCGAGCAGAGCCACGCCGTAGACGATCAGATAGCTGCGCTCCAGGAAGCGGAACCACTCCGGCAGGTGGAGCAGCAGCACCGCCCCCAGGATCGCCCCGGCCACCCGCCCCCGCCCGCCGACCACGGCGATGGTCAGCACGGAGACCATGATCGGGAATTCCAGCACCTCCGGCGAGACGACGCGCTGGGTGTGCACGGCCAGCGCCCCGGCCGCCCCGGCATAGACGGCGCTCAGCGCGAAGGCGGCCAGCCGCAGCCCGCCGACGTCCAGACCCAGCGTGCCGGCGGCCAGCGGGTCGTCGCGCACCAGCGTCAGCGCCCGCCCCCAGCGCCCGCGTGCCAGCCTCCAGGCCAGCAGCCCGCCCAGCGCCACGAAGCCCCAGACCACCGCCGCCAGCGGCAGGCCGCGCGGCACCGCCCAGCCGAACAGGACGATTCCCGGCACCCCCGGCAGGCCGTTGGCGCCGCCGGTCAGACCGGGGCTGTTGACCGCCAGCAGATGGACGACCTGCGCGATGCCCAGCGTCGCCAGGGCGAAATAGTGTGACTCCAGCCTCAGCACCGGCAGCCCGACCAGCAGGGCCAGCAGCAGCGGCACCAGCAGCGACACCGGGAAGGTCGCCGCGAAGCCGAACCCCCACTGGCTGCCCAGGATGCCGGTGGCGTAGGCCCCGATCCCGAAGAAGGCGCCATGGGCCAGCGACAGCGCACCCCCCAGCCCGAACACGATCTGGAAGCCGATGGCGGCCAGCGCGTACACCCCCGCCACGGTCAGCACGCGCAGCCCGTACGGCGACGCGTACAGCAGAGCGTACGCCACCAGAACCGCAACCCCGATCCCCTCCCCCGCCCAGCGGGGGAGGGTCAGGGTGGGGGCCAGCGCCCGCCACTTGCGCACGCCCCTAAGCACGGCGCCGCGCCGCCTCGCCAAACAGCCCCTGCGGGCGGGCGACCAGGATGACCAGCAGCGTCGCATAGAGCAGCCCCAGCGCCACCGGATAGGACAGCACCGACGACACCCCCACCTCGAACAGAGCGATCAGCAGCGCGCCGGCCACTGCTCCGGGAACCGAGCCCCAGCCGCCGATGGTCACGGCGATGTAGGCCTTGAGGATCAGGTCGCCGCCCGCCGTGGGCGTGACGAAGTAGCGGTTGGCGAGCAGCAGCCCCGCCGCCCCGGCGAAGGCGGTGCCCAGCGCGAAGGTGACCAGGATCATCGCCGTCACCGGCACGCCGCAGGCCCGCGCCATCTCCGGGTCCTGGGCCGTGGCGCGCAGGCGGCGGCCAAGCTGGGTCCGCCCGAACAGCCACTGCTGCCCGGCGATCAGCAGCGCCGCCACGGCGATGATGGCCAGCGACTGCTCCGCCACCACCAGCCCGCCGATGTCGAGCGTCCCCCCGCTCAGCAGCGGCGGTGCCGCCCGCGGCTCCGGCCCGAACAGGACGGAAGCGCCGTTCTGCAGGATGATTCCCGCCGCGATGGTGCTGATGAAGACCGCCACCGGCGGGCGGCGGCGCAGCGGCAGATAGGCCGCCGCCGCCAGCAGAAGCCCCAGCCCGGCCATCAGCACCAGCACCACCGGCAGCAGGAGCAGCCCGGGCAGCGGCAGATAAGCCGGCAGATGCGGTGCCAGCGCCACGGCGAGCAGCCCGCCGGCCATCACGAGGTCGCCCTGCGCGAAATTCACCGCCGCGGTGGCGTTCAGCACCAGCACGAAGCCGAGCGCGACCAGCGCATAGGCCGCGCCCAGAGCCAGGCCGTTGACGAGGAGCTGCAGGGTGATCAAGACCCCCTCACCTCACCACGCCGGTCACGTTGTCGTACCGCTTGGCGATCGCCGGCACGCGCGAGGCGCCGTCGTAGCAGACGATCACGGCGGAATGCGCCATGTTGCCCTTGCCGTCCGACCGGTAGGTCATGGCGAGCCCCTGGTGGGTCCCGGCGGACAGCGCCTTGCGCACCGCCTCCGCGTTCCCCGCGCCGTCCTGCACCGCCGCCAGCACCATGCGGATGCCGTCATACTGGCCGAGCGCGAAGGCATCCGGCTCCGCGTTGAAGGCGGCGCGGTAGGCGGCGGTGAAGGCCTCCACCTCCGGGCTGCCGCCGGAGATCGGCGAGGCCGCCGTCTCGGCGCAGACGCCCTTCAGTTCGGCCGGTTCCAGAAGCGCCGCGGTGCTCGGCTGGTGCATGGCGGAGCCGGCGACGATCGGCACGGCCACCCCGTTGGCCGCCGCCTGCCGGATGAACAGGGCGGTCGGGCCGGAATGCAGGTGCAGCACCAGCACATCGGGCTTGGCCGCCAGCGCCTTGGTCAGGACGGGCAGCAGATCCTTGGCGGCGGGGTCCACCCCCTCCTCGAACACCGGCTCGACGCCGAGCTTTTTGAAGGCCTGCTCCAGATGGGCCTTGCCGCTCTGCCCGTAGGCGGTCGTCTGGTAGATCACCGCCGGACGCTTCTTGCCAAGCTCCTCCGCCACATAGCGGGCATGGGCCTCCTTGGTCACGGCGTCGCCGGGGAAGAAGCGGAAGACCCACGGGTTGCCCTGCTCGGTGATGCTCGCCGTGCCCGACACGGTGACCAGCGGAATGCCGTAGTCCTGGGCCAGCGGCAGCATCGCCAGCATCTGCGTGCCCAGCATGCTGGCCGCCACCGCCGTGACCTTGCCGCCCGCCGCGCGCTCCAGCGCCGTGACCGCGGCCTCCGGCGAGGTGCCGGTGTCGATGACCTCCGACCGCACCGCCACACCCGCGGGCGCGTCCTTCAGCGCCAGGACGGCGCCGTTGCGCTGGCTCGTGCCCTCCAGCGACAGGAAGCCGGTCAGCGGCACCAGCACCGGAATCGAGGCCTCGCCGGCCCGCGCCGCGCCCGGCGGGAGCGACGCCGCGAAGACCGCCGAAATAGCCGTTGCCGAGAGGATGGAAAGGAAGCGCCGCATCAATGTGTCTCCTCCTGCCCGGCGGGGAACCGCGCGAGGACGAGGAGGCCAGGGGAATGGCGGCGGCACAGCCTCGAACGCTTGGCTCCCTTCGCTGGCATGACCCAGATCAGGTTCGATGGGTGTGGTCTCAGCCCGCCTTGCGGCAGGCACCCCAGCCGTTCGTGTGCACAGTGTGAGCCCGGCGCCCGGCTGTCAAGCGGCGGCCCGGCGCCTTTTCACAATTTTGCAACGCAGCAGACACGAGAGAGTCGCGCTTCCCGTGGTTCCTTCCGCCGCTCCCGGCCCGCGCCGGACCGTCGCCCCACCAGGAAAGTCGTCACGAAGGATGCGGCCCACTCCGTCGCACAGCACTGTCACCCTGCACCCCTTCGCCACGCCGCAGGGCGGATGCGGGCTGCGCGCCGTCCTGTCGGGGCGGATCGACCACGCCGCCCTGCCCGGCCTGACGCCCCTGCTCCGCCGCGTCGCGGACGCGCGGGCCGTGACCCTGCGCGTCGATCTGGGGCGGGTGGAGTTCCTCGATTCCTGCGGCATCGGCATTCTGCTGGCGCTCCGCAACGCCGTGCTCGACCGCGGCGGCGCCATCGCCTTCGACAATCACCCGCCGCGGATCCGGCGCGTGCTGGAGCGCAGCCGGATCGTCGTCCTGACGGACGCTCCGCGCGTCATGGATGGTTGCCCGGCGCTTCCCGCCGCCGCCTGACCCGTCGTCAGCCGCCGCGGCGCCGCGTTTCCCGATAGAGGATGTAGAGCCCGCTGGCGATGATGATCCCCGCGCCCGCCAGCACGGTGGGGGTCGGCACGTCGCCGAAGACCAGGAAGCCGAGCAGGGTCGCCCAGATCATCCCCGTGTATTCGAAGGGCGCCACCACCGCGGCGCGGCCGAGGCGGAAGGCCTGGGTCATCAGCACCTGCGCCGCCCCGCCCAGCGTGCCGACCAGAAGCATCAGCCCGAGGTCGAACCCGCCCGGCTGCACCCAGTCGGGAATCGCCGCCACCCCGCTCACCACCGTCGTGGTCAGCAACAGATAGACGACGATGGCCGTGTTGCTCTCCGTCCGCGACAGGCCGCGCACCGCGATCATCGCCAGCGCGTAGAAGAAGGCCGCGGCCACGCCGACGACGATCGGCAGGAGCGGCGCGTCGGCCTCCGGTCGGGCCATCACCACCACCCCGCCGAAGCCGACCAGCACCGCCGCCCAGCGCCGCCAGCCCACCGGCTCGCCGAGCAGCGGCATCGACAGCGCCGTGATGAACAGCGGCCCGGCGAAGCTCAGCACATAGACCTCGGCCAGCGGCAGATGCTTGAAGGCGTAGAAGAAGCAGCCCATCGACAGCAGCCCGGCCAGCGAGCGGAAGACGTGGGCGAAGGGCCGCCGGGTGCGCATCCCGCCCCAGCCGCCGCGCGCCACCGAAATGCCGCCGACCAGGACAACCGCCACCACCGACCGCGCGAACATGAGCTGCGCCACCGGATACCCACCGCTCAGATACTTGATGAGCGTGTCCATGCCCGCGAACAGGAAGATGGCCAGCAGGAAGCAGCCGATGGCACGGCGGGTGTCATCCTTGCTTTCGGCGGGGGCAACGGCGGGCAGGGCGGCGGCTTGGGTCATGATTGCACAGTATATGAGCAACCCGAACCCTGCCCAATGCCGCAACCGCAGGTCTGGCCCGCGCCGCACCGCCCGGACGGGAGGCCGGCGTTTCACGCTTCGTGAATCGCCGGGCGGGCGTTTGGCGAAGCGAATCCGGCCTTTCGCGGATCGGCGCTGGCCCCGTCCGATGCTTTGGACAGTCTGGCGGGCGTCCCCATCACCGCAAGGGTCCGCCATGCTCCTGTCAAAGCCGATGCCCCAATCGCTCCGCATCCTCGTCGGCGTCTCGCCCTGGATCGCCTTCGGCGCTCTGCAGCCGGCGGGCCATCCGGCGGCCGCGCTGGCGGCGCTGCTGCTCAGCCTGACGCTCTGCGCGCACGACTGGCGAGGCGGTTCGCTGAAGGCGCCGGAACTGGTCGCCGCCGCGTTCTTCGCCGCGCTGCTCCTCAGCGGGCCGCTGGAACATATGGGGGTGGTCGTCCATCTCGCGCTGGCCGGCATGGCCTTCGCCTCGCTCGCGCTGGGCCGCCCCTTCACCCTGCCCTACGCCCGCGAGACGACGCCTCCCGGCCTGTGGCACCTGCCGCAGTTCGTCGCCGTCAACAAGGCGGTCACCGCGTTGTGGGGGATGGTCTTCCTGGCCGGGGCCGCCGGCTTCGCCGTCGCCACCGAGGTCGGCGTCGCCGCCTCCGCGCTCGCCACGCTGGCCGGTCTGCTGGCGAACCGCCGTCTGCCGGACTGGCTGGTCAACCGGGCCGTCGCCCACCGGCTGGCCGAGCGGGAGCCTCACCGCTGGCCGGCGCCCGCCGTCCTTGGACACAAGGATGGTGTCGTCGTCGTGGGCGCCGGCATCGGCGGGCTGACCGCGGCGGCCCTGCTGGCGGAGGCCGGAGTCCGCGTCACCGTCCTGGAGGCGCACGACCGTCCGGGCGGCTTTTGCTCCTCCTGGGACCGCAAGGTGCGGATGCGCGACGGGACCTTCGGGCGCTTCACCTTCGACGCCGGGGTGCACGACGTCAGCGGCACCCGTGCGGACGGTCCGGTCGGGCATCTGCTGCGCACGGTCGGCGTGGCGGACCGCGTGCGCTGGCAGCCGGTGAACCGCGGCATCGTCCGGGGCGGTGTTCTTCAGCCGCTGCCCGGCGACGCCGCGGGGCTGGGCGCCCTGATCGCGCGCGAGCATCCGGACAGCGCCGCAGGGGCCGCCGCCTTTCTGGAGGAGATGCGCGGGGTCTACCGCGACCTCTACCGCGGCTGCGCCGAGACCGGCCTGCCCCACATCCCGCGCAGCGTCGCGGCCATGCGCGCCTATCCGCTGGAGTGCCCGCAGGCCTTCCGCTGGCAGGACCGCGGCTTTCTGGAGATGCTGGAGCGTTACGTGCCCGACGCCGGGGCCCGCGCCCTGCTGTCCAGCCTGACCGGCTATCTGTCCGACCGGCCGGAACGGCTGGGCGTCACCCGGATGGCGCCGATCTTCGGTTATGTCTTCGACGGCGGCGCCTATCCGGAGGGCGGATCGCAGCGGCTGGCCGACGCGCTGGTCGAGTCCATCCGGGCAAAGGGCGGCGAGGTCCGGCTGCGCACCCCCGTCCGCCGCATCCTGGTCGAGGGTGGCAAGGCCGCCGGGGTCGAGACCATGGAGGGGGAGCGAATCGCCGCCGCCGCGGTGGTTTCCAACGCCGACGCCCGGCGGACCCTGCTGGAACTGGTGGGGGCGGAACACCTGCCCGCCGGTTGCGTGGAGCAAGGCCGGGCGCTGCGCCCTTCGACCTCCGCCTTCATGGTCACGTTGGCGCTGGACATCCGTCCGGACCTGCCGGCGATGACCTTTCTGCAAGAATCCGGTCTGGCGCTGGCCCTGCCCTCCGCCCATGACGCCACCTTGGCGCCGCCGGGCTGCGCGGCGCTGACGCTGATGCGGCTGGACCCGGTGGGCGATGCCTGGGACCGCTCCGCCCCTGACTACCGCGCCCGGAAAACGCGGGAGGGCGATGCCATGATCGCCGCGGCTGCGGCCGTGATCCCGGATCTGGAGCGCCACATCCTGCACCGGCAGGAGGCCAGCGCCGCCACCTTCGCCCGCTACGCCCACACGACGGACGGCGCGATCTACGGCACCGACCCGGCGCTTCCCGCCAAGTCGCCGCTGCCCGGCCTGCTGCTCGCCGGCGGCGGGGTCTTCCCCGGTCCGGGGGTGGAGGCCTGCGTCATCTCGGGCCGCCTCGCCGCGGAGGCGCTGGTCGGGCCGGTGCGGGCGCGGCGGGCCGAGGACGGGCGCCGCGCCGCGTGACGCACCCCTCCCTTACAGACGGATGCGGTCGGCGATCAGCGGTCCGGCCGGCGGCGCGGTGTCGGCCACGGTGAAGGCGCGGCGGAGCAGCGCGGCCGCCTCCTCGGCCTTCGCCTCGCTGCGGGCGTGGATGACGGCGAGCGGACGCCCGGACGGCCCCACCGACGCGCCCAGCCCGGCGACGTCGGCCAGTCCGACCGCGAAATCGATGGGATCGCTCGTCTTGGTCCGCCCGCCGCCCAAGGCCACCACGGCGATGCCGACCGCCCGCACATCGATGGCCGCCACCACGCCCGCCCGCTCGGCGAAGACCGGACGGACGACGGGAGCGGCGTCCAGATAGCGGTCCGGCGCGTCCAGCAGGTCCGCCGGGCCGCCCAGCGCATGAACCATGCGGGCGAAACGCTCGGCGGCCTGCCCGCTGCCCATTGCCTGATCGAACCGGGCGCGCCCCGTCGCGACGTCCGGCGCCAGCCCGGCCAGCACCAGAAGCTCGGCGGCCTGGGCGGCGGTGACCTCGTAGAGCCGGGAGTCGGCCCTGCCGCCGCGTAGGATGTCGATGCACTCCCGCATCTCCAGCGCGTTGCCGGCGGTCAGGCCCAGCACCTCGTTCATGTCGGTCAGCAGGGCGACGGTGGGCAGCCCGGCGCCCTCGGCCACGGTGACGAGGCTGTCGGCCAGGTCCCGCGCCTTGGCGATGTCGGGCAGGAAGGCGCCGGAGCCGAACTTCACGTCCATCACCAGCGCCTGCAACCCGGCCGCCAGCTTCTTCGACAGGATCGAGGAGGTCAGCAGGTCGATGGTTTCCACCGTCGCCGTCACGTCGCGGATGGCGTAGAGCCGGCGGTCGGCGGGTGCGATGTCGTCGGTGGCGCCGATCACCGCGCAGCCGACCTCCTTCACCACCCGCTCCAGCGTCGCCCGGTCGGGCTTGGCGCGATAGCCGGGGATGCTCTCGAACTTGTCCAGCGTGCCGCCGGTGTGGCCCAGCCCGCGGCCCGAGACCATCGGCACGAAGCCGCCGCAGGCGGCCAGCGCCGGGGCGAGGATCAGACTGACCTTGTCGCCGACGCCGCCGGTCGAATGCTTGTCGACCACCGGACCGGGCAGGTCGAGGTGGTCCCAGCGCATCACCGTCCCGGAATCCCGCATGGCCAGGGTCAGGGCCACCCGCTCATCCAGCGTCATGCCGCGGAAGAAGACGGCCATGGCGAAGGCCGCCGCCTGCCCTTCGCTGACGGAGCCATCGGTGATGCCGCGCACGAAGGCGCCGATCTCCGCCGCGTCGAGGCGTGCGCCGTCGCGCTTCTTGCGAATCAGTTCCTGGGGAAGCATCCGTGCGTCCGTTCCATGGTCAAACCGTCGCGCGGATCAATAGCCGGCGGTGGCCGGCTGGGCAACCGCGCCGCCCCCCTTGCCGTCCCCTTTGCCCTCCTTGCCCTCCTTGCCCTCTCCCTTGCCGCCCTCTCCCTTGCCGCCCCCGCCATGGCCGGCGGTGGCGAGCAGCGAGTCCAGCAGCGCCGACGCGCCGAAGCGGAAGGTGTCCGGCTTGGCCCAGCCCTTGCCCTGGATCGCGGTGGCGAGCGCCAGGAAGGCCGCCGCCCCGTCGGCGTCGCGGATGCCGCCCGCCGCCTTGAAGCCCACCGGCTTGCCCGATTCATGGATGACGTGCAGCAGCAGCGCCGCCGCCTCCAGCGTCGCCGCGGGCTGCACCTTGCCGGTGGAGGTCTTCAGGAAATCCGCCCCGGCGGCGATGGCGTCGCGGGCGGCCCAGGCCAGCAGGTCCGGCTCGGGGAAGCAGCCGGATTCCAGGATGACCTTCATCGTCACGTCGGCCCCGCAGGCCTCGCGGCAGGCGCGGATCACGTTCATCGGCTGGGTGCGGGCGCCGTCGATGAAGGCGCGGTAGGGGAGCACCACGTCGATCTCGTTCGCGCCGTCCTTGATGGCCGCCCTGGTCTCCGCCGCCACCGCCGCCGCGTCGGCCTCCCCCGTGGGGAAATTGACGACGGTGGCGATCTTCACGCCGCTGCCCTTCAGCGCCTTGCGCGCGGTCTTGACGAAGCGCGGCCAGACGCACACCGCGGCGACCTTGCCGGCGGGGGTGACGGCGCGCTTGCACAGCGCCTCCACCGTCTGGTCGGTGTCGTCGTCGTTCAGACTGGTCAGGTCGAGCAGACCAATGGCCCGGCCGGCCCCCTTGGAGTCGGCCTTGACGGTGGTTGCGGTGTCGAGCGCCCGTTGCAGATCAGCGGGAAGTTTCATGACCGGCGTCCTTCGTGTACGTTCAGCCCGTCGAGAAAGCCGGTCAGCAGCCGCTCCAGGTCGGAGGCGGCGGCCGAGGCGGCGCGCAGGGTCTGGTCATGGTCCACCGGCCCGTCGCCGAGTCCCACCCCCAGGTTGGTGATGACCGCGCAGCCCACGACCCGCAGGCCGCAATGCCGCGCGACGATGCATTCGGGCACCGTGGACATGCCGACCGCGTCCGCCCCCAGGACCTTCAACATCCGGACCTCGGCCGGCGTCTCGAAGGAGGGGCCGGGATAGGCGGCGTACACGCCCTCGACCAGATCGATGTTCAACTCCAGCGCCCGGCGCCGCATCAACGCGCGCAGGGCGGGGTCCCAGGCGTCGGTCATGCTGGGGAAGCGCGGGCCGAAGCTGTCCTCGTTGGGGCCGGTCAGCGGGTTGGCGCCCAGCATGTTGATGTGGTCGGAAATCGCCATCAGCCGCCCCGGCCCGACCTCCACCCGCAGCGAGCCGGCGGCGCAGGTCAGCACCAGCGTGTCGCAGCCGGCCAGCTTCAGCGCGCGGATCGCCGTCTTCAGCGCGTCGAAGCCGTTGCCCTCATAGGCGTGGACGCGGCCCTGCATGCAGGCGACGGGCTGGCCGCCGAGATGGCCCAGCACCAAGCGGCCCATGTGCCCCTCGACGCTGGGCAGCGGGAAGCCAGGCAGGTCGCCGTAGGGCATGGCGGTCGCTCCCTCGACCCGGTCGGCGACGCCGCCCAGGCCGGAGCCGAGCACGATCCCCACCCGCGGGCGGAAGCCGGGGACCCGGTGCAGGATTTCCGCGGCGGCGCGTGCGGCGGTCATGACGGTCAGTTCCCCTCAGAAGTCGAGATTGTCGGGACCGAAGGAGTGCGGCAGCAGTTCCTCCAACGTAAACGTGCGACGAAGCCCTTCCGGTCCACAGACATGAATCGGCGTGTCGGGTTTGGCGAATTCGCGCAGGCGCTGGCGGCACCCGCCGCAAGGCGTGCACAACCGCCCGTCGCCGGACTGGCCGCCCATCACCACGATCGCCCGGATGCTCCGGTCCCCGGCCAGGATCATCGCCCCGATGGCCGAGGCCTCGGCGCACTGGCCCTGCGGGTAGGCGGCGTTCTCCACATTCGCCCCGGCGTGGATGCGCCCGGATTCGCCCAGAATGGCCGCGCCCACGGAAAAATGCGAATAGGGCGCGTAGGCCTGCGCCATCGCGTCGCGGGCGGCGGCGATCAAAGCGCCGTGGGATTCGTTCGGCACGCCCATCACCGCTCCTTCACGTAGGGGACGCCGCTGGCCCTGGGCGCCACCGCCCGCCCGACGAATCCGGCGAGGAGGAGCACGGTCAGCACATAGGGCAGCATCTGGATGAACTGCACCGGGATCACCCCCACCACCGGCAGCGGCACGCCCTGCAGGCGGACCTGCACGGCGTCGGTGAAGGCGAACAGCAGGCAGGCGAACAGCGTCGGCCAGGGCCGCCATTTCCCGAAGATCAGCGCGGCCAGCGCCAGATAGCCCTTGCCCGCCGTCATGTCGCGCACGAAGCCGGCGCCATGGGCGGTGGACAGATAGGCGCCGGCGATACCGGTCAGCACCCCGGTGATGATCACCGCCTGATAGCGCAGCCGCGTGACCGACAGGCCCGCCGTGTCGACCGCCGAAGGGTTCTCCCCCACCGCGCGCAGCCGCAGCCCGAAGCGGGAGCGGGTGAACACCCAATGGGTCGCCACCACCAGCAGGACGGTCAGCCAGATCAGCACGTTGGCGTCGTCGATCAGTTCCCGGTAGACGGGACCGAGGACCGGGATGGCGGACAGCGCCTCCACGCCCGGCAGACGGACCTGCGGCAACCGCGCCTCTCCCGGCAGCAGCGGGGTCTGCCCGCCCTGGCGGAACCAGGCGTAGGCCAGGGTCGGCGCTAGCCCGGCGACCAGGATGTTGATCGCCATGCCCGACACCACCTGGTTGCCCTTGTGGGTGATGCAGGCGAAACCATGGACCAGCGCCAGCGCCACCGAGGCCGCGACGGCGGCGCCCAGGCCCAGCCAGGGGTTGCCGGTGGATGAGGCGACTGCGGCGGCGAAGAAGGCGCCGGCCAGCATCTTGCCCTCCAGCCCGATGTCCACCACCCCCGCCCGCTCGCTGTAGAGCGCCGCGAAGGCGGCCAGCACCAGCGGGGTCGCCACGCGGATGGTGGCGTCGGTCAGCAGCAGGGCGACGAGCAGGGCGTCATCCATGCGCCGCTCCTCCGCCGCGGCGGCGGAACAGCGCCTCCACCTGCGGCTTGAACAGGTTCTCCAGCGCCCCGGCGAAGAGGATGACGAGGCCCTGGATGACCATCACCAGCTCCCGGTTCACGGTGGGGTATTCGAAGGACACCTGACCGCCCCCCTGCGCCAGCACGCCGAACAGCAGCGCCGCCAGGACGATCCCCACCGGATGGTTGCGCCCCATCAGCGCCACGGCGATGCCGACGAAGCCCACCCCGCCCGTGAAGTTCAGCAGGATGCGGTGCTGCACCCCCATGATCTCGTTCACGCCGACGAAGCCGGCAAGCGCCCCGGAGATCGCCATGGCGAGGATGATGTTCCGCGCCGGGGAGATGCCGGCATAGACCGCCGCCCGCTCGTTCCGCCCCACCGTGCGGATCTCGTAGCCCCAGCGGGTCCGCCACAGGAACAGGTAAAACAGCGCGCAGCAGGCCAGCGCCCACAGGAAGGACAGGTTCAGCGGCGAGGCCGGGATGGCGACGCCGAGCCAGCCGAGCGCCCGGTCCATGGTCGGCAGCCAGACGCCGGGATCGAACTCGCGCGTTTCCGGCGACTGCGAACCGGGGCGGATCAGCACGTCGACCAGCAGGTAGGTCATGATCGCGGCGGCGATGAAGTTGAACATGATCGTCGTGATGACGATGTGGCTGCCGCGCTTGGCCTGGAGCCAGCCGGGAACCGCCGCCCACGCCGCCCCGAACAGCGCCGACAGGGCCACCGCGCCCAGCGCCGCCACCGGCCAGGGCCAGCCGGTCAGCGCCAGCCCGACCAGCCCGGCTCCCAGCCCGCCGAGATAGGCCTGCCCTTCGCCGCCGATGTTGAACAGCCCGCAGTGGAAGGCGATGGCGACCGCCAGCCCGGTGAAGATGTAGCTGGTCGTGTAGTAGAGGGTGTAGCCGATGGCCTCGGGATAACCAACCGCCTCGGTCACCAGCAGCGCCAGCACGTCCAGCGGGTTCTCGCCGATCACCAGGATGACCAGCCCGGACAGGACGAGGGCGGCCAGCAGGTTCAGCAGCGGCAGAAGCGCATAGCCGACCCAGCCGGGCACCTCGCCCGGCCGGTCGAAGCCCCGGCCCGTCACCCCCTGCGCCGCGTCCTGCGCCATCCCGGCTCCATCCGTGGTGATTCCCGTTCACAAGCCGGAGGGTTCGAGCGTCCCGGCGTCAAGGAAAGTGCCCCGCGCACCGGGCCAGCGCAAGCGGGAGCGTTCGGGGTCAGCCTTACGCAGCCTCCGCCACCCCGGCCATCATCAGGCCGAGGCGCCGCTCGTCCGCCTCGTCCGGGGCGACCTCGCCCACCAGACGGCCGTCGAACATGACCAGGATGCGGTCGGAGAGCGCGCGGATCTCGTCCAGCTCCACCGACACCAGCAGAATCGCCTTGCCCTGGTCGCGCAGGGCCACCAGACGGCGGTGGATGAACTCGATGGCGCCGATGTCCACGCCGCGGGTGGGCTGGCCGACCAGCAGCAGGTCGGGGTTCCGCTCGATCTCGCGGGCCAGCACGATCTTCTGCTGGTTGCCGCCGGAGAAGTTGGCGGCGGGCAGGCGCGGGTCGCGCGGGCGCACGTCGTAGGCGTCCATCTCCGCCGCGCAGCGGTCGAACACGGCGCGGCGGTCCATCAGGAGCCGCCCGTTGAAGGCCGGTTCGCCCTGATGGCCGAGGATCGCGCATTCCTGCGCCTCGAAGCCGGTGACGAGGCCGACCCTCTGCCGGTCCTCCGGCACATGGCCGACGCCGAGCGCGCGCAAGCCCCGCGCGGTGAAACGGTCGGGCCGGTCGGCCAGCTCCTCCCCGCGCAGGCGGACGGACCCGCCGGCCAGCGGGCGCATGCCGGCCAGCGCCTCCAGCAGTTCGGACTGGCCGTTGCCCGACACGCCGGCGATGCCGACGATCTCCCCGGCGCGCACGGTCAGCCCGACGCCCTTCACCCGCTCCACCCCGGCGCCGTCGCGCACGCGCAGGCCGGAGACCTCCAGCACCGCGGGGCCGGGCGTTACGGGCGCCTTCTCCACCCGCAGCAGCACCTTGCGCCCCACCATCAGCTCGGCCAGCTCCTCGCGGCTGGTCCGGGCGGTGGCGACGTTCGCCACCACCTGCCCGCGGCGCATGACCGTCACGTTGTCGGTCAGTTCCATGATCTCGCGCAGCTTGTGGGTGATGATGACGACCGTCTTCCCCTGCTCGCGCAGCGCGCGGAGGATGCGGAAGAGATGGTCGGTCTCCTGCGGGGTCAGGACGCCGGTGGGTTCGTCGAGGATCAGGATCTCGGCGCCGCGGTAGAGCGCCTTCAGGATCTCCACCCGCTGCTGCGCGCCCACCGGCAACGCGCCGACCGGGCGGTCGAGGTCCACCTCCAGCCCGTAGTCGCGGGCGAGCCGGGTCAGCTCGGTCCGCGCCCGCGCCATCCCGGCGGCCAGGGTGACGCCGCCCTCCGCCCCCAGCAGCACGTTCTCCAGCACCGTAAAGGGATCGACGAGCATGAAATGCTGGTGGACCATGCCGATCCCGGCGGCCAGGGCGTCGCGCGGGCTGCGCACCGCCACCGGGCGCCCGTCCACCAGGATCGTGCCGCCATCGGCGGGCAGATAGCCGTAGACGATGCTCATGATCGTCGATTTGCCGGCGCCGTTCTCGCCGATCACGCCGTGGATGGTGCCCTTCGGCACGGCCAGCGACACGTCGCGGTTGGCGTGGTTGGCACCGAACCACTTGTTGACGCCGCGGGTTTCCAGGGCGGGGGGAAGTTGGGGCATGGGGACTTTCATGATTGGAAGGTCCTTGCCCCCACCCTTCCCACGGCTTCGCCGCGGGCCCCTTCCCTCCCCCGCTTCGCAGGAGAGGGGGCTATATCCCCTCTCCTGCGAAGCGGGGGAGGGTTAGGGAGGGGGCAACCGTTCGCCGATCAACCACTCACGGCTGATACGGTTTCACCACCAGCTCGCCCGCGATGATCTTCCGCTTGGCCTCCTCGACGGCCTTTTCCATCTCCGCCGTGACCAGCTTGCGGTTGTTCTCGTCGAGCGCGTAGCCGACGCCCTCCTCCTTCAGACCGACGACGCGATGCCCGGCCGTCCAGTTGCCGTCCTTGGCCGACTTCATGCAGTCGTAGACGGTCACGTCCACCCGCTTGACCATCGAGGTCAGGATCTTGCCCGGATGAATCCAGTTCTGGTTGCTGTCCACCCCGACGCCCAGCTTGCCGCCGTCCGCCGCGGCCTGGAGAACGCCGAGCCCGGTCGCGCCGGCCGCCGCGAAGACCACGTCGGCGCCGCGCCCGAACTGGCTCTTGGCCAGCTCCGCCCCGCGGGTGGGGTCGTTCCAGGCGGCGGGGGTCGTGCCGGTCATGTTGGTGAAGACCTCCCCATCCGCCTTCACATGGCGAACGCCCTGCTCGTAGCCGGTCAGGAAGTTGCGGATCAGCGGGATGTCCATGCCGCCGATGAAGCCGACCTTGCCGCTCTGCGAGGCCAGCGCCGCCAGCATGCCGACGAGGAAGGAGCCCTCATGCTCCTTGAAGGTCACCGACTGGACGTTGGGCAGGTCCAGCTTGTCGTCGATCAGGCAGAACTTCGTGTTCGGATATTCGCGCGACACCTTGTCCACGGCGGCGGACTGGGAGAAGCCGACCGCCGTGATGACGGTGGCGCCGCGCCGCGCCATGTTGCGCAGCGCCTGCTCGCGCTGGCTCTCGCTGGTGATCTCGAACTCGCGGTAGACGATCCCGGTCTCCTTCTTGAAGCGCTCCGCCCCGTTGTAGGCCGCCTCGTTGAAGGACTTGTCGAACTTGCCGCCCTGGTCGAACACCACCGCCGGCATGAACTCGTCCGCCGCCAGGGCGGGGCCCGCGGCGGGAACGGTCGCCGCCGTCAGCGACAGGGCCAGAATGGTCAGAATGCGCGTCATCGTCATCGTTCCGCTTCCCCGTTCCGGTTCGCCCGCTTGCCGGGTCGTGGCGGCCAGGATAGCCGCTCCTCCCGCCCCGTGACAGGGGGCACATGGCAGGGGGAATTCCGCCGCAGGTCACAGCCCGTATGTGACCTCCGCCCGCGACGCCGGTTGACGGAAGGGCGGTGGCCCGCTATCACGCCCGCCATTGCCCGGAGGAGGGGCCGGAGAGGGGAATCGCATATTGGACGAGGTGATCGGCGTGCATGGTCTGGTGGTGCTGCTGCAGGGCATCGTCCTGGGAATCGCCATCGCCGCCCCCGTCGGTCCGATCGGCCTGCTCTGCATCCGGCGCACGCTCCAGCACGGGCCGCTGATGGGCTTCTTCACCGGCTTCGGCGCCGCCGTGGCCGACACCATCTACGGCGCCATCGCCGCCTTCGGCGTCTCCGCCGCGCTGGACTTCCTGCAGGGGCATGAGATCGCCTTCCAGCTGGTCGGCGGCATCTTCCTGATCGTCGTCGCCATCCGCACCTTCCGCCAGAAGCCGGAGGACGAGGAGCGCGAGGCCGCGAGCGCGCCCGACACGCCCTCCTTCCTCGGCGGGTTCATGACCGGCCTGTCGCTGACCCTGACCAACCCGGCGACGATCATGGCCTTCATCGCCATCTTCGCCGGCTTCGGGCTGGGCGGCAATCTGGGTCGGGTGGACGCCTCCACGCTGGTGGCCGGCGTCTTCATCGGCGCGTCCTTGTGGTGGTTCACCTTGTCCATGGGCGTCGCCGCCGTGCGCCACCGCATCTCCGACCGCGGGCTGACCCGGCTGAACCATTGCACGGGCGTGGCGCTGGCGGCCTTCGGCCTCTGGGCGCTCGGCATGGCCTTCACCGGCATGGCCGGCTGGGCCATGGGGTGAGCCCTCAAGGGCTGAGCGGCGCCCCCGCCACCGGCGGATCGCCTCCGGAGGACTTCTGGGCGCGGCGGATGCCATGGAAATGGCTGACCAGCCGGTACAGGTACAGCCCGACCAGGACCACCAGCAGCCCCACGGTGAAGTAGCCCACCAGGCTGTGCGCGAAGGGCCAGCGGGACAGCATGTAGCCGGTCCAGGCGAGCAGCAGCGTCCACAGGATCGACCCGGCCCCCGAATAGAGGCAGTAGAGCGGGATCGACATCCGGCAGGCCCCCGCCGGGATCGAGATCAACGTCCGCACCCCCGGCACCGGCTGGGTCAGGAAGACGGCGATCCCGCCATGCTTTCCGAACCACTCCGTGCTTCGTCGGACCTTTTTGGGGTGGATGGTCAGCCAGTGGCCGTAGCGTTTCAGAAAGGCTTCCAGCCGGTCGCGGCCCATCAGCCGACTGGGCAGAAACCAGACCAGCTGCCCGACCAGCGAGCCCAACCCACCGGCCAAGGCGACGCCGAGCAGATTGTACTCGCCCTGCGCCGCTGCGATTCCGGCCAATGGAATAACCGATTCCGCCGGAACCGGCGGGATGACCCGCGCCAGGACCAGCAGCAGGAAAATGCCCACGTAATTCATCGTGTGCATCACATCGACCAGCCAATTGGTCAGTCCGCCAGCCATTTCTGCCCACTCTGATTTTAATCCTTCAAAAAACAGGCCGGCGGGCCGTCGGTTCCTGAACGATGTCGCGGCGTGAAACCGCATGTCACATTCAGATGATAAATGTTTAGATATGAAATAGGTAAGAGACGTACACACGTATGTGTGCAGCCAGACGTCTCCGTTCGATACCTGTCATGGCGCGTCCGCTCGGCCATGGCAAAAAAGAGAGAACCGCCATGCTTCTAAGCAACCTCAAGATCTCAACGAAAATCCTGTCCATCATCATCATGCTGGGGGCCATCTGCGCGGGCATCACCGCCACATCGGTCTCCGGATTGGACGCGCTGAGCCGCGCCACCGACGAGATCAAGGCTTCCGGCGACGAGATGAGGCTCGGCGCACGGCTTAATCGCCTGGTGGTTGAACTGCTCCGCGACGAATACCGTCTTGCCGCCAACCCCGCCGACCTGCCGGAGGTCCTGCCCTCCATCGCGACGAGCCGCGACGCGCTGTCCACCAACCTCACCAGGGTCAAGGAGACCGCCGACCCCGAGCAGAAGCGCTTGCTGGCCGATTTCGAAGCGGCGTTGGCGCTTTACAAGAATCAATTGGAACAGACACTTGCCACCGCCCGCCAGATCAACGCGAAGGGCGCCGTCGGGTTTCACCAGGACATTCTCGCCTCGGTCGAAAGCAGCGCCGTCGCCGCGCGGAAGCTCCAGGATCTGAGTGTCAACTACACCTCCTACACCGACAACAAGGCCTCGCGGCTGTCCGACGATGCCTCCCAACTGGCGGAGCGGCGGATCGTCCAGCTCATCGCCGCCGCGGCGATCGGCATTCTCGTCGGCCTGCTGCTGGGCTGGCTCATGGCGCAGTTCGGCATCGTCCGGCCGGTGGCCGCCATCGTCGCCTGCCTGCGCGGGCTGGCCGACGGCAAGCTCGACACCGTGGTGTACGGCACCGACCGCAAGGACGAGGTCGGCGCCATCGCCGCCACCGCGGACGTGTTCAAGCGCAACCTGCTGCACAGCCGGGACATGGAGCGTGAGGCCAAGGAGGCCGAGGCCCGGTCCCAGGCGGAGAAGCGCGCGTCGATGCTCGCCCTCGCCGGCCGCTTCGAGTCGCAGGTGGGGGGCATCGTGAACGACGTCGGCGGCGCCGCGACGGAGCTTCAGGCCACCGCGGCGCAGCTCGCCTCGGCAGTCGAGGAGGTCGGCGCCCAATGCAGCGCCGTGGCCGGCGCGTCGGAGGAAGCCAGCGCCAACGTCCAGACCGTCGCCTCGGCGTCGGAGGAGATGTCGGCCTCCATCCATGAGTTGGCCGAGCGCGTGACCCGCTCCGCCGCGCGCTCCAAGGCCGCGGCCGAGGGGGCCAACCAGGCCCAGGCCCAGCTCGACGCCCTGGCCGCCGCCATCGAGCAGGTGGACCAGATCGTCGCCTCGATCAACGCCGTCGCCTCCCAGACCAACCTGCTGGCCCTGAACGCGACCATCGAGGCCGCCCGCGCCGGCGAGGCCGGCAAGGGCTTCGCCGTGGTCGCCAGCGAGGTGAAGAACCTCGCCAACCAGACCCACGCGATGACCGAGCAGATCGGCAACCAGATCGCCGCGGTGAAGAGCGCCTCCGACCGGACGGTGGAGGCCATGCGCGCCATCATCACCCAGGTCGAGGACATCGACCGCTCCACCGCGGAGATGGCCGCCTCCGTCGAGCAGCAGAGCGCCGCGACCGGCGAGATCAGCCGCAACGCCCAGCAGGCCGCCAACGGCACCGCCGAGGTCTCCAGCAACGTCGCCGGCATCCAGCAGGCGGAGTCGGAAACCAGCGCCGCCACCCACAGCGTGAAGAGCGCGGCCGACCAGCTGGCCGAGCGCGCCTCCAGCCTGAAGCGCGAGGTGGACCAGTTCCTGGCCGAGGTGCGCGCGGCCTGATCCGCCGCGCGGCCCCCTAAGCCCTCAGCCCCGGGTGCCCCCCGGCGGCGGGGGCGGCGGGGCGCTTTCTGCCACGGAGGCGCGGCCCGGATCGCGTTTCTGGCACTCCAGAAGGATGTCGCGCGCGATCGGCGCCGCCGCGGTGGACCCGCCGCCGCCATGCTCCACGAACACCGCGCAGGCGTAGCGCGGGGAACTGACCGGCGCGTAGGAGATGAACAGCGCGTGGTCGCGCTCCCGCCAGGGCAGGTCCTCGTTCTTCTTCACGCCGGTGCTGCGCTCCGCCATGGTGATGCGGCGGACCTGGGCGGAGCCGGTCTTGCCGGCCATCTCATAGCCGGGTTCGGTGATGCGCGACTTGTAGGCGGTGCCGTTCGGCGCGTTGGTCACCTCGTACAGGCCGCGCAGGACGAGGTCGAGGTTCTCCTTCTTCACCCCGATCGGCGGCCAGCTCGTCTGCTCGCCCGACAGCGCCTTGATCTGCTTGGTCAGGTGGGGCTTGACCGCGAAGCCGCCGTTGGCCAGCCGCGCCGTCATGGCGACGAGCTGCATCGGGGTGGACAGCACATAGCCCTGCCCGATCGCCGCGATCAGCGTTTCGCCCTGCGCCCAGGGCTTGCCAAGCGCGCCCTTCTTCCAATCGATGGAGGGGATCAGGCCCGGCCGCTCGTGCGGCAGGTCCAGCCCGGTCAGCTGGCCCATGTCGAAGCGGTTGGCCATCTCGGCGATGCGGTCGATGCCGATGCGCCGCGACACGTCGTAGAACCACACGTCGCAGGAATGGCGCAGCGCGCCGACAACGTCCACCGTGCCGTGGCCGCCCTTCTTCCAGCAGTGGAAGCGATGGTCGCCGAGGTCCATGTGACCCGGACAGAAGACCGAGTGGTTGCGGCTGATCAGCCCCGACTCCAGAGCCGCCAGGGCCACCACCGGCTTGAAGGTGGAGCCCGGCGGGTACTGCCCGGCCACCGCCTTGTTGTTCAGCGGGGTCGCCTGGTTGGACAGCAGCTCCTCCCACAGTTCGGCGCTGATGCCCATGGTGAACTGGTTGGGGTCGTAGCTGGGGTGGGAGCACAGGGCGTAGATGCCGCCGGTGTGCACGTCCATCACCACGGCCGACGCGCTGACCTCCTGCGACAGCCGCTGCTGGACGAATTTCTGCAGGCCGATGTCGATGGTCAGCTGGACCTCGCGCCCCGGCTGACCCTCGTCGCGCGACAGCTCGCGGATGACGCGCCCGACCGCGTTGACCTCGAGCTGGCTGGTGCCCGCCGTGCCGCGCAGCGCCTTCTCGTGATACTTCTCCATGCCGGCCTTGCCGATGCGGAAGCCGGGCAGCGACAGAACGGGGTCGCCGTTCAGCTCCGCCTCCGACACGGCGCCGACATAGCCCAGGATGTGGGCGGTCGCCTCCGCCTCCGGGTAGTGGCGGATCTCGCCGACCTCGATGGCGACGCCGGGCAGATCCGGCGTGTTCATCTCGATGGTGGCGACCTGCTCCCAGGTCAGGTTCTCGCGCACGGTGACCGGCACGAAGCGGCGCTTGCGGTGCAGCTCGCGCATCACGCGGCGGCGGTCGCCGTCGGTCAGCGGGACGATCTTGGAGATCTTGTCGAGCGTGTCCTGGATGTTGCGCGTGCGCTCCGACACCACGACGACGCGGTAGTTCTGCTGGTTCACCGCCAGCGGCGCGCCGAAGCGGTCGACGATGGTGCCGCGCGACGGGGCGACCAGACGCAGGCTGATGCGGTTCTCCTCCGCCAGCATGGTGTAGCGCGCGGATTCCACCACCTGCAGGTAATAGAGCCGCCCGACCAGAGCGGACAGACCGGCGAGCTTCAACCCGCCCAGCACGGCGGCGCGGCGGGTCAGCAGGCGGTAGCGGTCGGTGTCGCGGTCCATCGCAGTCAAAGGCTCACATCCCCTGCCAGATCATCCCTGCCGGCCATTCCCGCCCGTCACCCTTGAAGAAACGCGCGGTGGACGCGGATCAACATCCAGGCAATCGCCGGAAAGAACGCCATGGTCAGCAGCGCCTGGAACAGCGCCGGCCGGAAGGGCAGCACCGTCGCCTGGAGCGCCGAGAAGGCCAGCCACTGGATGCAGGCCACGCCCATCATGATCAGCCCGAAGCCGAACCACATCAGGGCGAAGGTGCTGGACACCAGCACGCGCCGCTGGCTGGACACCGCCGAATGGACCAGCACCAGCACCAGCGCGTTCACCCCCAGCGGCCCGCCGGTCAGCAGGTCCTGCAGAAGCCCGATCAGGAAGGCGGTGCCCGGCCCCATCAGGTCGGGCCGGTGGATCGCCCAATAATAGACGGCGATGGCGGTCAGGAAAGGCGCAACCGACGCATAGCCGGGCAGCGGCACCGGGATCATCCCGACCAGCGCCAGCATGACCGTCACCGCGAAGGGGGCGAGATTCCGCCCCGTCTTGTCCAGCCGCTGCCACAAGGTCAGCGTCATTTCGACTCGGATGACGGTTCCGCCTCGCTTCCCGGCAGGCTGAACTCGACCAGCTGCAGGTGCTCGACCCGCGACAGATCGACGTTCGGCTGCACCCGGACGCCACGTTCACCAGCCGAGGACACCACGCCCACCGGCAGGCCCGGCGGGAACTGCCCGCCGTGACCGGAGGTCACCACCCGCTCGCCCACCTGCACCGGCGCTTCCGGCGGCAGGTAGAGAAGCCGGGTCTGGTCGGAATTGTCGCCCGCCATCACCGCCCGCTGGCGCGAGCGCTCCAGAACCACGGGGATGCGCGTGTTGATGTCGGTCAGCAGGAGGACGCGGGCCGACCATTCCCCGACTTCGATCACCCGGCCCACCAGCCCGCTGCCGGCGATGGCCGCCTGCCCCTTGCGCACCCCGTCGCGGCGGCCCGCGGTGACCACCAGCGTGCGCAGGAAGGAGCTGCCCGGAGCGGCGATGACCCGCGCCGTGATGAAGGAGGATGACGGCTCCGGCGTCGCCTTGAGCAGGGAGCGCAGGCTGATGTTCTCCGCCTCCAGCCGCAGCGCCGCCTGCTTCCATTGCAGAAGCCGCGCGTTCTCCGCCTTCAGCCGCTGGTTCTCCTCGAAGGCGTTCTGCACCTCGACCACCGACTCCACGACATGGGCGGCGGTGGCGGCGGGGCGGGAAATCGCGTCGAGGATCGGAGCGAAGGCGTCGGTCACCCGGGCGCGGGCGCTGTCCACCGACAGCGCGTCGATCCGTCCCACCATCATCAGGGCGACGGAGGCGAGCACCAGCAAAAGGAAGGAAAAGCGCTGGGCGAGCGCCCGCAGCGGGGCGGCAAGGCGCACGACGGAACCGGAATTGCGAGGCTTCACAGGATCATCCCGTCCAGGTACGCGATCCGCCCCCGGCTACGCCGGCGAATGGACGAACCACCGGGGGAACCCAACCGAGCAATACACCAATCAGTAGGCGCTGACCAAGACGTTTCGCAGCGTCTTCATCTCTTCCAGCGCCCGCCCGGTGCCCAGCGCGACGCAGGACAGCGGGTCGTCGGCGATCGACACCGGCAGGCCGGTGGCGTGGCGCAGGACGAAGTCCAGGTTGCCCAGCAGGGCGCCGCCGCCGGTCAGCACGATGCCCTTGTCCACGATGTCCGCGGCCAGTTCCGGCGCCGTGTGCTCCAGCGCGACCTTCACCGCCTCGACGATGGCCGACACCGGCTCCGCCAGGGACTCGGCGATCTGCCGCTCGGAGATGATGAGTTCCTTGGGCACGCCGTTCATCAGGTCGCGGCCCTTGATCTCCAGGATGCGGCCCTCGCCGTCTTCCGGCGGGCAGGCCGAGCCGATTTCCTTCTTGATCCGCTCCGCCGAGCCTTCGCCGACCAGCAGATTGTGGGTGCGGCGGATGTAGCCGATGATGGCCTCGTCCATCTTGTCGCCGCCCACGCGGACCGAGCGGGAATAGACGATGCCGCCCAGCGACAGGACGGCGACCTCGGTGGTGCCGCCGCCGATGTCGACGACCATGGAGCCGGTCGGCTCCGTCACCGGGAGCCCGGCGCCGATCGCGGCGGCCATCGGCTCCTCGATCAGGAAGACGCGGCGGGCACCGGCGGCCTCCGCCGATTCCTGGATCGCGCGGCGCTCCACGGCGGTGGAGCCCGACGGCACGCAGATGATGACCTGCGGGCTGGCGAAGCTGCGCCGGTTGTGCACCTTGCGGATGAAGTGCTTGATCATCTCCTCGGCGACTTCGAAGTCGGCGATGACGCCGTCGCGGAGGGGGCGGATGGCCTGGATGTTGCCGGGCGTGCGGCCCAGCATCATCTTCGCCTCGTCGCCGACGGCCAGCACCTGCTTCTTGCCGCGGACGTTGGCGATGGCCACGACCGAGGGTTCGTTCAGAACGATGCCGCGGCCCTTGACGTAGACCAGGGTGTTGGCCGTCCCCAAATCGATCGCCATGTCGGCGGAAAGCACGCCGAGGAGTTTGGAAAGCATGGACCCGACTAACTCTTCAATGCGGTTGAGACGGCCTTGCCGGCGATGTGCCCGCTCCGGTGCGGAGGGCCACGCCCGCCAACGGTTCCATAGACGAATGCCCCTTCGCGCTCAAGCGGAGAGTGCAACCGGCACGCCTTGCCGAGCCCTGTTGCCGGCGCCCGTGGGGCGGTCGCCGGCGCCGGTCCGGCGCTCTGGTCGATGGGAGGCGGTCCTTGAGGCAAGGCCGGTCCCGGCGGAATGTCCAGTCCCCGAAGTCGTGGCGGAACGCCGTCCTTCGGTGCCCGCCACACTGCCGCGTCAGGGTTAATTTTCCGTCAACGGGAGGCGGAAACCTCCGGCGTCCGGCCAACCGCCCCGCTCGCGTCGGGGGTATCCTTAGGCTGATTCCCAACCCGCCGCAACGGCTTTGTGTCGGGTTTGAAACCGCTCCGGCACCCCGGCCCCGGCCCCGGCGGATGCCTCAAGGATGATCGGATTTCACGGCGGCCTCGGCCTTCATCTTCGCGCCGTGATGATCCCCTTCCAGACGGTCCATCAGGGCCAGCAGCACGCCGGACAGCACGAACGTCATGTGGACGATGACCATCCACATCAGGTTCTCCTTGCTGGTGTTGTCGATGTTCATGAAGGCCTTCAGCAGATGGATGCCGGAGATCGCCACGATGGAGGCGATCAGCTTCAGCTTCAGCCCGCCGAAATCGACCTTGCCCATCCAGTCCGGACGGTCCTTGTGGTCGGCCACGTCGATCTTGGACACGAAGTTCTCGTATCCCGAAAAGATCACCATCAGCAGCAGGTTGCCGGCCAGCGACAGGTCGATCAGCGTCAGCACGGCCAGCAGCACGTCCTTTTCCTGCATCTCCAGCACATGCGGGACGATGTGGAAAATCTCCTGCGTGAACTTGGTCAGCAGGAGCAGCAGCGAGATGACGAGCCCCAGATAGAAGGGGGCGAGCAGCCAGCGGCTGGCGAAGATGATCTGTTCGAAACGGCGTTCGATCATGACGGTCGGCGTCCGTGCTTGGTCATAGGGGGTAGGAGGGCCGGACTCTTGCCATTTCGCACATGCGAAATCAACCGTTCCCATGCCGCTCCCATGCCGCGCCCGCCGCGTCGCCCCGCGGCAACAGCACTGGCCTGCGGGGCCGCGAAATTGTAACGTTCCCGGCCGTCCGCCGCACCGATAAGGCCCGTCCCCATGAAGCACCCCGCCCCGCACATCGTCACCGCGTTCGAAGACGCCATGAAGCGGCTGAAGGCCAGCATCGTGCAGATGGCGGGCGCCGCGGAAACCCAGCTCGACGGCGCGCTGACCTGCCTGACCCAGCGCAACCCGGAGCAGGCCCGCGCCATCGTCGAGTCCGACGCGCGGCTCGACAGCTACGAGCACGAGATCGAGGCCAATTGCATGCGCATGCTGGTGCTGCGCCAGCCGGTGGCCGACGACCTGCGCGAGGTGATCGCCGCCCTGAAGATCGCCGGCAATCTGGAGCGCGTCGGCGACCACGCCGCCAACACCGCCCGCCGCGCCGTCTCCGTGGCCGAGTTCCCCGAATCCCCGGCGATGAGCACCCTGCCCAACCTGGGCCGCCTGGTGCGCCAGCGCCTGACCACGGCGGTGGACGCCTATGTGGACGGCGACGTCGAGCTGGCGCTGCGCGTCTGGCGCACCGACGACGAGGTCGACGCGCTCTACACCAGCCTGTGCGAGAGCATCAACCAGTCGGCCGCCCGCCTGCCGGAGATGTTCACCGCCCACATGCACCTGCTGTTCATCGCCAAGAGCCTGGAGCGCATCGGCGACCACGCGACCAACATCGCGGAGGTGGTGCATTTCGTGCACACCGGCCGGCCGCTGCTCGACGAGCGCCCGAAGGCGGACCGGTCGCGGGGGGATGTGTGAGCTTTCCCAGGCGGTTGCACTTGCCCCCACCCTAACCCTCCCCCGCTTCGCAGGGGAGGGAACTGCCGCCGCTTCGCATAATCCCCCTCCCCTGCGCAGCGGGGGAGGGCCGGGGTGGGGGCAATGGAATGAAGACTGCTCCCAAAAACGAAAAAGCGCGCCTCGCGGCGCGCTTTCCCGTTTCCAGGCCCAGGAACCGATCAGTTCTTGGTCTTGTCGACCAGACGGCGCTCGGCGATCCACGGCATCATGGCGCGCAGCTTCTCGCCAACCTGCTCGATCGAATGCTCGGCGTTGCGGCGGCGGGTCGCCTTGAAGGACGGCTGGCCGGCCTTGCACTCCAGCATCCAGTCGCGGACGAAGCGGCCGGTCTGGATGTCCTCCAGGACGCGCTTCATCTCCGCCTTGGTCTCCGGGGTGATGATGCGCGGGCCGGTCTTGTAGTCGCCGTATTCGGCGGTGTTGGAGATCGAGTAGCGCATGTTGGCCATGCCGCCCTCATACATGAGGTCGACGATCAGCTTCACCTCGTGCAGGCACTCGAAATAGGCCATCTCCGGGGCATAGCCGGCCTCGGTCAGCGTCTCGTAGCCGGCCTTGATCAGCTCGGTCAGGCCGCCGCAGAGCACGGCCTGCTCGCCGAACAGGTCGGTCTCGCACTCTTCCTTGAAGGTCGTCTCGATGATGCCGGCGCGGCCGCCGCCGATGGCCGAGGCGTAGGACAGGGCGATGTCCAGCCCGTTGCCCGAGGCGTTCTGGTGCACGGCCACGAGGCAGGGCACGCCGCCGCCACGCTGGTACTCGCCGCGGACGGTGTGGCCGGGGCCCTTCGGCGCGATCATGAACACGTCGAGGTCGGCGCGCGGCTCGATCAGGTTGAAGTGCACGTTCAGGCCGTGCGCGAAGGCGAGCGCGGCGCCTTCCTTCAAGTTCTTGGCGAGGTCGTCGCGGTACAGGTCGGCCTGCAGCTCGTCCGGGGTGAGGATCATCACCACGTCGGCCCAGGCGGCGGCCTCGCCCGGAGCCATGACCGTGAAGCCGGCGGCCTCAGCCTTCTTGATGGTGGCCGAACCCGGGCGGAGGGCGATGCGCACGTCCTTCACACCGCTGTCACGCAGGTTGTTGGCGTGGGCGTGGCCCTGGCTGCCGTAGCCGACGATGACGACCTTCTTCCCCTTGATCAGGTTCACGTCGGCATCACGATCATAATAGACGCGCATGGTGGTCTTCCTTGGATTTTTCGATCTGGTGGTGCGAGTTTTGCGCAGCGGAATTACTCCACCGGCGAAAGGGCCGCGTCAAGCACAAGACTGTTCGGCAGACCTGCAAAAGGACGGCGGGCTGGGTCGCCTGAGCGTCATAGCCCGCCGCACGGGGCCGGGATCAGAACCCGGTGGCTCCCTTGGACATGGCGACGACGCCGGTCCGGCTGGCCTCGACGAGGCCGAGCTGGGCCATCAGCCCGACGAAGTCGTCGACCTCCGCCGTCGTGCCGGTCAGTTCGAACACGAAGGAGGTCAGGGTGGCGTCCACCACCTTCGCCTTGAAGATGTCGGCCAGCCGCAGCGCCTCGATGCGGCGCTCGCCGGTGCCGGCCACCTTGACCAGCGCCAGCTCGCGCTCGACCGACGGCCCCTCGTCCGTCAGGTCGTGCACCTTGTGCACCGGGACGAGGCGGTCGAGCTGGGCCTTGATCTGCTCCACCACCATGCGGGTGCCGGAGGTGACCAGGGTGATGCGCGACAGGTGGTCGGCGTTGTTCACCTCCGCCACCGTCAGGCTTTCGATGTTGTAGCCGCGGCCCGAGAACAGGCCGATGACGCGGGCCAGCACGCCCGGCTCGTTGTCCACCAGCACGGCGATGGTGTGCTTCTCGATCTTCTCTTCCACGATCCGTACTCCGCCAGAGGGCCTTCAACCGTTCGTCTTGGTCGCCGCGATCAGACCAGCACCATGCCGTCTTCCGGCGTGGCGTCGGACGGGCTGTCCTCCGGACCGAACAGGATTTCGTTGTGGGCCTTGCCGCCGGGGATCATCGGGAAGCAGTTCTCCTTCGGGTCCACGGCGATGTCGATGATGCAGGGGCGGTCGGTGACGGCGAGCATCTTCTCGATGACCTCGTCCACCTCGGCCACCGTGGTCGCGCGCAGGCCGACGCAGCCCCAGCTTTCCGCCAGCTTCACGAAGTCGGGCAGCGCCTCGGAGTAGCTGTTGGAGTAGCGGGAGCCATGCAGCAGCTCCTGCCACTGGCGCACCATGCCCATGTACTTGTTGTTCAGGATGAAGATCTTGACCGGGGCGCGGTACTGCACCGCCGTGCCGATCTCCTGCATGTTCATCAGGAAGGAGGCCTCGCCCGACACGTCCACCACGATGGCGTCGGGGTGGGCGAGCTGGGCGCCGATGGCCGCCGGCAGGCCGTAGCCCATGGTGCCCAGGCCGCCGGAGGTCATCCAGCGGTTCGGCTCGTCGAAGGGCAGGAACTGGGCGGCCCACATCTGGTGCTGGCCGACCTCGGTCGTCACGTAATGGTTCTTGCCGCGCAGCGCCTCGCGCAGCCGCTCCAGGGCGTACTGCGGCTTGATGACCGCCTCGGTGCGGTTGTAGTTCAGGCAGTTGCGGGCGCGCCAGCCCTCCACCTGCCCCCACCACTCCTTCAGGGCGGTCTGGTCGGCGCGCTTCTGGCGGGCCTTCCAGATGCGGATCATGTCCTCCAGAACGGCGCCGGCGTCACCGACGATGGGGATGTCCACCGCGACGTTCTTGTTGATCGAGCTGGGGTCGATGTCGACGTGGATCTTCTTCGAGCCCGGCGCGAACTCCGACAGCTTGCCGGTCACGCGGTCGTCGAAGCGGGCGCCGATGTTGATCATGACGTCGCAGTTGTACATGGCGAGGTTCGCCTCGTACGTCCCATGCATGCCCAGCATGCCCAGCCACTGCGGGTCCGACGCCGGGAAGGCGCCCAGCCCCATCAGGGTCGAGGTGATCGGGAAGCCGGTCATCTTCACGAACTGGGTCAGCAGCTTGGCCGCGATCGGGCCGGCGTTCACCACGCCGCCGCCGGTGTAGAAGATCGGGCGCTTGGCGGTGGCGATCAGCTCAATGGCCTCCTCCACGCGGGCGATCTCGGGCTTCACCTGCGGGCGGTAGGTCTTGTGCTTCACCTCGGTCGGCGGGATGTAGGTGCCGTCGGCGAACTGCACGTCCTTCGGGATGTCGACCAGCACCGGGCCGGGACGGCCGCTGCGCGCCACGTAGAAGGCCTCGTGCATGGTGCGGGCCAGCTGGTTGACGTCCTTCACCAGATAATTGTGCTTGGTGCAGGGGCGCGTGATGCCGGTGGTGTCGGCCTCCTGGAAGGCGTCGTTGCCGATCAGGTGGGTCGGCACCTGCCCCGACAGGCAGACCAGCGGAATGCTGTCGCACAGCGCGTCCAGCAGGCCCGTCACGGCGTTGGTGGCGCCGGGGCCGGAGGTCACCAGCACGCAGCCCACCTTGCCGGTGGAGCGGGCGTAGCCTTCCGCGGCGTGCACGGCGGCCTGCTCATGCCGGACGAGGATGTGCTTGATGTCGTTCTGCTGGAAGATGGCGTCGTAGATCGGAAGTACCGCGCCGCCCGGATAACCGAAGATGATGTCGACGCCCTGGTCCTTCAGGGCCTTGATGACGATCTGCGCGCCGGTCAGCTTCTGTTCGGGCATAGCTCACGACCTTCCAATGGGGGCCCCTCATTTCACGGGCGGCCCTGTTCCTTCTCAAACCCCGGCGATGGCCTGCTGGGAAAACAAGGGGTTATCCCCAAAGGCGAAGGCCGGGACCGGCAAACTAGACAATCCGCCGGTCGTCGGTCAACCCATTTTGCGAATGATCGAAAAGATTTTTTGCCGCAGTTTTTCCAAATATTTCGCAAGCTGGAAAGACCGTCCTCCCCGCAAAGCCGCCCGCAAACGCGAACGGCCTGCCCCGCGGGTGCGGAGGCAGGCCGTTGCGCGGAACGCGGCGGAGGTTACGCCGCGACGGTCTGGAGCAGGCCGCAGAGGCGGCGGATGCCTTCGCGGATGCGCTCCGGGTTGTTGTTGGAGAAGCTGAGACGCAGCGTGTTCTTGCCCGAGCGGTCGGCGTGGAAGGCCGAGCCGGGGACGAAGGCGACGTTGGCGTCCTTGATGGCGCGGGCCAGCAGATCCACCCCGTCGGCGCCCTCCGGCAGCTCGATCCAGACGAACATGCCGCCTTCCGGCTTGGTCCAGGTCACCCCCGCCGGGGCGAACTCGGCCAGCGCGGTCAGCATGGCGTCGCGGCGCTCCTTGTAGCCGGCGCGCAGGCGGCGGATGTGGCTGTCGAAGCTCTGCGACACCACGTCGTGCAGCACGATCTGGTTGATGGTGCTGGTGTGCAGGTCGCCGGCCTGCTTCATCAGGACCAGCCGGTTGATCACCTCGGCCGGGCCGTTGATCCAGCCCACGCGCAGCGCCGGCACCATCGTCTTGGAGAAGGAGCCGCAGAAGAGCACGTTGGTGATCTTGCCGCCGTTGCGCGCGGCGTCCAGCGCCACGATGGACGGGATCGGCTCGCCCTCGTAGCGCAGTTCGGTGTAGGCGGCGTCCTCGACGATCGGCACGCCGTGCTTGGCGCAGAGGTCGAGCAGCGCCTCGCGGCGGGCCAGCGAGATCGTCGTGCCGTTGGGGTTCTGGAAGTCGGGGACGAGGTAGAAGAACTTCGGCTTCTGCTCCAGCGCCGCCTCCACCGCGGCGAGGTCCGGACCCTCGGCGTCGCCGGGGACGGAGAGGTATTGCGGCTCGTAGGGCGAGAAGGCCTGGAGCGCGCCGAGATAGGTCGGGCGGGTCACCAGGATCTTTTCGCCCGGCCCGATCAGCAGTTTGCCGACGAACTCCAGCGCCTGCTGCGAGCCGCTGGTCACCAGCACCTCGTCCAGCCCGGCCTGGATGCCGCGGCGGCCCAGGTAGGCGCAGATCCACTCGCGCAGGGGCGTATAGCCCTCGCTGATGGTGTACTGGAGGGCGCCGCCGGCCCCGCCGTTGGACTGGCCGTTGGACTGGAAGATCTTCTCATAGGCGCGGGCGATGGCCGCGGTCGGGAAGAAATCGGGGTCCGGGATGCCTCCGGCGAAGGAGATGATTTCCGGCCGTTCGAGCAGCTTCAGCAGCTCCCGGATTTCCGAAGCGCCCATACCGGCGACGCGACCGGCAAACACGTTTCCCCAATCGACCGTCACTTTCAATCCTCCTGAGGGTCAACGACGCAACGTCGTTTCAAGATAGGTCAGTATTGCTTCACTAAGCGGTCTTGCGTAGAGCGAATTGATCGTATGGCAGCCATGCAGCGCGGAGGCGGGCGGCCGGGCCGCGAGCTGGTGGCGGAACCAGGTGACCTGCCGCTTCGCGTAGCGGCGGGTGGATTGCTGAGCCAGCGCAATGGCTTCGTCGAGCGTCAGGGCGCCGCGCAGATGGTCGCGCAGCTCCGGCACGCCCAGCGCCTTCATCGCCGGCAGGTCGGGATCGAGGCCGAGCGCGTCCAGGCGCCGCACCTCCTCAAGCGCCCCCTGCCCCATCATCACGTGGAAGCGACGGTCGCAGTTGGCGTAGAGCGCGTCGCGCGGCGGGTCGATCACCAGAACGGAAAAGGCCAGCCCCTCCGGCGCGCCCTCGGCGCGCTGGGTCTGCCAGTGGGACAGCGGGTGGCCGGTGGCCTCCAGCACCTCCCAGGCGCGGGTCAGGCGGGTGGTGTCGCCGGGGCTCAGCTTGACCGAGGCCGGGTCGCGACGCACCAGCTCCGCGCGGAACGCCTCGCCCCCCAGGTCCCGCAAGCGGGCGTGGGCGGCCTTTCGGACCTCGTCGGGGACGGCGGGAACGGCGCTCAAGCCCTCCATGAGGGTGCGCAGGTAGAGGCCGGTGCCGCCGACGACGATGGGCAGCCGCCCGGCGGCGTGCGCCTCGGCGATCTCGGCCAGCGCCATGTCGCGCCAGCGCGCCGCGGAGCCACGCTCCGCCGCCGGCAGCACGCCGTAGAGGCGGTGCGGGGCCTGCGCCAGATCCTCCGCCCCCGGACGGGCGGTCAGCACGTCCAGTTCGGCGTAGAGCTGCATGCTGTCGGCGTTGATCACCGTGCCGTTGCGCGCCAGGGCGATGTCGAGCGCCATGCCCGACTTGCCCGACGCCGTCGGGCCGCCGATCACCACCACGTGCCGGTGCCGCACATCCCGGTTCCGCGGGCTGTCCTCCGCCATGTCGCCTTGCCTGACGTTCCTCCGGCTACAGCGTATGGCAGGGGAAGGCGCGGCTTGGCAAGGCCGACCGGTGCGGGGCCTCAGCGAACCGTGATCGTCCCGGTCATCCCGAAGCTACTGTGCAGCGGTTCGTGGCAGGCCAGATCATAAGTGCCGGCCTCGACCGGGATGAACTCCACCACATCGGTCTGGCCGGCGGGGATCTCCAGATTCACCAGGGCCGGCGTCTCGACGGCGCCTTGCGCGGTGGTGACCCGCCGCACCGCGATGGCCTTGAAGAAGCCCTCCGACGTGAAGGTGTGCGCGACGCTCCCGCGGTTCTCCAGCGTCAGGCGGTAGGGAGCTCCCCGCTCGAAGGCCAGACGGTCGGGCTGGAACCGGAACTCGTCCAACTGCACGGTCACGGGGCGGGCCTGCGCCCAATCCATCGCCGAGACGCGCGCCCCCACGTCGCCGACATAGCCGGGCGGCGGGCGCTGCGCCAGATCGGTCCCGGCGCCGCATCCGGCCAGGAACAAGGCAGGCGCCAGGGTGAAGGCGAGAATGGACAGGGTATGAAGGGTGGCAGGCCGCTGGATCATGGACGAACCCTCCCGCGATTTGAGCGGAAACACGGCGGGAGGCGCCCGGGTCCCCGGCGCGGAATGTCTACGACGCTTGGCGGAGTGGGTTGGCGGAGGGTCCCGGCTGTGCTAGGGAGCGCGCGCGCCCTTCCCCACGGCTCTTCCAGGATCGCCCCGCCATGAGCGCTGTCGTTACGCTGATCGCCGCCGCCTCCGCCGTTCTCGACGAGCAGGCCGTGCAGGCCGCCCGCGCGTCCCTGACCGCGCTGGGCGCCGACACCGCCAAGCCGGACTGGCTGGCGCCGGACCGCGCCTGCGACATCGCCGAGGAAGGTCTGGTGCCCGAGCAGGCCGAAGCCGCCGTCCGCCGCGCGCTTGGTGGACTCGCCGTGGACGTCATCGCCCAGAAGCCGGGCAACCGGAAGAAGCGCCTGCTGGTCGCCGACATGGAATCGACGATCATCGAGCAGGAGATGCTGGACGAGCTGGGCGATTACGTCGGGCTGAAGGATCACATCGCCGCGATCACCGCCCGCGCCATGAACGGCGAGATCGACTTCAAGGGCGCGGTGCGCGAGCGGGTCGCCCTGCTCAAGGGCCTGAACGAGAGCGTTGTCGACGAGGTGTGGCAGCGCGCCACCCTGATGCCCGGCGCCAGGACGCTGGTCTCCACCATGCGCGCCAACGGGGCGACCTGCGTGCTGGTCTCCGGCGGCTTCCGCTGCTTCACGGAGCGGGTGCGCCAGTGGGTCGGCTTCGACGACGACCGCGGCAACGTGCTGGAGGTGGTGGACGGCGTCATGACCGGCGCGGTCGTCGAGCCGATCCTCGACAAGGACAGCAAGCTGGAGGCCCTGCTCGCCTACGCCGGGGAGCGCCACGTCCCGACCGTCGAGACCATGGCCGTCGGCGACGGCGCCAACGACCTGCCGATGCTGCTGGCCGCCGGGCTGGGCGTCGCCTTCCACGCCAAGCCGACGGTGGCCGCCCAGGCCCGCGCCCGCGTCGATCACGGCGACCTCACCGCCCTGCTGTTCGCCCAGGGCTACCGGATCGGCGAGTTCGTGGAGGGCTGACCGCCCGCCACCGCAAGCCCGCAAAGCGAAAGGGCACCGGCGGTCTCCCGCCGGTGCCCTTTTCGTTTGGGGTCAGCCCCCGATCGCCCCCGATCAGCCCTGGCTGAGCGGGATGGCGACGAAGCGCAGGTCGCCGTGACGGTCGACCAGCAGCAGGATGGACTTCTTGCCCTGCTCCTTGGCCTTCTGGATCTTGGACGTCACGTCCTCCGGCTTGCGGACCTCCTCCTGGCCGACCTCGATGATGACGTCGCCGGCGCGGATGCCCTTCTCCGACGCGGTGGAGTTGCCGGCCACCTCGGTCACCACGACGCCCTTCAGCTCGGGCTTGATCTCGAACTGCTGGCGCAGCTCCGGCGTGATGTTGGTCAGCTTCAGGCCCAGCGTCTCGGTCGGCTTCTGGGCCGGGGCCTGCTGCGGCTGGCGGCGCTGCTCCTCCGGATTGGCGGCGAGAAGGCCCGATTCCTCGGCGGCCTCAAGCTCGCCCACCTTCACCTGAAGCTGCTGCGACTTGCCCTTGCGCCACACCTCGATCGGGACGGCCTTGTCGATCGGCGTCTCGGCGACGACGCGCGGCAGGCGGCGCATCTCGTTGATTTCCTTGCCGTCGAACTTGGTCACCACGTCGCCCGCCTGGATGCCGGCCTTGGCCGCCGGGCCGTTCGGGGTGACGGAGGCGACCAGCGCGCCCTTGTGGCCCTGCAGGCCCAGGCTCTCGGCGATCTCCGGGGTCACGCCCTGGATGCGCACGCCCAGCCAGCCGCGGCGGGTCTTGCCGTACTCGCGGAGCTGCGCGACCACCTGCTTGGCGAGGTTGGACGGGATGGCGAAGCCGATGCCGACCGAACCGCCCGACGGCGAGAAGATCGCCGTGTTGATGCCGATGACCTCGCCGTTCAGGTTGAACATCGGGCCGCCGGAGTTGCCGCGGTTGATCGAGGCGTCGGTCTGCAGGAAATCGTCGTAGGGGCCGGCGTTGATGTCGCGCTGGCGGGCCGAGATGATGCCGGCGGTGACCGAGCCGCCCAGGCCGAACGGGTTGCCGATGGCCAGCACCCAGTCGCCCACGCGCATGGCGTCGGAATCGCCGAAGGGAACGGCGACCAGCGGGTGGTTGGTGGTGATCTTCAGCAGGGCGACGTCGGTCTTCGGGTCCTTGCCGATCAGCTCCGCCTTGATGTTGGTGTCGTCCTGCAGGATGACGGTGATCTCGTCGGCGTCCTGGATGACGTGGTTGTTGGTGACCACGTAGCCGTTCTTGGCGTCGATGATGAAGCCGGAACCGAGCGAGGTCGACTTGCGCGGCTGCTGCGGCTGGTCCTGCTGCTGGCGGTCGAAGAAGTCGCGGAAGAACTCCTCGAACGGCGAGCCCGGCGGGAACTGCGGCATCTCGGGGCGGGCGCCCTGCTGGCGCTGCGGCACCGCCTGGCTGGTCGAGATGTTGACCACGGCGGGCAGCAGCTTCTCCGACAGGTCGGCGAAGCTGGTCGGCGCCGGGCGCGACTGGGCCATGGCGGGGGTGCCGACGGCGGCGGACAGCCCCAACAGGAGAGCGGCGATCAGCGGCACGACGCGCAGCCGGCGGCCCAGCGACCGGTTGCCCGCTTCGCGGCCGGGCTCGGCGCGGTGGATGGGGTGGTTCGGGTTCAACTCAGCTCTCCCTGCCGGACATCCGGCACCTTCTTGTTCCAATCGGCCATCTGTTCCAATCGGCCCGCGGTTTCATGCGAATCGCGGTCCGAGGGGGCGCTTCACCGATCCGTGTGCCGGATGTAATCCCCGCGCGTCACCGCTTCAAGCAAAGGCGCACGGGTCCCATCCGCCACGGAGGACGCGCGAGTATAGAAGTCGGAGTATGGCCGGAAAATGGCGGCGCGGTCCAGCGACGCGCGCGCGGCAAAGGGCGTCAGGCGCCCCGCAGAAGCCAGACGAATCCGACGCCGGCCATCGCCGTAACCAGCCCGACAACGCGCAGCCGGTTTTCCGGCATCGTCAGGGCCTCGACGATCAGGCGCCGCATGGCGGACGGGAACAGCGCGTAGAGCACGCCCTCGATCACCAGGACCAGGGCCAGCGCGGTGAGGAAATCCGTCATCGGGAGGGCGGCACTTCCGGCTTGAAGACGCGGGTGGAGGCGGGAAGACAAAATCGGGGTGGGAGAACGGCAGCCCCCACCCCGCCCCCTCCCCGGGATCCGGGGAAGGGGAATCGAGCGCGACGATCCTACTGCTGCTGGGCGGTCGCCGGGGCCGGAGCCCGCTGCGGCGCCGGGGCGCTGCCCGAGGCCGGGGCCGGCTGGCCGTTGCCGCCGCCGGTGATGTCGCCGAAGTAGCGGAAGAACTCGCCGGTCGGGGACAGCACCATGGTGGTGTCGTCCTTGTTCAGCGACTTCCGGTAGGCTTCGAGCGTCCGGTAGAAGCTGTAGAACTGCGGGTCCTGCGACGTCGCCTCGGCGATCAGCTTCAGCGCCTGGTTGTCGCCTTCACCGCGCAGGATCTGCGAATCGCGCTGCGCTTCGGCCAGGATGACGGTGCGCTCGCGGTCCGCGCGGGAGCGGATCTGCTGCGACTGCTCCTGACCCTGGGCGCGGGCCTCGGCGGCTTCGCGCTCACGCTCCGACCGCATGCGGGCGAAGATCGACTGGCTGGTCTCCTCCGGCAGGTCGGCGCGGCGGATGCGGACATCGACGATCTCGATGCCGAATCGCTTGGCCTCGTCGTTCACCTGCCCGCGGATGTCGTTCATCACCCGCGGACGCTCGTCCGACAGGATAGCGAGCAGCGTCACGCTGCCGAGAACGCGGCGGAGTGCCGAGTTCACGATGGCGTTCATCCGCGTCTCGGCCACCGCCTCGTTGCCGGCGGTCTGGTAGAAGCGCAGCGGGTCCAGGATGCGGTAGCGCGCGAAGGCGTCCACGTCCAGGCGCTTCTGGTCGGCCAGGATGACCTGCTCCACCGGCGGGTCGAGGTCGAGCACGCGGCGGTCGAGGATGCGGACTTCCTGGATGAAGGGGACCTTGGCCTTCAGGCCGGGATCGCGGATGACGCGCATCGGCTCGCCGAACTGGAGGACGAGCGCCTGCTGCGCCTCGTTCACCGTGAAGAGCGAGGCCGAGGCGAGCACGCCCGCGGCGAGGATGCCGATGCCGGCAACCAACAATGTGCGGTTCATGGCATCCCTCCTCAACGGGCCGGCGGCTGGCCGGCGGGCCGCGCCGCGCCGTTCGGCGACTGCGCGCCAGCCGGGGCCGGCTGGAGCTGGTTGAGCGGCAGATAGGGAACCACGCCCTGCGCGCCCTGCGCGTTGCCGTCGATGATGACCTTGTTGGCGCCGCGCAGGATCTCTTCCATGGTCTCGAGATACATGCGCTTGGCGGTCACATCCTTGGCGGTCGAGTAGGCGTCGAAGACCTTGCGGAAGCGGTCGGCGTCACCCTGGGCCAGGTTCACGACCTGCTCGCGATAGGCGGAGGCTTCCTGGATCAGCCGTTCCGCGTCGCCTCGGGCGCGCGGGATGACGTCGTTCCGGTAGGCTTCGGCCTCGTTGCGGGCGCGTTCGCGGTCGGCGCGGGCGCGCTGCACGTCGTTGAAGGCGTCGATGACGGGCGACGGCGGGTCGGCCTTCTGCAGCTGCACCTGCGTCACCTCGATGCCCGCCTCATAGTCGTCCAGCATGGCCTGGAGGAGCTGGCGGGTGGAGGTTTCGATCTGCTGGCGGGCCTCGGTCAGGGCCGGCTGCAGGTCGGTGCGGCCGATGACCTCGCGCATCGCGCTTTCCGCCGCCTTCTTCACGGTGGCCTCGGGGTCGCGGATCTTGAACAGATACTCGCCCGCGTCCTTGATGACCCAGAAGACGGTGAAGTCGATGTCGATGATGTTCTCGTCGCCGGTCAGCATCAGCGACTCGTCGGGAACGTCGCGGTCGCCGCGGCGCCCGTCGCCGGCCGAACGGTAGCCGACCTCGATCCGGTTGACGCGCGTCACCTTGGGCATCAGCACCGTTTCGATGGGCGACGGCAGGTGATAGCGCAGACCGGGCTGCTCGGTGCGCACCCACTGGCCGAAGCGCAGCACGACGCCCTGCTCGTCCGCCTCGACGCGGTAGATGCCGCTGGCCAGCCAGACGACGGCCAGCAGGCCGACGACGAGCGCGATGCCCCGGCCGCTGCCGACGCCGCCCGGCATCACCCGCTTCAGGCGGTCCTGGCCGCGGCGCAGCAGATCCTCCAGGTCCGGCGGCTGCGGCCCTCCGCCGCCGCTACCACCGCCGCCACCGCCACCCGGCGGACGGCCCCACGGATTCTGACCGCCACCACCCGGCGGAGGACCCCAGGGGCCGCCACCGCCGCCCCCTCCCTGATTGCTCCACGGCATTCCGTTCGTTCCCCTTCGCGCTCTCTCAATTCTTGGGACGGAAATTCCGGAAAACAAATCGTTTCCGGACCGTCCGATCCCTTTACCATTATTGTCCGCCGGCCCTATAGTGCCCATCCCATTCGGGGAAGGATTTCACCGACGGATATCCGCCAATATCGGGAAGGAAGCGGAGTTTTCAACCATGGCGCAGGTCAGCGAAGCTCAAGTCCTTGACGCTCTGAGGACGGTTGTCGATCCGGAACGGGGCAAGGACGTCGTCAGCCTCGGCATGCTTTCCGGCCTTGTCGTGCGTGACGGGCACGTCGCCTTTTCGATCGAGGTGGACCCCAAGCGCGGCGCCCAGGCCGAGCCGGTGCGCCACGCCGCCGAGAAAGCGGTGGAGGCCCTGCCGGGCGTCCTGTCGGTCACCGCGGTGCTGACGGCGCACCGCCCCGCCGGGCAGGGTGCCGCCCCGCAGCAGGGCCACGGCCATGCTCACGGGCATTCTCATGGACATTCCCATGGGCAGCAGCAGCCGGCCGAGCAGAAGCCGCTGGTGCCGGGCGTGAAGGCCATCGTCGCCGTCGCGTCGGGCAAGGGCGGCGTCGGCAAGTCCACCACGGCCAGCAACCTCGCGCTCGCCATGGCGGCGAACGGGCTGAAGGTCGGGCTTCTGGACGCCGACATCTACGGCCCCTCCATGCCGCGCATGCTGGGCATCTCCGGCCGCCCGACCAGCCGCGACGGCCGCATCCTGGAGCCAATGGAGAACTACGGCATCAAGGTGATGTCGATGGGCTTCCTGGTCGCCGAGGACACGCCGATGATCTGGCGCGGCCCGATGGTGATGAGCGCCCTGCAGCAGATGCTGCGCGACGTGAACTGGGGCACGCTCGACGTCCTGGTGGTGGACATGCCGCCGGGCACCGGCGACGCCCAGCTCACCATGGCGCAGCAGGTGCCGCTGGCCGGGGCGATCATCGTCTCCACCCCGCAGGACATCGCCCTGCTCGACGCCCGCAAGGGGCTGAACATGTTCCGCCGCGTGGACGTGCCCGTCCTCGGCATCATCGAGAACATGAGCTACTTCTGCTGCCCCAACTGCGGCCACCGCACGGACATCTTCAGCCACGGCGGCGCCCGCAAGGAGGCCTCCGACCTGGGCATGGAGTTCCTCGGCGAGATCCCGCTGCACCTCGACATCCGCGAGACCTCCGACCAGGGCCAGCCCATCGTGGTGTCGCAGCCCGAGTCGGAACACGCGAAGGCCTACCGCGGAATTGCCAAGCGCGTGTGGGAGAAGATCGCCGGCGAGCAGGGTCCGGCGCGGGCGGCGCCGCGGATCGTGGTGTCGTAAGGTCCTGGTGTCGTAAGGGGGCGTACGGCCCCCACCCTCCCCACTTCGTGGGTCCCCTCCCTCCCCCGCTGACGCAGGGGAGGGCCTAATGTTCCCTCCCCTGCGTCAGCGGGGGAGGGTTAGGGTGGGGGCAAAGCCTTTAGAGGGTGGGCCCCATGCCGGATTTCGTGACGTTGGTGGTGCTGCTGGCCGCCGTGGTCCTGGCGGTCCCGGTGGCCAAGCGGATCGGCTTCGGCGGGCCGCTCGGCTATCTCGCGGCGGGGCTGGCCATCGGGCCGGGCGGGCTCGGGCTGGTGACGGACGTCGAGGCGATCCGGCACGTCTCCGAACTCGGCGTCATCATGCTGCTGTTCCTGATCGGGCTGGAGCTGCGCCCCGCCCGCCTCTGGGTGATGCGCCGGTCGGTGCTGGGACTCGGCGGCGCCCAGGTCGCGGTGACCGCCATCGTGATCGGCGCCGCCGCCTTCCTCCTGCTGGGATTCACCCCCGCCGCCGCCGCGGTGACCGGATTCGGCCTGTCGCTGTCCTCCACCGCCATGGTGCTGCCCATGCTGGCGGAGCGGGAGCTGCTGACCACCAACGCCGGGCGCAGCGCCTTCTCCATCCTGCTCTTCCAGGACCTCGCCATCATCCCGGCGGTGGCGCTGCTGCCGCTGCTCGGCCATGGCGCCGGGGAGGTGCCAGACGCGGGGACGGCGTGGCTGGCCGTCCTGAAGGCCGGCGGCGCGGTCGCGGCGATCCTGGCCGGCGGGCGCTATTTGCTGCGCCCGGTTCTGCGCGCCGTGGACGGCGCCCGGACGCCGGAGATCTTCACCGCCGCCGCCCTGCTGATCGTGCTGGGCACCGCCCTGTTCGCCGCGTGGGCGGGGCTGTCCATGTCGCTCGGCGCCTTCATGGCCGGGGTGCTGCTGTCCGATTCGGAGTACCGGCACGAGGTGCAGGCGGACATCGCGCCGTTCGAGGGGCTGCTGCTCGGCCTGTTCTTCGTCTCGGTGGGCATGGGGGCCGATGTGGCGGCGCTGATGGCCGAGCCGGTGCGCTACCTGTCGCTGGCGCTCGGGCTGATGGCGCTGAAGGCGGCGGTCCTGTTCGGGCTGGCCCGCCTGTCCGGCCTGCGTCCCGGCGGCTCGACGCGGCTGTCCACCGTGCTGAGCCAAGGCGGCGAGTTCGGCTTCGTGCTGTTCGGGCTCGCCGTCGGCGTCGGGGCGATGAGCGGCGGACAGGCGGCGACGGCCATGCTGGTGGTCACGCTGTCGATGATCGCCACCCCCTTCGTCTTCGCGGCGGAGGAGCGCTGGCTGGCGCCGCGCCTGATCGTGAAGCCCGTGCGCCCCTACGACACCATCGCGCCGGACGGCGAGCCGCCGGTGCTGATCTGCGGCTTCGGCCGGGTCGGGCAGATCGTCGGGCGCGTGCTGCGGCTGCGCGGCATCCCCTTCACGGCGCTGGAGCAGAGCGCCGAGCAGGTCGACGTCGTGCGGCGCTTCGGCAACAAGGTCTATTACGGCGACCCGTCGCGGCTCGACCTGCTGCGCGCCGCCGGGGCCGACAAGGCCAAGGTGCTGGTGGTGGCGCTGGAGGACATGGAGCAGTCGCTGCGCGTGGTCGAGCTGGCGACGCGCCACTTCCCGCACCTCGTCATCCACGCCCGCGCCCGCAACCGCCGCCACGCCCATTTCCTGATGGACCGCGGCGTCACGCATTTCGTGCGCGAGACCTACGATTCCAGCCTGCGGCTGACCGGCGGCGTGCTGCAATCGCTGGGCCTGCCGCCGGAGGAGACCCGCCACACGCTGGAGACCTTCCGCGAGCATGACGAGCGCACGCTGATCCGCCAGCACGCCGTGCATCACGACGAGAACCGCCTGATCCAAACCTCCCGCCAGGCCGCCGCCGAGCTTCAGGCGCTGTTCGAGGCCGACCGCGAGGAACGGGAGGAGGAGCGGGACCGCAAGACCGTCTGACGCCCCTCCCCCGGCCTCAGCCGATCAGCAGGCTGTCGTCGGTGATGTCCTCGCCGCCGCGCTGCTTGGCGAACAGCGCCAGCAGGTGCGGCACGTCCAGCCCGGCGCGCTGCTCCCCCGACACGTCGAGCACGATCCGACCCTCGTGCAGCATAACCGTGCGGTCGCCGTAGTCCAGCGCCTGCCTCATGGAGTGGGTGACCATCAGCGTGGTCAGCCGGTTCTCCTCGACGATGCGGCGGGTCAGGCCGAGCACGAACTCCGCCGTTCCGGGGTCGAGCGCCGCCGTGTGCTCGTCGAGCAGCAGGATCTTCGACCCGGCGAGCGTCGCCATCAGCAGGCTGACCGCCTGCCGCTGCCCGCCGGACAGCAGGCCCATGCGGTCGTGCAGCCGGTTCTCCAGCCCCAGCCCCAGCTCCGCGATGCGCTCGCGGAAGTGCCGGCGGCGGTCGCCGCGCAGGGCGGAGCCCAGGCCGCGGCGGCGCCCGCGGGCGGCGGCCAGCGCCATGTTCTCCTCGATGGTGAGCGCGGTGCAGCTTCCGACCATCGGGTCCTGGAAGACGCGGGCGACCAGCGAGGCGCGCTTCGGCGTCGCCCAGCGGGTGACGTCCACCCCGTCGATGGCGATGCTGCCCTCCTCGGCGATCACGTCACCGGCCAGCGCGCCCAGGAAGGTGGACTTGCCGGCGCCGTTGGAGCCGATGACGGTGACGAACTGCCCTTCCGGGATCGTCAGGTCGACGCCGCGCAGGGCGTGCTTCTCCAGCGGGGTGCCGCGCCCGAAGGTGACGTGGATGCCGTTGACCGTGATCATCGGACGGCCTCCCTCTTCTTCGACGCGGCCTTCAGCCGCATCCGCGGCAGGATCAGCGCCACCGCGACCAGGACGGCGGTGACGAGGTTGAGATCGGAGGCCTGGAGCCCGATGGCGTCCGCCGACAGGGCCAGCTGGACCGCCAGACGGTAGAGGATGGAGCCGACGACGCAGCCGACCAGCGCCCACAGCATCGCGCGGGCCGGCAGCACCGTCTCGCCGACGATCACCGCGGCCAGACCTACCACGATGGTGCCGATGCCGGTGGTCACGTCGGCGAAGCCGTTGGTCTGGGCGAACAGCGCGCCGGCCAGGGCGCACAGCCCGTTCGACAGGGCCATGCCGGCGTAGATGTGGAAGTCCGTCTGCACCCCCTGCGCGCGGGCCATCCGGGCGTTGACGCCGGTCGCCCGCATGGCGAGACCGAACTCGCTGTTCAGGAAGCGGGACAGCAGCAGAACGACCAGGACGACCACGACCAGCACGACCAGCGGCCGCACCACATGGTCGGGCAGCCCCAGCCCGTAGAAGGGCGTCAGCACCGTGTCCTGCATCAGCAGCGCCACGTTCGGGCGGCCCATCACGCGCAGGTTCACCGAGAACAGCGCGATCATGGTCAGGATGCTGGCCAGCAGGTGCAGGATCTTGAAGCGGACGTTCAGCGTCGCCGTCACCAGCCCGGCCATCGAGCCGGCCAGCGCCGCGACGAGGCTGGCGATCCACGGATTGACCCCGGCGACCAGCAGCGTGGCGCAGACCGCCGCGCCCAGCGGGAAGCTGCCGTCCACCGTCAGGTCCGGGAAATCGAGCACCCGGAAGGACAGGTACACGCCAAGGGCGACCAGCGCGTACACCAGCCCGATCTCGACGGCCCCGAAGAAGGCGATTTCACTCATGATTGGTCCTTGGGGCGCGGTTGCGCCGGGCCCCCCTCCCGACCTCACCCCGCTTTGCAGGGGGAGGAGAAAAGCCCTCCCCCTGCAAAGCGGGGGAGGGTTGGGTGGGGGCCCGTCTCAACCACTCCCCTCAACGAAACAACTTACTGCCCGACCACCTTGGTCGCGCGCTGGATCACCGCCTCGGGGATGGTCACGCCCATCGCCGCGGCGGACTTGGGATTCACGAACAGGTCGGTGCCCTTGGCGAAGGTCACCGGAACGTCGCCCGGCTTCTCGCCCTTCAGGATGCGGACCACGGCCTCGCCGGTCTGGCGGCCGACCTGCCGGTAGTCGAAGCCGATGGAGGCCACCGTGCCGCGCGCCACGCTGTCGGTGTCGGCGGAGAAGACCGGCAGCTTGGCCTGCTGGCCGACCGCGACGACGCTCTCCAGCGCCGAGACGACCGTGTTGTCCAGCGGCACATAGACCGCGTCGACCTTGCCGACGAGGCTGCGGGCGGCGGGCTGGGCGTCGGCGGACTTGGTGGCGGTGGCCTCCACCACGGTCAGCCCGGCCTTCTGCGCCTCGTCCTTCAACGCCTTGACCAGCGAGACGGAGTTCGGCTCGCCGGCGTTGTAGAGGACACCCAGACGCTTGACCGACGGCACGATCTCGCGGATCAGCGCGACATGCTCGGCCACCGGAGCCATGTCCGACACGCCGGTGACGTTGGCGCCCGGCTTGTCCAGGCTGCGGACGAGTTGCGCGCCGACCGGATCGGTCACGGCGGTGAAGACCACCGGAATGTCGCGGGTCGCGGCGACGACGGCCTGGGCCGAGGGGGTGGAGATCGGAACGATCACGTCCGGACGGGCGCCGGCGAACTGGCGCGCGATCTGCGCGGCGGTCGCGGGGTTGCCCTGGGCGCTCTGATACTCGACCTTCAGGGTGTCACCCGGCGTGTAGCCCGCGGCCTTCAGCGCCTCGACCACGCCGTCGCGCGTGGCGTCCAGCGCCGGATGCTCGACGATGGCGGTGATGGCGACGGTCTTGGTCTGGGCGAAGGCGGCGGCGCTGGTCAGCGCGACGGCGGCCGTGGCGGCGGCGAGAAACAGGCGGGTGATCGTCATGGCTCCAGGCTCCCGGAGGGGGTTTGTGCATCCCGTAGACGCCCAGGGGCCGGTCCGTCAACTGCCGGAGCAGGAATCCGATGAGCGAAGACCCGCGCGACGCCCGACGCCAAGCCCGACTCCAAGCCCTGGAATCCGCCATCGCCGACATCGAGGCGGAAGCCCGCGCCGCCGCGCACGCCCTGTGCGCCCATGAGCTTCAGATGCGGCTGGAGAACATCGTCCGCCGCGTGGAGGCCCTGCGCGCGGCGCAACCCCGGGGTGCGGAGGATGGAACGGCGTGACGATCGGTCGCTCCCTCCCCATATGAGGCCCTTCGGGGAGCGGCATGCAGGGGAACGGTCATGACGGCGGAAGACAGGGCGGCGGCAGTCGAAGCGGAAGACGGAACGCGGTCGAAGACGACGGCGGCGTTGCGCGGGCTGATGGGGCAATGCCCGGCCTGCGGGCGCGGGCGCCTGCTGCGGAACTACCTGAAGCCGGTCGACCATTGCGCCCATTGCGGCGAGGCGTTCGGCCATCTGCGCGCCGACGACGCCCCGCCCTGGATGACCATCCTGATCGTCGGCCACATCATCATCCCGGCCGTCCTGTCGGTCGAGCAGCGCTACGAGCCGGCGACCTGGGTGCATCTCACCATCTGGCCGCTGCTGACGCTGCTGCTGACCGGCCTGCTGCTGCCGCGCTGCAAGGGCGTGGTGCTGGGGCTGCTGTGGAGCACCGGCGCGCCGGGGTCCGAGCGCGCCTGATCCCTCTCAGTCAAAGCTGGCCTAATCGAAACTCAGGGAAAAGCTCGCCCGCCCCTGCCCGGCCTGGAAGCGCTGCCACATCACGCCGAAGGCGGCCTCCAGCGCGCGGGTGAAGCGCACGCCGTCCAGCGCCGGGGAGACCGCCAGCCGGTCCCGCAACCCGCCGCGCAGAGCCGCCAGCCCCGCCGGGTCGGCGACCAGCGCCGCCGCCCTGGCGACGTAGGCGTCCGGCCCGTCGGTCACCAGATCGGACAGCCCCGCCGAGGCGAGGTGGGTCACCGAATGGCGGGCGCAGAAGCGGTCGCCGCCCAGCGTCACCACCGGCACGCCCATCCACAGCGCCTCCAGAGTCGTCAGCCCGCCGGAATAGGGGAAGGGGTCGAGCGCCACGTCGACCTCGCCGTAACCGGCCAGGAACTCCCGGTGCGGCGCCCCGCCCCGCAGGTCCACCCGCGCCGGGTCCAACCCCGCCCGCTCGAACAGGGCCAGCGTGCGGGCCGCGGTGCCGGCGTCGTCCAGCCCCGGCGTGCGCAGCAGCAGGCGGGAGCCGGGGACGGCGCCCAGCACGCGCGCCCACAGGGCCGCGACCTCCGCGTTCAGCTTGGGCAGCGCGTTGAAGGACCCGAAGGTGGCGTGACCGCGCGTTGCCAGCGGCAGCGGGGCCACGGCCGGCGCGTCCTCGGGCGGCGCCCAGGGGACGTAGGCGTCGGGCATGCGCACGACGCCCTCGATGCACCAGCCGTCCGATCCCGGCGGGCTCTGCCGCGAGTCGGAGATCAGGTAATCCATGGCCGGCAGGCCGGTGGTGCCGACATAGCCGGCCCAGGTCGCCTGCACCGGCGCCGCGCGCCGCGCGAAGACCGGCAGGCGGTTGCCGAAGGTCTGGCCCGCCAGATCGACCAGGATGTGGATGCCGTCCGCCTGGATGCGCTGGGCCAGCGCCTCGTCGTCCAGGCCGGTGGTCCAGACCCAATGGTCGGCGTGGGCCATCAGCCGCTCCGTCTTCCAGTCCGGGTTGGCGGTGTTGGCGTAGCAGACGACCTCGAAGGCCGTGCGGTCATGGTTCGCCAGCACCGGTTCCAGGAAGAAGCCCACGGGATGGGCGCGGAAATCCGGCGAGACATAGCCGATGCGGATCTTCGGCGCCGGAGCGGCCACCGCGGGCGCCGGACGGTCGGGGTGGCGGGCGCCCCAGTCCGCGTGGGCCTGGGCGATCGCCGGCATGGTCAGCCCCGGCACGAACTGCATCAGGTAGAGGCGCGAGGCGTGCAGCGAATCGATGGTGCCGTGCTGCGCCACCACGGCTTCGATCTCCGCCAGGGCCTCCTCCGCCCGCCCCTGCATGGCGAGCACGCGGGTGGCGCGATTCGCCCGCACCTCCGCCCGGCCCGGCGCGAGGGCGAGCGCCGCGCCATAGGCGTCGTCGGCCTCGCCCAGCCTGTTCATTTCGGCCAGCGCGTTGCCGAGGTTGTAGGGATGCGCCCAGTTGGCCGGGTCGAGCCGCCCCGCCCGTTCATAGAGCGTCACCGCCTCCGCCCGCCGCGCCCGGGCGCGCAGCAGCACGCCCAGATTGGCGACGGCGGCCAGGGTCTTCGGGTTCAGCGCGATGGCGCGGCGGAAGAAGGCCTCCGCGCGGGCCGAATCGCCGGCCCGGCGCACCGCCTCCGCCATGGTGAGCAGCCCGTCCATCGCCATCTCCAGCGACGGATCGAGGTTCAGCGCCCCGGCGTAGGCGTTGGCCGCCCCGGCGACGTCGCCCAGGCTTTCCATCACCAGCCCATAGTTGGCCCACCAGACGGGGACCGTGGGATAGGCGGCGATGGCCCGCCCGATCAGCTCCAAGGCCTCGTCGAACCGCCCGGCCTGCGCCGCGACGAGGCCCTGGCGGTGAAGTCCATCGGCCTCGTGCGGCGTCATCTTGGGCGGCGTCATGACGGTTGGTCCTTACTATGTTGGAGCGGGCGTTACTCGGCGCGGCCGAGCTGGTCCATCAGCTCCCGCCACTCGCGCTTGGACAGGCCGCTGGCCTCCTGGGTCACCGCCTCGCCGGACAGCAGGCGCTTCACCACCTCCAGGCCGGTCTTCGACATGTGGGTGCCGCCCAGCCGGTACTCGCTGAAGGCGTCGAACACGGCGGGGACCCAGCGCTTCACCACGTCCAGCATGGCCTCCGCATAGACGCGGATCTCGTACTGGGCGTGCGGGTCGGCGCGCAGGCTGAGGAAATGCAGGAGGTTGTGGAGATCGACCTTCCAGTACCACTGCGTGTAGTAGTTCAGCGTCAGGTTCATGCGCGCCAGCTCGCGCGCCAGACCCTGGCGGCCCTCCTCGATGGTGGTGCCGTCCTCGCGCTGGTTCAGCATCTCCTCGTAATGGGCGTAGACCGCCTCCGAATCGTCGCGCAGCAGCTTCATCACCGCCGCCGCCTCGTCGCCCTGGAGAACGTCGCCGCGGCCCTGCCGGTTGACGACGGCCTGGGCGCCCAGGTTCTCGGGCGTCGGGATGTAGAACTCGCGGTCGAGGATGGAGTAGCGCGCGGAGTATTCGTTGACGTTCGCCGTGCGGTGGCGAATCCACTGGCGGGCGACGAAGATCGGCAGCTTGACGTGGAACTTGATCTCGCACATCTCGAACGGGGTCGAGTGGCGGTGGCGCATCAGATACTTGATGAGGCCGGCGTCCTCGGTGACCTTCTTGGTGCCCTTGCCGTAGGACACGCGCGCCGCCTGGACGACGGCCGAATCGTCGCCCATGTAGTCGACGACGCGCACGAAGCCGTGGTCCAGGACCTCGATCGGCTCGTAGAGGATCTCCTCCAGGGCCGGAACGGTGGCGCGGCGGGTGGTGGCGGTGACGGCGCGCAGGCGGTCGATCTCGGCGCGCTGCTCGGGCGTGATCGGCATGGGTACTCCGGGGACTGAATTCGGGCGGCACTCTACGTCCGCGAACCCGGACAGTCACCCCCTTCGCAAGGGCCTCCGGTCAGAATCCGCCGCACCCCCTTTCCATATCCGGATGAAGGGCCTATATTGGGTCCGTCGGCAGCAGCCGACTATGGCGATAAACGCCTTGCGGAATAAGCGTTGTGGACCCGGGGGCGGTACCCGGCGCCTCCACCAAACAAACCACCGGTCTCTCGGGCGTTGCCGTAGGGAGCGGGTTCGTTGGGGGCGAAATAGGATCGACACGCGTGGTAAAGGCATGGTCTTCGCCCGGCATGGTTCCGCCGTTATCGGGCCATTGCAATAGTTGCCAACGACAACGTTGCTCCGGTCGCCGTTGCCGCCTAACAGCGGTAACTGACCGAAATCAATCCCCGATGGGTAGCACCTGAGGGTGGGGCCGTGGGCCGCCTAGCAACAGAAGGCCCACACTTACCTGTCTGGCGTTAAGGACCCGCCCAAGAATGCCGAGAGAGCAGTTGCGTTATGACCGCATGGTCGAGGCCGCCCTGCGCGGTGTCGTCCGTGACGCGCTCCGCCAGGTGACGGACCGCGGGCTCCCCGGCGATCATCACTTCTACCTGACCTTCCGGACGGGTTACCCGGGCGTCGACATCCCCGAATATCTGTCGTCCCAGTATCCCAACGAGATGACCATCGTCATCCAGTACCAGTTCTATGGGCTGGAGGCGCTGGACGATCATTTCGAGGTGACGCTGAGCTTCAACAACGTGCATGAGCGGCTGGTCATCCCCTACGCCGCCATCACCACCTTCGCCGATCCGTCGGAGAATTTCGCCCTCCAGTTCCAGCCCGTGGAGCCCGCCGAATCGGCGGAGATCGCCACCATCCCCGCGCGCGAAGCGTCGGAGAAGAAGGCTGCGGACGGTCGGGACGGGGCGAAGCCGTCCATCGCGAAGCTTGCCAAATCCGACTCGGCCAAGACCGATGTCGGCAAGCCCGACTCCGACCGTTCCGGCGAGGAGCCGAAGCGCGGCGAGGTCGTGGCGCTCGACGCCTTCCGCAAAAAGTAAGCCCTCGGTGGCCAGGGTCAGCGAACTCGTCCGTTTCCTGTGCGAGTCGCTGACACCGTTGGGGGACATCACCGCCCGCCGCATGTTCGGCGGCTATGCGGTCTATTGCGACGGCGTCGTCTTCGCGCTGGTCGCCCACGACATCCTGTATTTCAAGGCCGACGACGGCAACCGCCCGGATTACGAGGCGCTGGGCCTGCGCCCCTTCAAGCCCTTCGACGACAAGCCGACGGTCCTGCCCTACTTCCCGCCCCCCGACTCGGCGCTGGACGATCCGGACGAGTTGCTGCTGTGGGCCCGCCCGGCCCTGGCGGCGGCGATCCGCACCGCCGCCATCAGGAAGCCCGCTCGCAAGAACGTGAAGGCCTGAGCCGTCAGATGTTCTCCGCCATGTGGGCGGAGGCGGTTTCCACCGGAGGGGCCCCAGCGCGCTGGCGGATCTGACGGGCGAAGCGCGCAGGGCTCGGCAGATGGCTGAGCAGGCGCCCGGCGCGGCCCATGGCGGACATCGCCTTGCCCATGCTCATCACATCGCCCAGCCGGCGGTCCACGAAGGCCCAGGTCTCCGCATGGCCCTCCGACCGGTCGTCCAGCCAATAGAAGGTCGCGGAGCTGAGCACCGCGGCCAGCGTGGCGCGCTTGGTGTAGTGGTTGAAGTCGGTGGCCGTGTCGCCCGCCGCGAACCACATGGCATCCACCGTGCGGTAGAGCATGGTCAGCCCCATGCCGATGTTCTGCGGCATGGCGAGATAGGCGAGCAGGCGGCGCTTGGCCTCCATGTGCGGCTCCAGCACCTCGAAATGGGTGCGGATGGCCAGGGCGATCTTCTCGCCCACCCTCATCTCGTCGAGCGGGTGCTTGTCCAGCTCGGCCAGCATACGGCGGTCGGTCCAGGCGCCGAAATGCTCGACCAGTTCCGGCACGCCGCCGGGAAAGGCGCGGTGCATGGTCGCCGTGTCGTAGCCGGCCATCTGGGCGCCGTCGCGCAGCGCCTGGAGGCTCCAGCCGTCGAACACGATGTTGGGAAGGGTGGACAGCAGGATGTCGTCCCGCACCGCGTCCATGTCGAGGGCAGCGTCCATGTCAGTCTCTCCCGTCCTGCTGTTCCAGCGCCTCGGTCACGTGATGCGCCTCGTCGGTGAAGGCCAGATAGCGCAGATCGGCCATCCGGTCGATGTAAAGCACGCCGTCCAGGTGATCGCACTCGTGCTGGATGACGCGGGCGTGGAAACCCGACGCCTCGCGCTCGATGGGTTCGCCGTCCAGCCCGACGCCCCGGTAGCGGATGCGCGCGAATCGCGGAACGATGCCGCGCAGCTCGGGAATCGACAGGCAGCCCTCCATCCCGTGCTCCATCCCATCGTCCAGCGGCTCGATCACCGGGTTGATGAGCACGGTCGGCTCCACCGATTCGCCGCCGGAGCGCATGGCCGGAACGCGGAACACGATCATGCGCAGCGATTCGTGCACCTGCGGCGCCGCCAGCCCGACTCCGGGCGCGTCCAGCATGGTGTCGATCATGTCGGAAGCCAGCCTCCGGATCTCCGGGGCCGTCGGGTCGGGCACGGGGGATGCGACCTTGCGCAGCACCGGGTGCCCCATGCGGGCGATCTTCAACAGGGCCATGCCCTATTATCTGGGCGCCACGGGCCGCCGGGCAACCGTTTTGCCCGCGCATTGCCCCCACAGGACGCGCATGATCGGAAGACTCCGCTTCACAGGCGGCCCCGTCCGTGCTACATAAAGGTCCACACAAGGGGTGCGCCCGAAAGCGCATGCCTGTCGCATGCCTGTTTGTTGCTTCATGGCAACTCGGCTCACTTGATAAAGGTGACGGTTAACGTGCAAGTTCTGGTCCGAGACAACAACGTCGATCAGGCCCTCCGCGCGCTGAAGAAGAAGATGCAGCGCGAGGGCATTTTCCGGGAAATGAAGCTGCGCCGGAACTACGAGAAGCCCTCGGAGAAGCGCGCGCGTGAGAAGGCTGAGGCGGTGCGTCGCACCCGCAAGCTGCTCCGCAAGCGCATGGAGCGCGAGGGCTATTAATCCTCAGGCGCGCTTCGGCGCGCCGGATTGACAGGCGCGCTTCGGTGCGCCGGGCATCCATGCGCGTTCGCGCGCTTGCCCCTCTTGTGTCTTGCACCTGCCGCCCCGCGCCTGCGCGTGGGCGGTTTTGGTGCATCTGCGGTCCGCTTCGCCGCTCACGAACGTCTGCCAAGAAAATATAAGGGGAGGGTCGCCAATGAGCGCATCCAAGGACACTCCGCGCGTCTCCGTGCCGGCGCTGCGCGTGCGCAAGGGCGGGGAGCCGATCGTCTGCCTGACCGCCTACACGACTCCGGTCGCCCGGCTGCTGGACCCGCATGTCGACCTGCTGCTGGTCGGCGACTCGCTGGGCATGGTGGTCTACGGCTTCGACAGCACGCTTCCCGTCACGCTGGACATGATGATCGCCCACGGCGCCGCCGTGGTGCGCGGCTCGCGCCACGCCTGCGTGGTGGTGGACCTGCCCTTCGGCAGCTATCAGGAAAGCCCCCAGGTGGCCTTCCGCAACGCCGCCCGCGTCATGGCGGAGAGCGGCGCCCAGGCGGTCAAGGTGGAAGGCGGGCTGGAGATGGCCGAGACGGTGGCCTACCTGACCACCCGCGGCGTGCCGGTGATGGGCCATGTCGGGCTGCTGCCGCAGTCGGTCAACGCGCTCGGCGGCTACAAGGCGGTGGGCCGCGATCCGGAGGCGGCGGAGCGCATCCGCGCCGACGCCCGCGCCATCGCCGAGGCCGGCGCCTTCTCGCTGGTCATCGAGGGCACGATGGAGTCGCTGGCCCGCCAGATCACCGAGGATGTGACCATCCCGACCATCGGCATCGGCGCCTCCCCCGCCTGCGACGGGCAGGTTCTGGTGTCCGACGACATGTTCGGCCTGTTCGGCGAGTTCCAGCCCAAGTTCGTGAAGCGCTACGCCCAGCTCGGCACCGCCATCGGCGAGGCCGCCGCGACCTACGCCGCCGAGGTGAAAGCCCGCAGCTTCCCCGGTCCGGAGCATTGCTTCGGCATCAAGAAGGCGTAAGGGCTCCCTTCCCTCCTTAAGAGAAAAAGCCGTGCGGCCCCGCACGGCTTTTTCTTTTTCCGGGGCGCGTCAGGCGCCGTCCACCACGATCATCCGGAAGTCGGCGGCGCCTTTCCGGGCCTCGCGCGCCTCGCGGTATTCGGGGCTGTCGTAGAAGGCCTTGGCCGTGGCGTAGTCCGGGAATTCCAGGATGACGACGCGGTTGGGCTGCCAGCCGCCCTCCAGCTCCTCCGCCTGCCCGCCGCGGGCGATGAAGCGCCCTCCATTCCTGGCGACGGCATCCGGGGTCAGCGTCTTGTAGGTCTCGTAGGCCACCGGATTCGTCACGTTCACGTCGGCGATGATATAGGCGGGCATGGCGTCCTCTCTCCGTTTCTTGTGATGGCAAAAAAGAAACCCCCGGAGCGAGCCGGCCCCGGGGGTTCATTCTACTCCACAGCCGTGACGCCGCGGATTACTCCATCGACTTCACGACCTCTTCGGTGACCTTCTTGGCGTCGCCGAACAGCATCATGGTGTTGGGGCGGAAGAACAGCTCGTTCTCGACGCCGGCGTAGCCGGCGGCCATGCCGCGCTTGATGAAGAACACCGTCTTGGCCTTCTCGACGTCGAGGATCGGCATGCCGTAGATCGGCGACTGCGGATCGGTCTTGGCCGCCGGGTTGGTCACGTCGTTGGCGCCGATCACGAAGGCGACGTCCGCGGTGCTGAAGTCGCGGTTGATGTCCTCCAGCTCGAACACCTCGTCGTAGGGCACGTTGGCCTCGGCCAGCAGCACGTTCATGTGCCCCGGCATGCGCCCCGCCACCGGATGGATGGCGTATTTGACCTCGACGCCCTCCTTCTTCAGCAGGTCGGCCATCTCGCGCAGCGCGTGCTGGGCCTGGGCCACCGCCATGCCGTAGCCCGGGACGATGATCACCGACTGGGCGTTCTTCATGATGTAGGCCGCGTCCTCCGGCGAGCCGGCCTTGACCGTGCCGCGCTCGCCGCCGCCGGCCGCCGCCGAGGCCGCCCCGCTGTCGCCGCCGAAGCCGCCCAGGATCACGTTGAAGATCGAGCGGTTCATGCCCTTGCACATGATGTAGGACAGGATGGCGCCCGACGAGCCGACCAGCGCGCCCGTGACGATCAGCAGGTTGTTCTGCAGCGTGAAGCCGATGCCCGCCGCCGCCCAGCCGGAGTAGCTGTTCAGCATCGAGATCACCACCGGCATGTCGGCGCCGCCGATCGGCAGGATCAACAGGAAGCCGAGCGCCAGCGCGACCAGAACGATGATCCACATCGCCACGCTGGAGTTGCTCTGCACCAGCCAGACGATGAGCAGGATGGTCAGCACGCCGAGGGCGGCGTTGAGGTGGTGCTGGAAGGGGAAGACCAGCGGCTTGCCGGTGACCAGACCCTGGAGCTTGGCGAAGGCAACGATCGAGCCGGTGAAGGTGATGGCGCCGATGGCGGTGCCGAGCGCCATCTCGACCAGCGAGCCCTTGGCGATGGCGCCGGGCACGCCGATGCCGTAGGCCTCGGGCGAGTAGAAGGCCGACAGCGCCACGAACACCGCGGCCAGACCGACCAGCGAGTGGAAGGCGGCGACGAGCTGCGGCAGAGCCGTCATCTCGATCTTCTTGGCGATGACGTAGCCGATGCCGCCGCCAATCGCGATGCCCAGCACGATCATCCAGTAGGACTGGACGATGGGCAGGGCCAGCGTGGTCAGCACGGCGATGGTCATGCCGGCCATGCCGAAGAAGTTGCCCTGGCGGGAGGTCTCCGGGCTGGACAGGCCGCGCAGGGCCATGATGAAGCAGACCGAGGCGACCAGATAGAGAAGGGCGGACAGGGTTTCCATGGTTACTTGCCCTTCTTCTTGAACATCGACAGCATGCGCTGGGTGACCAGGAAGCCGCCGAAGATGTTGACGCTGGCCAGGATGACGGCGAGGAAGCCCATGATCTTGGAGAAGCCGAACCCAGCGGGGCCGGCGGCGATCAGGGCGCCGACGATGATCACCGAGGACACCGCGTTGGTCACCGCCATCAGCGGCGAGTGCAGCGCCGGCGTCACCCGCCACACCACGTAGTAGCCGACGAAGCAGGCCAGCACGAACACCGTCAGGCCGGTGATGAAGAAGTTGCCGTGGCCCGCCGCGTCCGCGACGGGAGTGGCGTGGCCGAGCGCCGCGGCCTGGGCGGCGAGCGCGTCGATCTGCTGGCTGGCCGCCGCGAGCTGGGCCTTCAGCTCGACGACGCGGTTGGACAATTGAGTCTGATCCATGTGTCTCTCCCTAAATCCGTCCGGCCTTTAGACCGTCTGGCCGGCGAAGGCGGGATGAACGACCTGCCCATCGCGGGTGAGCGCGATGGCCTTCACGATCTCGTCGTCCCAGTTGAGCGTGACGCCCTTTTCCTTGTCGTGCAGCGACTGCAGCAGCGCCAGCAGGTTCTTGGCGTAGAGCAGCGAGGCGCTCTCGGCGATGCGGCTGGGGTAGTTGGCGTGGCCGACGATCTTCACCCCGTTGTCGGTGACGACCACCTTGCCCAGCTCCGAGCCCTCGACGTTGCCGCCCTGCTCCACCGCCAGATCGATGATCACCGAGCCCGGCTTCATCGAGGCGACATGCTCGCGCGTCACCAGGATCGGCGCCTTGCGCCCGGGGATCAGCGCCGTGGTGATGACGATGTCCTGCTTCTTGATGTGCTCGGCCACCAGCGCCGCCTGCTGGCGCTTGTAGTCGTCCGACATCTCCTTGGCGTAGCCGCCGGAGGTCTCGGCCTGTTTGAACTCCTCGTTCTCCACCGCGACGAAGCTGCCGCCCAGCGACTGCACCTGCTCCTTCACCGCCGGGCGCACGTCGGTCGCCGAGACGATGGCACCCAGCCGCTTGGCCGTGGCGATGGCCTGCAGACCGGCGACGCCGACGCCCATGATGAAGGCGCGGGCCGGCGGCACCGTGCCCGCCGCGGTCATCATCATCGGGTAGGCCCGGCCATACTCGCTGGCGGCGTCGACCACCGCCTTGTAGCCGGCGAGGTTGGCCTGCGAGGACAGCACGTCCATGACCTGGGCGCGGGTGATGCGCGGCATGAACTCCATGGCGAAGGCGTTCACCCCGGCCGCCGCGTAGGCCGCCACGTGGTCGCGGCTGTTGTAGGGGTTGAGGATGGCGAACAGCAGCGCGCCGCGCTTGATCAGCGCCAGCTCGTCGAGGTCCCCCTCCCCGGCCAGCAGCGGTCGCTGCACCTTCAGCACGATGTCGGCGTCGGCCAGCGCCGACGCGGCGTCCGGCGCGATCGTCGCGCCGGCGTCCTGATACACCCGGTCCGGCAGGTTCGAGCCCAGACCGGCGCCGGTCTCCACGACCACTTCCAGGCTGAGGGCTTTGAGTTTCTTGACCGTCTCCGGAGAAGCCGCGACGCGATTCTCCCCCGCGCGCCGTTCCCTGGGTATGGCGATTTTCATGGTTCTTTATCTCCCCTGCCGCAAGTGGCCGATTTGCGTGCAATCGGCCTAGACCGTCGGCATCAATGCCGGATTTATGTGACTTTGTGAAGCTCTTGAGCGTCGATGGTATTACCAGCGGTGATGGGTGCGGCGCAACAGCCCGGAGAGGGATGGCACGCCCGCGTGCAACGGAAAGTGCAAGGTCGCCGCTTTCGCAAGGTCTCGCCATCGGTCTTTCGCATCAGGCGTCGGTCCGGGACGGCGCTTGTCGCCGCGGGCGTATCCCACTATCCGGGCACACCCGACCGAGGCGTGCCGCCGATGGAGATGGCCTGTGGCATCCGTGCCGACGATGCCGGGAGTCCCTTGCCATCGACGGCGCCCGCCGATATCGTCCGCGCCGGATTCCCCGGAAGCACCCAATTTGAGGTTACCCTTATCATGTCCGACGTCGGCGGCATTGCGGCGGATCGCCTGAAATCCTTCGTCGAGCGCATCGAGCGCCTGGAAGAGGAGAAGCGCGGCCTGCAGGAGGACATCAAGGAAGTCTATGCCGAAGCCAAGGGCACCGGCTTCGACACCAAGATCATCCGCCAGATCATCCGGCTGCGCAAAATGGACAAGGCCGACCGCCAGGAGCAGGAAGCCATCCTGGAACTCTACAAGGAAGCGCTGGGGATGGTGGAGTAACCACCCCCGGCCCCCTTCCCTCCTTACGCCGCCGCGTCCGCAAGGGCGCCGGCGGCCAGCCGGTCCATCACGTTGCCCAGCAGGGCGAGACCGGCCCCACCGTCGAGCGACAGGATCGACTCGGGGTGGAACTGCACGGCGGCGAGCGGAAGCCGCCGGTGCTCCACAGCCATCACCAGACCGTCGGCGGTCTCCGCGGTCACCGTGAGGTCCGCCGGCAGCCGGTCGCGCCGCGCCACCAGCGAGTGGTAGCGCCCGACCGTCAGCCGTTCCGGCAGGCCGGCGAACAGCCCGCCGCCGAGCACCCGGACCTCCGCGGCCTTGCCGTGGACCGGTTCCGGCAGCACGTCCAGCGCGCCGCCGAACCGCTCCACCATGCCCTGCAGCCCCAGGCAAACGCCGAACACCGGCAGGCCGAGCGCCAGCGCCGCGTCGATGGTGCCCGCCACGTCGAAATCCGCCGGACGGCCCGGACCGGGGGACAGCACGACCAGATCCGGCTTCCGCTCAGCGATCGCCGCCCGTGCGTGACTGTGACGCAGCGTCGTCACCGACGCGCCGGTCTGGCGCAGGTAGTCGGCCAGCGTGTGGACGAAGCTGTCGTCGTGATCCACCAGCAGCACCCGCTTGCCCCGCCCGCCGCCGGGAGCCGCCGGAAGCGCGGGCACCAAGCCCATGGCCGTTCCACGGATGGCGTCGCGGAAGGCGGCGGCCTTCAGGCGGCACTCCGCGTCCTCGGCGTCCGGGTCGCTGTCGGACAGCAGGGTCGCCCCGGCCCGCACATGGGCGACGCCCTCGGCCATGCGGATCGTCCGCAGGGTCAGGCCGGTGTCCATCCCGCCGTCGAAGCCCAGCCGGCCGAAGGCCCCGCCGTACCAGCGGCGCGGCGACCTCTCGGTGTCCTCCAGGAACTGCATGGCCCAGCGCTTGGGCGCCCCGGTCACCGTCACCGCCCAGGTGTGGGTGAGGAAGGCGTCCAGCGCGTCCATTCCGGGCCGCAGCCGCCCCTCCACATGGTCCACCGTGTGGATCAGGCGGGAGTACAGTTCGATCATCCGCCGCCCGATCACCCGGACGGACCCCGGCTCGCACACCCGCGCCTTGTCGTTGCGGTCCACGTCGGTGCACATGGTCAGTTCCGCCGCGTCCTTGGCCGAACCCAGCAGGCGCAGGATCTGCGCGGAGTCGCTCAGCGCGTCGGTGCCGCGCGCCACAGTGCCGGAGATCGGGCAGGTCTCCACGCGTCCACCCATTGGACCGCCCGCCACCCGCACATACATTTCCGGGCTGGCGGCGACGAGGAACTCCCCGCCCCCCAGATTGACGAAGGCCTCATAGGGCGCCGGGTTGGCGGCGCGCAGCCGCCGGAACACCGCCGAAGGGGCGTCGGCGCAGGGCTCGGAGAAGGTCTGGCCGGGCACCACCTCGAACAGGTCGCCGCGGCGGAAGGCGGCCTTGGCGGCCTCGACGACACCTTGATACTCGCCGGGCGCGTGGTCGCAGCCGGTTTCGGCGTTGGTGTCGGGGCCGTTGGTGTCCGGGCGGTAGGGATGGTCGCGCCCGCCGCGCTCCAGCCCCTCGGTGCCGCCCGCCGCCGTGGCGAACTCATACTCGACGAGCCGCGCGAGGCCCGTCATGGGGTCCAGAACGACCAGCCGGTCCGGCAGGTAGAGCACCAGATCGCGCTGGTCGTCGGGCCGCTCCAGCCGCAGGCGGATCGGCTCGAACTGGAAGGCGAGGTCGTAGGCGAAGGCCCCGTAAAGGCCGAGCAGCGGGTCGTCGGGGGCGGCGAACAGCTCCAGCACCGCGCGCAGCACCGAGAAGACGGAGGGCTGGCGGCTCCGCTCCTCCTCCGGGAAGGGGTGCTGGGGCTTGCGGACCAGGGCGGTGACCCGCGACGGCGCCTCCTCCAGACCGACCAGCGCCTCCAGGCCGCGCAGAGCCTCGGCCACCGCCGGCAGCAGCACCCGCCCCCGCGCGTTCAGCGCGTCGAGGCGCAGCGTCCGCCCGCGTGCCGTGAGCGCCAGCGGCGGGTCGGTGAAGCCCAGCGCGTGGCGGCGGTAGCGGCCCGGCGCCTCCACCCCGCTCGACAGCAGCAGGCCGCGGCGGCGGTCGAGCGCGTCGATCACCGGATCGAGGGCGGTCCGCGGGTCGAGCGCCGTGGCGCGCCGGGTCACGGTAACGCCGCCACGCGTTTGGAAACGCAGCGGTTCGAGGAGGTGGAGCGAAGCGAGGAGGTCGGCGGGGTACATGGCGGGGTCTCCGATGGTCGATCCGTTGACGGACGGACACCCGGAGTTCCCTTGCTCGACACCCGCATTCCCTGGTCAGGAAAAAGGCCGCCCGGAAGCTCCGGGCGGCCTTTCGATGCTGTGTGCGCTCACGCGCGTCGGCTGGCCGGCCCGGTCAGACGGGCCACCACCAACGACGCGACAGGGAGGGCGCAGCGAAAATCATGACACCGAGTTCGCCACAGGGATGCGGCCCTGTCAAGCCCCCTTCCCCAACCCGCTCGGGTCGGCGGGGGCGTGCCACGCGCGCCGTTCCCCCACCGCCTGCCGCAGCGCCGTCACCGCGCCGGACAAGACCGTGGCGGCGATGACCGCGGCGACCAGATGGTCCGGCCACCCCTGCCCCATCACCCACACGCCCGCCGCCGCCATCATCACCGCGGCGTTGGTCAGCACGCCGTTGCGGGCGCACAGCCAGACCGCGCGCAGCGTCAACCCGGCGCGCCGTCCGGCGAACAGCAGGACCGCCACCGACAGGGCCGCCCCCATCCCGAGAAGCGCGACGAGGCTCATCACCGGCGCGTCGGGAACGGTGCCGGCATAGGCGCTCCAGGCCGTGGCGGCCACCAGCCCCAGACCGAGGACGGACAGCACCAGCCCCCGCGCCAGCGCGGCCCAGCCCCGCGCCTCCAGCCCGCGCCCCATCATCCACAGGCCGACGCCGTGGGTCATCGCGATCGCCAGGGATTCCAGCGCGCTCGCCCGCAAGCCCATGGACTGCGTCTCCAGCCCGGCGGCCAGGGCGACCGCGGCCATCAGCCCGTTGACGAGCAGCGCCATGCGCAGGGTCCGGCGGTAGTCGGCCTGCCGCCCGGCGTTTGGGCGCCCGTTTCCTCCGCCGCTCCCGCAAGAACCGCCACAGCACTTGCCCGCCATCCCGTCACCCTCCGCCCGCGCCACGCGCTTCGTGTCTCATGGAAATCCAATATACGCGATCCGGCCCGTCCATGGGACAGGCCGTCATTCCGCCCATTCCGGATCGCTGGTGAAGACGATGGTGAGCCACCGGTCGGGGCCTTCGCCGCCGATGGCCGCGCCGACCTCGTCCCGGATCCGGTCCCACTCCTCCAACTGGCGCGGCGGCCAGCCGCGCGGGGCGATGAAGAACAGCTCGATCTGCCGCCCCCGGCCCACCCGCGCGACATAGGCGCGGTAGGAGGAGAAGCCGTGCCGCCGCACGATGTCCGACGCGACGGCGTCGACGTGCCGCTTGAGGTCGGCGGGCGTGACCAGAAAGACGTCGGCCAGCGCCTGCCGCATCGTGCCGACCGGGATCGGGATGACCACCAGACAGACCAGGGCCAGCACCGCCGGGTCGATGTAGGGCGACATCCATTGAAGCCGGGTGCCCTGGATCAGATACCCGAAGACGAAGGCGACGAGCAGGGCCGCGGTGAGCGCCGCCGACATGATCCAGGCCTTCGCGTCGAGCGCCAGGAAGTCGGAGCGGACCGTCCGGTTCGCCCGCGTCGCGAAGACCGCCATGCCGGCCGCGACGAGAACGGTCACCGCCGCATAGACGATCGCGTGGTCGAAGGCGAGATCGCGGCCGCCGGTCATCAGGCTGCCCACGGCGTTGATGAGCGCGTAGATCGCCGCCCCCATCAGCAGGGTGGCGTTCAGCCCGAGCACCATCGGTTCGAGGTGCCAGAAGCCCATGGTGAAACGCTCGGCCAGCTTGCCACGGCGTGGGCCGCTCGCGGTGGAGGCGGCGATCAGGTTGGACACCAGCAGCGTCACCATCGTCATGCTGGCGTCCACCAGCGAGTAGATGCCGTCGAAGACGATGGCGAAGGAGCCCGACAGCAGGCCGAACAGGATGCCGGCGCCCGCCAGCAGCACCGTGACGGCGATGGACAGGCGAAGAACCTTCTGCTCGGTGGTCATGTGCGCGCTCCCTTCCCGTCCACAATCCAGCGGTCGCCGTGCGTTCATGCATAGCGGCCCCGGCGAGGCGGCAAAACCGATTTTCCGATCCGCACCGTCCTGCCCTTGCCGGAACCGCCGGCCGCTCCAGGCTCATTCCGAATCGGACCCCACCGATTCGCCAACCCCAAAGAGGGAGGGTGGACATGACCGTCGTTGCCGAGGTTCTGAACCGCAAAGGCCATACCGTCGCCTCGATCCTGCCGTCCGAAACCATCCGGACCGCCGCCCGCACGCTGACCGACCGGCGCATCGGCGCCCTGGTGGTGTGCGACCGCCGCGGCCGGCTGGCCGGCATCCTGTCGGAGCGTGACATCGTCCGCGCCGTGGCGATGCATGGCGCCGACGCGCTGGATCTCCCGGTGGAGGATCTGATGACCCGTCAGGTCAAGACCTGCCGGCCGGAGGACACGATCAAGGACCTGATGCAGATGATGACCCTGCGCCGCCACCGCCATGTGCCGGTCTGCAACGAGGCGGGCGACCTCGCCGGCGTGATCTCCATCGGCGACGCCGTGAAGGCCCGCCTGGACGAACAGGCCCACGAGGTGGCCGTCCTGAAGGATCTCGCCCTGGTCCGCTAGAGGCACCCCGGACCTCGACCAAGTCCCCGGACGGGGGAGCCGAAGACCAAGCGCACTCCATGAGGCGAAGAGGCTCCCCCGGTCGCGCGCCGATTGGCGCTAACACGTCTCCGCGTCCTGAAATCCCAGGCCGGCGTTCGGATATTCGGTAACGCTTCGTTCCCGAACCTTCGGACCCGACATGCCACGCCGCTACCCGACCCACCTGAAGATCCTGGTCGTCGAGAACAACCCGCTGCTGCTGCGGGCGCTGCGGGACATGCTGGAGCATTGGGGCGTCGGCCAGGTCGCCCCCGCCGCCAACGGGCAGGAGGCGATGGAACTGCTGCGCCGGGAGCCCTACGACCTGATGGTCACCGACTGGGTGATGGAACCGGTGGGCGGCGGACAGCTCGTCCGCTGGGTGCGCGGCTCGGTCAGCTGCCTCAGCCCCGATCTGCCGATCATCGTCCTGACCGCCAACGCCGACGTCGCCACCGTGCGCGCCGCCTGGGACGCCGGGGCGGACACCGTCCTCGCCAAGCCGGCCTCCGCCGCCACCATCGCCCGGCGGATCGAAACCGTGCTGAACAACCCCCGCAAGGGCGGCCGCTCCCAAACCGAGGCGGCCACGGCGAAGCCGACGAACAACAACACGCCGCCCCCCTCCCACCCGGCTCCGCCCCGGCCGGCGATCTCCTCCGCCCCGCCGCCGCTGCGCCTGCCGCCCCCGCCGCCGCGCCTGTCCGGCCCCTCCGGGTCAGGGTCAGGTCCGCTGCGCTCGACCGACCCGAAGATGGTCCGGCTGGTGCTGGCGCTCGACCGGCTGGAAAGGGCGCTGGCCTGCCCCGACGCGCTGGGCACGCGGCTGCGCCACGCGGTGTCCGACCTGCAACTGGCCGCCGCCGGCAACGCCGCGGCCACCGCCATCGCCGCGTCGCTGTCCACCTGCGTCACCTGGGTGGACCATGACGGGGAAAGCTTCCAGGAGGCGGTGCAGGCCCATATGGACGCCCTGCGCTGGACCATCAGCATCGGCGGCGGGGCGGACTCCTCCGCCGCCCTGCGGGTCATGGTCGGCGCCCTGCGCGCGATGGTGCGCAGCCTCAGCCTGCGCGACGGCAACGGTCCCAGCCTGTGGCCGGACGGCGCCTTCGGCGCGCCGGACCACGGGGGCGAGGCGGGTCATTCCCCCGGTCATTCCCCCCTGCCGCCCGCCTGAAGACTCCCCATATCGGGTAGGGAGCCCCCACCCCAGCCCTCCCCCGCTTTGCGGGAGAAGGTGCCTTCTGCGAAGCGGCGGCAGTCCCCTCCCCTGCGATAGCGGGGGAGGGCTGGGGTGGAGGCAAGGTTGCTGCACCCATGGACGCGAGCGGGAATGTCCCGCCGGAGGGCGATTCCCGCCCGTCCGTTTCACAGCGCTGCGAGCGCCGGACCGTTCCTTGCTTTTTACGGACGGAGGCCCGGCGCCGGTTGCCGAATAAGACAGCCTTCGTTACCTTTTTGCTTGTCGAACAAACACAAGAAGCGGCGCGGCGAACGCGCTCCGAACAGCGCTTTTCAGGGCGCCACAAAGGGGATGGAACAATGGCTCTCGCAACCGTGACCCTGGACGACAAGTACGCGCTTGAACAAGGGCGCGTGTACCTGACGGGAACCCAGGCGCTGGTGCGCCTTCCGATGATGCAGCGCCAGCGCGACCTTGCCGCCGGGCTGAACACCGCCTGTTTCATTTCGGGTTACCGCGGATCGCCATTGGGCGGCTTCGACCAGAATTTGTGGAACGCGCGCAAGTTCCTGGAGAAGAACCACATCCGCTTCCAGCCCGGCGTGAACGAGGAGCTGGGCGCCACCGCGGTCTGGGGCAGCCAGCAGGTCGGCATGTTCCCCGGCGCCAAGTATGACGGCGTCTATTCCATGTGGTACGGCAAGGGGCCGGGCGTCGACCGCTCGGGCGACGTGTTCAAGCACGCCAACGCCGCCGGCACGTCGCGCAACGGCGGCGTGCTGGTGCTGACCGGCGACGACCACAACGCCAAGTCCTCCACCTTCCCGCACCAGTCCGAACACGCCTTCATGCACGCGATGATCCCCGTGCTGAACCCGTCGGGCGTGCAGGAGATCCTGGATTACGGCCTGATCGGCTGGGCGATGAGCCGGTATTCCGGCTGCTGGATCGCCATGAAGACGATCGCCGAGACGGTGGACACCTCGGCGTCCGTATACATCGACCCGCACCGCGTCAGCCCGATCATCCCCGCCGATTTCCCGATGCCGCCGGGCGGGCTGAACATCCGCTGGCCCGACCCGCCGCTGGAGCAGGAATACCGGTTGATGAAGCACAAGCTGTACGCCGCCCTGGCGTTCGCGCGTGCCAACCGGCTGGACAAGGTGATGGTGTCCTCGCCCCGCCCGCGCTTCGGCATCGTCACCACCGGCAAGAGCTATCTGGACGTCCGGCAGGCCTTCGACGAGCTGGGCATCACCGAGGAGATGGCCGCCGACTGGGGCCTGACCGTCTACAAGGTCGGCATGCCCTGGCCGCTGGAGCGCGACGGCGTGCGCCACTTCGCCGAGGGGCTCGACGAGATCGTCGTGGTCGAGGAGAAGCGCGCGGTCATCGAGAACCAGCTCAAGGAGCAGCTCTACAACTGGCACCCCGACGTCCGCCCGAAGGTGGTCGGCAAATTCGACGAGCATGGCGAGTGGATTCTCCCATCCGCCGGTGAACTCTCGCCCGCCCAGATCGCCGTGGTCATCGGCCGCCGCCTGGAGCGCTTCGTCGACAACGAGAACCTGAAGCGCCGCGTCGCCTTCCTCGACGCCCAGGAGAAGCAGAAGGCCCATCAGGCCCGCGTCATCCGCAAGCCGACCTTCTGCTCCGGCTGCCCGCACAACACCTCCACCCATGTGCCGGAGGGCAGCCGCGCGCTGGGCGGCATCGGCTGCCACTACATGGCGACCTGGCTGGACCGCAAGACCGACACCTTCACCCAGATGGGCGGCGAGGGCGTGCCCTGGGTGGGCCAGGCGCCCTTCACCGAGGAGAAGCACATCTTCGCCAACCTCGGCGACGGCACCTACTACCATTCCGGCATCCTGGCGATCCGGCAGGCCATCGCGGCGAAGGCCACCATCACCTACAAGATCCTGTTCAACGACGCCGTGGCGATGACCGGCGGCCAGCCGGTGGACGGCACGCTGACCGTCCAGTCGCTCGCCAACCAGCTCCGCGCCGAGGGCGTGGGCCGCATCGTGGTGGTGTCCGACGAGCCGGAGAAGTACGGCATCGGCGACGGCCTGCCGCAATACACCAGCGTCGAGCACCGCGACGACCTGGAGCGCGTGCAGAAGGAGATGCGCGAGATTTCCGGCGTCAGCGTCCTGATCTACGACCAGACCTGCGCCACCGAGAAGCGCCGCCGCCGCAAGCGCGGCAAGATGGTCGATCCGGCCAAGCGCGTGATCATCAACGAGCTGGTCTGCGAGGGCTGCGGCGACTGCTCCGCCAAATCCTCCTGCGTGTCGGTGGTGCCGCTGGAGACCGAGTTCGGGCGCAAGCGCCAGATCGACCAGTCGAGCTGCAACAAGGACTATTCCTGCACCAAGGGCTTCTGTCCCAGCTTCGTGACGGTGGAGGGCGGGCAGCTCCGCAAGCCGAAACCCGCAGCGGCCAAGGCCGGTGCCGATCCGTCGGACCTGCGCACCCCCACCCTGCCCACGCTCGACCGGCCCTGGGGCATCTACGTCACCGGCGTCGGCGGCACCGGCGTGGTGACCATCGGCGCCCTGCTCGGCATGGCAGCCCACATCGAGGGCAAGGGCGTCGGCGTGCTCGACATGACCGGCCTCGCCCAGAAGGGCGGCGCGGTGACCAGCCACATCCGCATCGCCGCCACGCCGGAGGACATCCATTCCGTCCGCATCGCGGCGGGCGGGGCCGACGCGGTGGTCGGCTGCGACCTGATCGTCGCCGGGGCGGGCGACGCCCTGTCGAAGATGGCGCACGGCCACACCCGCGCGGTCATCAACACCCACGACACCATCACCGTGGACTTCCTGAAGAAGCCGGACTTCACGGTGCCGGTCCGCGATCTGGTGGCCGACATCCGCAAGGCCTGCGGCGAGGGGGCGGTGAACGCCTTCGACGCCACCAAGCTGGCCACCGCGCTGATGGGCGACAGCATCGCCACCAACCCCTTCCTGATGGGCTACGCGTGGCAGAAGGGGCTGATCCCGATCACGGCGGAGGCCATCCTGAAGGCCATCGAGCTGAACGGCGTGGCGGTGAAGATGAACACCGACGCCTTCAACTGGGGCCGCCGCGCCGCCGTCGATCTGGCCGCGGTGGAGGCCGCCGCCAACCCGCCGCAGGAGCAGGCGGCATCCCAAGCCAATGGCCACGACCTGTTCATCCTCGACCAGCGCCGCCCCTCGGCCAGCCTGGACGAGGCCATCGCCCGCCGCACCGCCTTCCTGACCGACTATCAGGACGCGGCCTACGCCAGCCGCTACCACGCGCTGGTCGACTGGACGCGGCGCGTCGAGGGGCAGAGGCTTCCCGGCTCCACCGCCCTGACCGAGGCCGTCGCCAAGGGCTATTTCAAGCTGCTCGCCTACAAGGACGAGTATGAGGTGGCCCGGCTCTACACCGACACCGGCTTCGTCGAGCAGGTCGGCCGGATGTTCGAGGGCGACTACAAGCTGGTCTTCCACATGGCCCCGCCGGTGATGGGCGAGAGCGGCGAGGACGGTGGCGAGCCGAAGAAGAAGCGCTTCGGCCCGTGGATGCTCAAGGCCCTGCGCCTGCTCGCCAAGGGCAAGCGCCTGCGCGGCAGCCCGCTCGACCCGTTCGGCTGGCTGGCCGAGCGCCGCATGGAGCGCCGCCTGATCGCCGACTACGAGGCCATCATGGGCGAGATCCTGCACGGCCTGACCCGCGACAACCACGCCACCGCGGTGGAGATCGCCCGCCTGCCGCAGGAGATGCGCGGCTATGGACCGGTGAAGGCCCGCAACGTCGAAGCGGCCAAGGCGAAGGAGGCCGCCCTGCTCGACGGCTTCCGCCAGCCCGCCGCGCCGCAGCCGATGGCCGCGGAGTGACCAATGGGGTTGCGACCGGAAAGGTTGTGACCGAAGCGACCGGGTGCGGGGTGCGGACGGCCTTCCGCACCCTCACCGCGGCTGCAGGACGCCGATCTCGGCCAGCGCGGCGCGGTTGCGGGTGACGGCGGCGGCCAGATGGCGCAAGTGCTGCTGCTGAAGGACCGGATTGGCGAAGGTGCGCAGATGGCCCTTCAACACATGCTCCCCGAAATTGAGGGAGAGGTCGGCGTCCAGGTGATGCCCCTTCCGGGATGTGGCGTGAACGACCATCAGAGGGTGCCCGTCGAGCATGAAGCCATGGCGGTTCCGCGGGTCGGGCATGGTCACATCGGCCAGAGGCGCGTCGTAGACCTGCCACAGGCGCGCGTCGAGCACCTCCACGCAGGCGGGATCGGGCAGGACCAGCGCGTTCAGCACATTCTGCTCCCACAGCGCGTGCTGGGCCACCCCCCGGCAGGTCACGGCCCATTGCGCCAGCAGGCCGCGCGACACCCACAGCATCAGGGCCGACATCAGGTAGGGGCGTTCCGGATCGATCCCCCGGTCCCGGAACAGGCGCTCCGCCGGTATGACGTAGTGGCCGCCACCGTGCAGTTCGTCCATCATCCCGCCGACGGTCATCCGGTCCACCGTGTCGGTGGTGGCGAGCGCCTTGCCGGAGCGCCGGAGGTCCTCCGCCAGCCCTTCGGCCGCGGCGAGGTCGAGGGCGCCCGCCATCATGTCGGCGTCCAGCCACAGCAGGCTGTCCCAAGCCTCGCCCGAGCAGTATTCCGACAGGTGGCCCTTGCACAGGTAGGGGTGCGCGTCCGCCGGCAGGATCTTCGGCCGGTCGAGCAGCAGGCCGGCGGCGCGCAGGTAATCGCGTTGTCCATCGGTCAGGCCGAAATCGCAGACGCGCACCCGCTCCAGCGGGAAGCGGCCCGTCAGCCCCTCCAGGAAGGCCAGCGTGGTGATGAAGTAGCGCGCGTTGGCGCCGGTCACGCACAGTGTGGTCATGATCGATCCTGCAAGGGTCCGTTCAGCGCCGCCAGATCGCGGCGCAGCCGCTCCACCGGCTCCGTCCAGTCGCCGAACACGGATTGCCGGTAGAGGCGCGCGGTCGGATACCAGGGCGAATCTGTCCTGCCGCACATCCAGCGCCATTCCGCCCCCTGATCGAGCAGCACCGCCACCGGCTTCCCCAGCGCTCCGGCGAGGTGGGCCACGGCGGTGCAGGGGCTGATCACGATGTCCAGCGCCTGGATCGCCGCGGCGGAGTCCGCGAAATCGCGAAGCTCCGCCCCGAGGTCGAGGACCGGGCCGAGCGGGGCGAGGCGGTCCAGGTCCGACCGCCCGTGGGCGACCTGGAGCAGAACCGCCGTCACGCCGGGGACGCCGGTCAGAGGCAGCACCGCCTCGAACCCCGGCGAGCGCTGGCGGTGGTAGGGAAAGGCGACCGAGCCGTGCCAGACCAGCCCGGCCTTCACCCCCGGCAGGCCGGCCAAGCGGTCCGCCCAGCGCCGCGCCGCCGCGTCGGGCGCCCGCAGATAGGGAACGGCCGCGGGCACGCTGTCCAGATCGGTGCCCATGCGATGGATCAGGCTCATGATGGGGATTTGCACGTCGTGGGCTGGCGGCGGTCCGTCGAGCCCGGACAGGTCGTCCAGCAGCTCCGACGCGCGGAACAGGGCGAGCAGCCCCTCCGGCCCGTGGAAGACCACGCGCATGCCCTGGGCCCGCAGCAGCGGGGCGTAGCGGATGAACTGGATGGCGTCGCCATGGCCGCGGTCGGCGTGGATCAGCAGCGTCTTGCCCGGCCGGACCCGACCGTCCCACACCGGCCGGCTGTAGGAGCGCGGCGGCCGGAAGGTGGGCAGGCTCAGCCGCGCCTCGTAATCCGCCGCCCCCTCGCGCAGGCGCCCGGTGAGCATCCGCAGCGTCCCCCGCCCCGCCCGCGCCGCGTCCATCCCCGGCGACAGGCGCAAGGCGCGGTCGAAGGCGGTTTCCGCCGGGATGACCGCGTGTCGTCCCAGCCCGGCGAAGCCCAGGTTGGCCCAATGCTCGGCCACGGCCGGGTCGAGCGCTGCGGCCCGGCGCAGGGCGGTGCGCGCCTCGTCCTGCCGCCACGCCGCCAGCGCCGCCGCCCCCGCCGCCCCCCAGGCGGCCGCCGTGCCGCGCAGCAGCGCCAACCGGGCGAAGGCGTCGGCCGCCGCGTCCGGCCGTTCCGCCGTGCCCAGCGCCTCCGCCAGATTGTTCAGGCTGCGGGCGTGGCCGGGGGCCAGCGCCAGCGCCAGACGGTAGAGCGCCACCGCCGCCGCGCCGTCCCGCGCGCCCAGCCGCAGGTCGCCGAGATCGCAGGCGAGATCGGGCGACCACACGCCGCGGCGCACGGCGCCGGCCAGCAGGGCCGCCGCCCGGTCCGGCCGTCCCTGGCGTTTCAGGCATTCCGCTTGGCTGCGCGCGTAGGCGGGGTTCTCCGGCGCGCAGGCGGAGGCCCGGCGGAAGCGCGCCTCGCCTCTCGCGGGATCGCCCGCGGAGACGGCCAGCACGCCCAGGATGTTCCAGGCTTCGCCGTGGCCGGGGGCCAGCGCCAGGGCGCGGACGACCCGTCGCTCCGCCCCCGCCCGGTCGCCCCGCTGGAGCGCGGCGGCGCCTGCGCGGAGAAAGTCCATCGCGTCGGTCATGGCGGCAGGTCCAGCGCGTTCAGGGCCTCCGCCCAGACCTCCGCGGCGCGGATGGGGTGGAGGTGGTGGTCACCGGGATTGGGGCTGCGGAACGCCTCGGCGACCAGCCCGCTCTCCGGGTCGGTGATGCGCGGCGTGATGTCGACGAAGGGCAGCCCGCGCGCCACCGCCGCGTCGCGCAGGCGGGCGTTGTAGCGGTGGGTCAGCTCGGTGCGCTGGCGCAGGGTGGCGGTGACCTCGTGCCGGGCGCGGGCGACCTTGCCGCGGGTCTCACCGTCGCGGATGGTCGGCAGCACCGCCCCGGTCAGCACCAGCGTGGGATAGCCGCCCGCCAGCAGGTCGTCCACGAAAGCGGCGCAGGCGGCCACCGACTCCTCCAATTGCCGCTCGACGCCGTCGCCGTGCTTCTGCGCCCGCCACCAGATGACGAAGCCGCAATCGACCTCGCCGAGCTGGATCACCGGGATGGCGTCCGGATCGGCGGGCAGCAGCGCCTCCTTGAACAGAGCGACCGCGTGGGTTTGACTCTCCGGGTTGCGCAGCCCGACCGCGGTCGCGCCGGGAACCAGCAGACAGCGCGCCGGCCTTTCGAGCAGGCGGATCGTCGCGGCGACCTCGAAGGATTGCGCATGGCTGTCGCCGATGAAGTACCAGTCCCGCATGCCCCACGACCCACGCCGCCATTGGCGCATTGTGGAGCGGCGGCGGGGTGGGAGTAAACCGGGAAACGAAAAGGGGGCCGTTGTCTCAACTCGACCGCCTCAAGTCCACTCCAATCCCTTGGCGGGAAGCGCGAGGGGCGGAAGGAGCCCCTCGCAAGGCCCCCCCACTCCGCCTCAGCTGTCCTTCGGCTTGTGCGTGTCGCTGATCGGCTGGACGCCGGCGGGCGGCTGGTCCTGCTGCTGCTGGGGCTGCTGCTCCTGCTGCGGCTGGGGCTGCTGGTTCTGCTGGGGCTGCGGCTCGGGGCGGCGCGGGCCGGCCTTGACGTCGTTGTAGACGGCCTCGGCGACGCGCAGCAGGTCCTCCTTGGACATCCGGCCGGCCAGCGCGTAGGCCAGCGGGCCCTCCACCCAGTAGATGGTCGCCACGTCGCCGTTCTGCGAGAAGCCGAACTTCGCCGGGTTGCCGGAGCGCGGGGCGCCGACGAACAGGGTGACGCGCTTGTTCGCCTCGTTCACGTACATGTACTGGGCGCCGGCCCCCAGCTCGGTGGGCAGCGACCGGCCGCCGATCAGCCGCAGCCCGACCTTGTCGAGGTCCGGGCCGAAGACGTCGCGGCCGACGCGCTTGGACAGCCAGCTGTTCAGCTCGTCTTGGTTGTCAGCGCCGAGCTCGACCTGGAAGCGCTCGTCGGAGGTGTAGAAGCGGTGGGCCTGGGTGGCCTCCTCGGCGAAGGTCTGGAGCGTCTGGCGCTGCTGGACGACCGGCGACTGGTCCACCGCGCCACGCCCCAGCCAGCCGCCACTGGCGCCGGCCACGATCAGCATCACCGCCGCGGCCATGCGCACCCAGGAACGGGCGTGCCAGGGGGCGGCGTTGTCGTTGCCGGGCATGCGCCCGCGCAGCCTGCCTGTCAGCTCCTCGACCGGGCCGCTGGCCGGCTCGCGCAGCACGGGGTCGAAGAGTTCGTGCAGCAGCGCGGCCTGGGCGCGGTAGTCCTCGGCCCGGCGGGCGGCATCGGGGTCGTCGGCCAGCCATCGCTCCACGAAGAGCCGGCGTTCCGGAGCCAGGTGCCCATCCACGTAGGCATGCAGTTCGTCGTCCGTTACGCAATGCGCGTTCATCACTTCACCCGCCTGAGGGCCACCGAGCCCTCGTTCGCCAGCTTCGCCCTGACCGCCTCGCGCGCCCGCGAAAGGCGCGACATGACGGTCCCGATCGGCACGCCGAGCGTCTCGGCGACCTCCTCGTATTTCAGGCCCTCCAGCGCGACGAGGAGCAGCACCTTGCGCTGTTCCTCCGGCAGATCGTCGAGAGCGCGCATCATCTCGCGCAACTCCACACGTTCCTCCTGCCGGGCCGGCGTCACCAGCTTCGACTCGACGCTGTCCACATCGACCTCGTCGGGCCGCGACGCTTTGGAGCGGACCTGATTGACATGGACGTTGTGCAGGATGGTGAAAAGCCACGCCCGCAGGTTCGTCCCCGCCTTGAAGGTGTCGGCGCGCGCCACCGCCCGCGTCAACGCCTCCTGCACCAGATCCTCGGCATCCGAACGGTTGCGCAGCAACGCGCGCGCGTAGCGGCGCAGCGACGCAATGTGGACTTCCAGCTCGACCCCGAACGTGCTCAAACGCGCACCCGATTGTTGCCTCGAAGGCTCCACGGACCGCCGGGCGGCGGATCATGGCACTCCTTCAGGTAGGAACGGGTGGCGCGCCCTCCCAGGGCCGAGCCCCATGCAGGACCCGGTACGCCAGGATGAACGCCCCCCGCTCATCGTTTATTCCAGACTTTGATGCCCGTGCAGCAAAAATTCGGCGAAATCGCGGCGGGCCCGAAAAGCGCCACCGAAGCTCGGCCTTGTGGCATATCGCCGCTGCGCGCGGATAAGCGCCCGAATCCGCCGAGCGGCTTGGCACAATCCACCGCACTGCGTCATAAGGGCGGGGCCATGGCACGCCATCACGACACCATCGAGATCCTGGTCACCGCCCGCCATCTGGAGGCTCAGGGCATCCGCCCGAGCGCGCGCATGGTGCGGCTGGCGTTGGGCGGCGGCAGCAACGCGGCCATCGCCCAGGCGCTGGCCATGGCGGAGCTGACCCCGCTGGAGGAGCTGATCCGGCGACGGCGCGACCAGCTCGACCTCGACATCGCCAACGCCCGCCGCGCGCTGGCGGAGCTGGAAGCCGAACAGGCCCGGCTGGACGAGCTGGACGATTCCCTGACCGCGCTCGACAAGGTGTAGCCGCGACGGAAAACCCCTCCCCCGGACCATGCCGGAGGAGGGGTTTCGAACGCGGGGCCGGTCAGCCGGCCTGATGCGTTTTGGCGTAGCCCAGCGACTGCAGCGCCTCGGCGATCTCCGGCAGGATGCCCGGATCGTCGATGGTCGCCGGGGTCTTGTAGTCCTGGTTGTCGGCGATCTTCTGCATGGTGCCGCGCAGGATCTTGCCGGAGCGGGTCTTCGGCAGACGCTCCACCACCACGGCGCGCTTGAAGTCGGCGACCGGCCCGATCTGCTCGCGGACGAGCTGGACCACTTCCTTCACGATCTCCTCGTGCGGGCGGGTCACGCCGGCCTTCAGGCAGAGGAAGCCCAGCGGCACCTGCCCCTTCAGGTCGTCGGCCACGCCGATCACCGCGCATTCCGCCACGTCCTTGTGGCTGGCCAGCACCTCCTCCATGCCGCCGGTGGACAGGCGGTGGCCGGCGACGTTGATGATGTCGTCGGTGCGGGCCATGATGTAGACGTAGCCGTCGTCGTCGATGAAGCCCGCGTCACCGGTCTGGTAGTAGCCGGGATAATCGGACAGGTACGACTTCTTGTAGCGGTCGTCGGCGTTCCACAGCGTCGGCAGCGTGCCCGGAGGCAGCGGCAGCTTCACGCAGATGGCGCCGATGTCGCCGCGCGGCACCTCCTTGTTCTCGGCGTTCAGGATCTGCACGTCCCAGCCCGGCATCGGGCGGGTGGCGGAGCCGTACTTGATCGGGAACAGATGCACGCCCAGCGGGTTGCCGGAGATCGCCCAGCCGGTCTCGGTCTGCCACCAGTGGTCGATGACCGGAACGTTCAGATTGTCCTCGGCCCAATGCAGCGTGTCGGGGTCCGACCGCTCGCCGGCCAGGAACAGGGCGCGGAAGTGCGACAGGTCGTATTTCTTCAGCAGTTCGGCGTTGGGGTCCTCGCGCTTGATGGCGCGGAAGGCGGTCGGGGCAGTGAACAGCGTGCCGATCTTGTGCTGCTCGATCACCCGCCAGAAGGTGCCGGCGTCCGGCGTGCCCACCGGCTTGCCCTCGAACACCACCGTGGTACAGCCGTGCAGCAGCGGGCCGTAGACGATGTAGGAATGGCCGACCACCCAGCCCACGTCCGACGCCGCCCAGTACACCTCGCCCGGCTCGACGTTGTAGATGTTCTTCATCGTCCACTTCAGCGCCACGGCGTGGCCGCCGTTGTCGCGGATGACGCCCTTCGGCTGGCCCGTGGTGCCGGAGGTGTAGAGGATGTAGAGCGGGTCGGTCGCGGCCACCGGCACGCACTCCGCCGGTTCGGCCTTGGCGACGGCCTCCGCCCAGTCCACGTCGCGGCCCTCGACCAGGGTCGCGGTCTCCTGCGGGCGCTGGAAGACGATCACGCTCGACGGCTTGTGCTCCGCCTGCTCGATGGCGGCGTCGAGCATCGGCTTGTACTTGACGATGCGGTTCGGCTCGATGCCGCAGGAGGCGGAGACGATGGCCTTCGGCCGGGAGTCGTTGATGCGGGTCGCCAGCTCGTGCGGGGCGAAGCCGCCGAACACCACGGAATGCACCGCACCGAGACGCGCGCAGGCCAGCATGGCGACCAGCGACTGCGGGATCATCGGCATGTAGAGGATGACGCGATCGCCCTTCTCCACGCCCTGGGCGCGCAGCGCGCCGGCGAAGCGGGCCACCTGATCCTGAAGCTCGGCGTAGGTGATGGTCTGCACGGTCTTGGTGACCGGGCTGTCGTAGATGATCGCCGCCTGGGCGCCGCGTCCGGCCTCCACATGGCGGTCGACGGCGTTGTAGCAGGTGTTCAGGACGCCGCCGGTGAACCAGCGGTAGAAGGGCGCGTTGCTGTCGTCCAGCACCTTGTCCCAGCGCTTGATCCAGGTGATGTCTTCCGCCGCCTCGCCCCAGAATCCGTCGGGATCGGACAGGGAACGGGCGTGGATCTGGTTGTAGCGATCGGCCGAGCTTTGGCTCATGGGGGGCGTCCCTTATATTTTGTTTGGTTCGCGTTTCTCCGCAGCCGCGCAATGAACGTTCACGCAGCGGCCCCAATCTGCGTCAAATCTGCACCGTTTGGCAAACGGCATTCCGGAAGGTGCGGCGGGCTGTCGCACCACTTTGGTGAGTGCTGAACCCGCCCGCCGCGCCTAAGGCGGGTGCTACGGCTCCAGTTGCAGGAAACCGGCGGCCAGCGCCGCGCCGCAGAATCCGACATCCTCGATGTAGGTCTTCGTCTCCGACACCCGCACCCGCCCGCAGGGACGCTGCGGATTGCCGGTGTCGATGGGCATGACGTGGCCGACGTCCTTCAGCAGCACCGTCTCCACCCACAGCGCGTTGGCGCCCTGCGGCGCGTAGCCCTGCCGCACGGCGCGGTCAGGCCAGGACGGTTCCTGCCCGATGACCACGGGGGCATCCACCTTCAGCCCGTGGAAGGCCGTCCACTGGTTCGTCAGGTAGAGGGCGTTCTGCGGGTCCACGGTGCAGTCCGCCGTCCCCTGGACGATCAGCACCCGCGGGCGCCCGGCGGGATGCTGGGCGCGCTGGACCGCCTTTTTCCATTCGCTGTTGTCGTAGCCGCCGGAGCGCGCCTTCACCTCGGCGCAGCCGCGCGACACGGAGATGCCGCAGAGCGACGCGGCCGACTGCATGCTCTGCGCGCACATCACCGGCACGCCCGCGAACAAGGCCCCACCCGCGAAAAGCTGCGAATAGTCGGCCAGCAGAGCCGCCGCCATGCCCGCCCCCGCCGACAGGCCGGTGACCGAGACCCGTTCCGCGTCCACCGCCGGGCCGTTGGTGCCCAGCCCCTTGCCGGAGACGACGGCGCCGACCATCGAGGCGATGGCCGCCGCCTCGCGCGGGACGAAGCCCTTCAGCGGGCTGTTCAGGCGGTCGGCGAAGTTGAAGCAGCCGAGCGGGTTGCCGTAACGCCCGAACCCTCCCGTCCCCACCATGGAGAACAGGTTGTGCTTTTGCGCCGGCAGCAGGGCGACGAAGCCATGGGCGTCGGCCATGTCCTTCCAGCCCGAATCCTCGAAGAAGGTCCGGGCGTCCTGCTCGCAGCCGTGCAGCAGGACCAGCAGCGGCGCCTTGCCGCGCGCCCGCGCGCCGTCCGGCACATAGACCAGGGCCGACAGGGCAGTGCCCTGCGCGTCGTAGCTGCCGGCCGGCAATTCGACGGGGGCCGGTTGAGCCGGCGCCGCAGCGACGGGCAGAAGCCACGACAGAAGAAAGAACGCCGCCAGCACCGGCTTTCGTAAGCGCACCAACAATGTCATCGCCGCCTTCTCCTTCGCCTACCCGGAGATCCGATTCACGGGAAAGCAAATCATCTCACCGTTCCTATAGAAAGCGCGCAACAATCACTTGTGAACCGCTAATTTTTATACACGCCGACCCAGGACATACTTGCGTATGGCTGCGTTCATTTTTCGCAGGCCGCGACCTCCTGTCCGTCGTCCGTCGCCCTTTCCGACGGCCTTGTCTCTGGCCTAATGCCGACCGGAACGCTATGCATGTCCCCATGAGCAGCGACCCGCCCGTCTTCGGCATCCGCCCGATCCTGACCGTCGTCCACCCGAACGGCGAGCGGCTGATCGTGGCCCGGCTGACCAGTCTCGGCGGGTCCAGCCAGTCCAACCGCTTCGTCCTGCGCCGCGCCGACTTCCGCGCCCCGTGGGAGCAGCCGGACAAGGGCTATTTCGGCTATGCGGAGGTCGCCCGCGCGCTGGACGCCAACGGCTGGCGCGGCTGCGCCATCGAGGCGATGCCCGCCACCGACCTGGAGGAGCGGCGGACCCGCCAGCTCGCCCGCAAGAAGCTGCACCTGCAATGCGTGGAGGCGGCGATCCGCCGCGCGCAGGAAAGCCAGGCTCCCTGAGCCGATACCGCAACGCATCCTTCCCCCGGTCGCGCGCGACGCTTATATCCGGTTCCAAAGCTCAGGACGGCCTAAGCCCAGAATAGGCAAAGCCCAGAACGGAGGGACAGATGACCCGCAGCGCCACCCGGCACCCGATTGGCAATTTCCACGGCGCTCCCCAGACCACCATGCCCGACACCGCCCTGGCCGCCACGGGGGGCGGGCCGGACCTCGGCGCCCTGCCCTCCTGGGACCTGACGGACCTCTATCCGGGCATGGAGTCGGCGGAACTGAAGGCCGACCTGGAGCGGATGGAGCGCGCGTCCAAGGACTTCTATGAACAATACGCGACCAAGCTCGCCGGGCTGGACGGCAACGCCTTCGCCGCCGCCATCCGCGAGTACGAACACATCGACGAGGTGCTGTCGCGGGTGATGTCCTACGCCGGGCTGGTCTACAACGGCAACATGACCGACCCGGCCATCGCCAAGTTCTACCAGTCGGCGCAGGAGCGGGTGAACGGCATCTCCACCCACCTCGTCTTCTTCACGCTGGAGATCAACCGGCTGGAGGACAAGGTCCTGGACGCCAAGGTGAAGGCGTCGAAGGAGCTTGCCCGCTACGCCCCCTGGCTGCGCGACGTCCGCCTGTTCCGCGAGCACCAGCTCTCCGACGAGGTCGAACGGCTGCTCCATGAGAAGCATGTGGTCGGGCGCGCCGCCTGGAACCGCCTGTTCGACGAGACGATCGCGTCCTTGCGCTTCCCCATCGGCGGGAAGGAACTGACCTGCGCGGAGGCGCTGAACCGCCTGTCCGACCGCCGCCCGGAGGTCCGCAAGGAGGCCGGGGCGGTGATCGGCCGGGTGATGGGCGACAACATCCGCCTGTTCGCCCTGGTCACCAACACGCTGGCCAAGGACAAGGAGATCGACGACAAGTGGCGCAACTACAAGGCGCCGACGTCGGCCCGCAACCTGTCCAACCGCGTCGAGGACGAGGTGGTCGACGCGCTGGCCGCGGCGGTGAAGGACGCCTACCCGGCGCTGTCCCACCGCTACTACGCGATGAAGGCCAAGTGGTTCGGGCAGGACCATCTGGATTACTGGGACCGCAACGCGCCGCTTCCCGACGACGCCGACCGCAGCATCCGCTGGGACGAGGCGCGCGATCTGGTGCTGGGCGCCTACGGCCGCTTCTCGCCGGATCTGGCCGCCCTGGGCAAGCGCTTCTTCGACAACGCCTGGATCGACGCGCCGGTCCGCCCCGGCAAGGCGCCGGGCGCCTTCGCCCACCCGACGGTGCCCAGCGTCCACCCCTACCTGCTGGTCAACTACCAGGGCAAGACGCGCGACGTGATGACGCTCGCCCATGAGCTGGGCCACGGCGTGCACCAGATCCTGGCCGGCGGCCAGGGCCATCTTCTGTCCGACACGCCGCTGACCCTAGCGGAGACCGCGTCGGTGTTCGGCGAGATGCTGACCTTCCGCGCCCTGCTCGACCGCGAGACCGACCCGAAGCGCCGCAAGATCATGCTGGCCTCCAAGGTCGAGGACATGCTGAACACGGTGGTCCGCCAGATCGCCTTCTTCGACTTCGAGCGCCGCGTCCACACCGAGCGCCGCGAGGGCGAACTGACGGCGGAGCGGCTGGGCGAGATCTGGATGGCGGTGCAGACCGAAAGCCTCGGCCCGGCGCTGCGCTTCGACGAGGGCTACCGGAACTACTGGTCCTACATCCCGCACTTCATCCATTCGCCCTTCTACGTCTACGCCTACGCGTTCGGCGACTGCCTCGTGAACTCGCTCTACGCGGTCTACCAGGAGTCGGAGACGGGCTTCGCGGAGAAGTATCTGGCGATGCTGTCGGCGGGCGGCACGCTGCGCCATCAGGAGCTCCTGGCCCCCTTCGGGCTGGACGCCAGCGACCCGGCCTTCTGGCAGAAGGGGCTGAACGTCATCCGCGGCTTTGTTGACGAGCTGGAAAATCAGCCCTGACCAGAGTTTCCCACCGGGTTTTCTTGACGGACGTCAAGAATCCCCAATCGCGGGATGGGTATGGTGGCTTCCAATGATCCATTCGGAGAGCACCATGCCCACCCTTTCGATCCCCGCCTGGAGCCCGTCCCTGGAAGTCGGCAACGCCATCATCGACGCCGACCACAAGGAGACCGTCGAGCTTCTCGCCGAGGCCGCCACGGCGTCGGACGCCGACCTGCCCGCCCATTTCACCGCCTTCGCCCAGCATCTCCGCGACCATCTGGCCCGCGAGGAGGAGCTGATGCACCAGTACGGCTTCCCGCCGACTCCCATCCATGTGCACGAGCACAACCGCGTCCGTCTGGAGCTGGAAGGCATCGCCAAGCGCATGGCCGCCGGCAATCTGGCCCTGGTCCGCGGCTACCTGACCGAGGTGGTGCCGGAGTGGTTCATCAACCACAAGAACACCATGGACAGCGCCACCGCCGCCTGGATCCGCAGCCAGGGCGGCTGATCCACCGCCTCCCACCGTCAAAGCCGCGCAAACACCGAATTGAGGGGTGGCTCCGTCCGGAAGAACACCGGCGGGAGTCCTTTCCCGAATGGCCTGCACCGGGGCACCGCTTTACCCTTGTTGCGCCATAACGGCCCGATTATTCGCGGAAGTTGCCGCTTTGACGGGGAGATGCCCGATGGGTGACGTCACGCTGCGCACCGCCGACCGGCGGGAGACGATCCTTTCCCAGCAGGCCGTCGACGATCTTGCCGCCCGTCTGCGCGGTCCGCTGCTGACCCCGCAGTCGCTGGGCTATGACGAGGCCCGGACGATCTGGAACGCCATGATCGACCGCCGGCCCGGCCTGATCGCCCGCTGCGCCGGCGCCGCCGACGTCATGCAGGCGGTGCGCTTCGCGCGGGAGAACGGGCTTCTGGTCTCGGTGCGCGGCGGCGGCCACAACATCGCCGGCAATTCCCTGTGCGACGGCGGCCTGCTGATCGACCTCGGCGCCCTGCGCTTCGTCCATGTCGATCCGGTGAGCCGGACGGCGCGGGTGGCCCCCGGCGCCACGCTGGGCGATCTCGACCGGGAGACGCAGGCCTTCGGGCTGGCCGTTCCGGTCGGCATCAACTCCACCACCGGCATCGCCGGGCTGACGCTGGGCGGCGGGTTCGGCTGGCTGACCCGCAAGTATGGCCTGACGGTGGACAATCTGCTGGGCGCCGACGTGGTCACCGCCGACGGGAGGTTCCTACGGGCCAGCGCCGACGAGAACGCCGACCTCTTCTGGGCCATCCGCGGCGGCGGCGGCAACTTCGGCGTCGTCACCTCCTTCACCTTCCGCCTGCACCCCGTGGGGCCGATGGTGTTTGCCGGGCTGGTCGTCCACCCCTTCGCGGGGGCGGGCGACCTGATGCGCCGCTACCGCGACGCCACGGCGGCCCTGCCCGACGAGGCCACCGCGTGGGCCGTGCTGCGCAAGGCGCCGCCCCTGCCCTTCCTGCCGCCGGACGTGCACGGCAAGGAGGTGGTGGTCATGCCCGTCATCTGCGCCGGCGACGACGAGGCGGCGGCCCGCAAGGCGCTGGAGCCGGTGCTGTCGCTGGGCACGCCGGTCGGGGAGCATGTCGGTCTCATGCCCTACGCGGCGTGGCAGGCGGCCTTCGACCCGCTTCTGGTGCCGGGCGCACGGAACTACTGGAAATCGCAGAACTTCACCGGATTGGAGGACGGGCTGATCGACGTGCTGGTCGAGGAGGCCGCGAGGCTGCCCTCCGACCAGTGCGAGATCTTCGTCGGCCTGCTCGGTGCGGCGGCCAACCGCGTCCCGGCGGACGCCACCGCCTACCCGCACCGCGACGCCCTGTTCGTGATGAACGTGCACGCGCGCTGGAACACCCCGCAGGAGGACAGCGCCTGCATCCAATGGGCGCGCGGCGTTTCCGACCGGACCGCCGCCTATGCCACGGGCGGGGTCTACGTGAATTTCGTCACCGACGACGAACAGCGCGTCCAGGCCGCCTACGGGCCGAACTACGAACGCCTGCGGGCGCTGAAGGCGACGTACGACCCGACCAACCTGTTCTGCGTGAACCAGAACATCGCGCCGGGCGGGTGAGCGCGGCGCTTCCTGCGGAACGGTGGCGCCGGCTTGCCGGCGTCACGCCGCGTGCACCTGCTGCAGGAAGCGCTCGATCTCCACCCGCAGCGTTTCGCTCTCCTCCTGCACCTCGCTGGCGGCCTTGAAGACGTCGCCGGCCATGCGCCCGGTGTCGGAGGCCGCCCGGGCGACGTCGATGATGTTGTCGGCCACGACGCGCGTCCCCTGCGCGGCCTCGTCGACGTTGCGGACGATCTCGGTCGTGGCCGCTCCCTGCTGTTCGACGGCGCCGGCGATGCTCGTGGTCAGCTCCCTCATCCGCACGGTGGTCGCGGAGATGCCGCGGATGGCCGCCACCGCCACGGCGGTTTCGGTCTGGATGGCGGTGATCTGGGCGGCGATCTCCTCGGTCGCCTTGGCCGTCTGGTTGGCGAGGCTCTTCACTTCGGAGGCGACGACGGCGAAGCCCTTGCCGGCCTCTCCGGCCCTGGCCGCCTCGATGGTCGCGTTCAGCGCCAGCAGGTTGGTCTGCGAGGCGATGTTCTGGATGAGGCTCGTCACCTCACCGATCCTCGCCACCGCGTCGGCGAGGCTGCCGACTTTGTGATTCGCCGCGGCGGCGTCACGGTCGGCGGTCGTGGCTATGGCGCTGCCGTCGGAGACCTGCCGGGCGATCTCGTGGATCGACGCGGTCAGTTCGTTGCCGGCCGCCGCCACGGTTTCAACGTTGGCCGTCGCCTGTTCGGCGGCCGACGAGACGGTGGCGCTCTGCCGCTGGGTTTCCTCGGCGGTGGCGGACAGGCTGTCCGACGACGTGTGCAGGGTTCGCACGGAGGCCGTGACCCGGTCGAGCAATCCGGTGACGATCCCATCGAAGCGGCGGGTGAACTCCTCGATCCGGCGCTGGCGTTCGCCGCGGCGGGCGGTTTCCTCCTTCTCCGCGGCTTCCAGACGGCGCTTTTCGATGGCGGAGTCCTTGAACACCTGGAGAGCCCTCGACATGCCGCCGATTTCGTCGCCGCGGCCCTGTCCCTCGACGATCGTGTCGAGATTGCCGTCCGCAAGCGCCCGCATCGCACCCGTAAGCCGCTCGATGGGGCCGGCGATGGTGCGGCGGGTCAGCAGGACCGCCAGCCCAAGGCAGACGACGATGCCCACGGCGCCGGCGATCATCGTCCACAGGCGCGAGTCCTGATAGCCGGCCGTTGCCATGTCGGCAGCGTTGTCGAGATCCTTGTCCGCCCTTTCCAGAAGTGCGCGCATGCGGGACAGAAGATCGAGGAAAGCGGGTTCATACCGCTTTCCCATCACGGCCATCGCCTCCTGGTCCTTGCCCCCCAGGGTCAGAGAGCGGACCTCTTCCGCGATCTTGGACATGGCACCGGTTTGCTGATGCGCGGCGGCGATGTCGGCGGCCAGCGACGGGAGCGTCTTGCCGGCCATGTCCAGCCGTTGGTCGAGCAGTTTTTCCTGCCGGACGATCTCCTCGGCCAGGTTGCGCATGCGCGCCGGGTCCGCTTCGGAGATCATGGTGTAGAGCAGCCGCCCGGTCTCGTTGAGCGTCGAGGTGCCGCGGGCGAGCCACAGGCTCGCCTTGGCCTCGCCGTTGATCAGGTTGGTGTAGCTCTGATCGAGGCTTCCCATCCGGACCAGCCCGTTGGTGCTCAACGCAACCGCAAGCATGGCCATCAGGCCGATCACCAGAAGCACCTTGTTGACGATCCGGAAGTCCTGAAACCGCATCTGTTCCCCCGTTGCACCGGGCTTCGCGCCACATACTCCGGTATGCGGCCCGATTGATTATGAAAGAATTAAAACACATTCTCTGTCGCCTGAATTTAATGAAAAGAAGGACAAAACGCTGAAAAAGGAAATATTCAATCTTTGATGGCGTACTTTTATGATTCCGGTCCATTTGAGCACAAAGGAAACCGGAGGCCAGAAGACACCGCCGCGTTTCCGAGATTCGGCGCGACGAGCGCCGGGTGCCGATGGCGATGACCGGACCGGTCCGCGGCGCCGGAACGTCGCCGGGGGACTCGCCTTTCGGCCTCCACGCCCCCACCTATTCGGCATGCCGAACACGGATGAGAACAGGCTTGGCGGCCGGATCGCGCGGTATGCGCGGGTCGGGACCGCCGTGGGGGGCCTTGCGGCCCGTTTCGCCGGAGAACGGGTGCTGGGCATCCCCCTGGAGCGGGATCGCCACGCCGCCGAACTGCGCGCCGCGCTGGGCGGGCTGAAGGGGCCGTTGATGAAGGTGGCGCAACTGCTGTCCACCATCCCCGACGCCCTGCCCCGCGAGTATGTGCAGGAGCTGTCGCAGCTCCAGGCCGACGCGCCGTCGATGGGCTGGCCCTTCGTCAAGCGCCGGATGGCCAGCGAGCTTGGCCCCGCCTGGCACAAGCGCTTCCGGCACTTCGAGCAGACCGCCGCCGCCGCCGCTTCGCTGGGGCAGGTGCACCGGGCCGTCGGGCTGGACGGGCAGAACCTCGCCTGCAAGCTCCAGTACCCCGACATGGCCTCCGCCGTGGAGGCGGACCTGCGCCAGCTGGGGCTGATCTTCGCCATCTTCGAGCGCACCGACAGCGCCATCTCCACCAAGCAGATCCAGGCCGAGATCGGCGCCCGGCTGCGCGAGGAGCTGGATTACGAGCGCGAGGCCAAGCACGCCCGCCTCTACCGCGCCATGCTGGCCGACACCTCCGGTGTTCATGTGCCGGCGGTGGTGCCCGACCTGTCCACCCGGCGCCTGCTGACGCTGGAATGGGTGGAGGGGCGCAAGATCCTCGACTTCGTCAAGGACCAGCCGGACGCCCGCGACGAGCTGGCGATGAACATGTTCCGCGCCTGGTACGTGCCCTTCTACGGCTACGGCATCATCCATGGCGACCCGCATCTGGGGAACTACACGGTGCGGCCCGACCGAGGGATCAACCTGCTGGATTTCGGCTGCGTCCGCGTCTTCCCGGCCCGCTTCGTGAAGGGGGTGATCGACCTCTACGACGCGCTGCAGACCGGCAACCAGGACAAGGCGGTGGAGGCCTACCGCACCTGGGGCTTCGCCAACCCGACCAAGGAACTGGTGGATGTGCTCAACATCTGGGCACGCTTCGTCTACGCCCCGATCATGGACGACCGCAGCCGCCGCATCGAGGAGACCAACTCCGGCCATTACGGCCGCGAGACCGCCGCCAAGGTCCATGCGGAGCTGCGCCGCGTCGGCGGGGTGGAGGTGCCGCGGGAGTTCGTCTTCATGGACCGCGCGGCGATCGGGCTGGGCTCCGTCTTCCTGCATCTCCAGGCCGAGGTGAACTGGTACCGGCTGTTCCAGGAGATGATCCAGGGCTTCGACGTCGACGTCCTGCACGCCCGCCAGACCGCCGCCCTGACCGCCCAGGCCCTCCCCCTACCCGAATGATCCCCGACTCGTAATGCTTCCCCCGTCCCACCGCTTTGGTCTATACGAGCGGCTCCCATGAAGACCGCCGATTTCGACTTCGACCTTCCGCCGGACCGCATCGCCGAGCATCCGGCCAAGCCGCGTGACGCCGCCCGTCTGCTCGACGTGGCGGAGCGTCTGCACGACCGCATCGTGCGCGACCTGCCCGCCCTGCTGGAGCCGGGCGACCTGATGGTCGTCAACGACACCCGCGTCATCCCCGCCCGGCTGGACGGCCGGCGCGGCGAGGTGCGGGTGGAGATCACGCTCCACAAACGCGAGGGGGAACGGGAATGGGCGACCTTCGCCCGCCCCGGCAAGCGGCTGAAGCCCGGCGACGTGATCGCCATCGCCGAGGACTTTTCGGCGGAAGTCGTCGCCAAGGACGGGATGGAGGTGCGGCTGCGCTTCTCCAAGGGCGGGCCGGAGCTGATGGAGGCGCTGCACCGCCATGGCCGGATGCCCCTGCCCCCCTACATCCGGCGCGAGGCGGACGAACAGGACGCGGCGGACTACCAGACCGTCTTCGCCGCGCGGGAGGGTGCCGTGGCCGCCCCCACCGCCGGTCTGCACTTCACGCCGGAGCTTCTGGCGGCGCTCGACGCCCGCGGCGTCCGCCGCGTGCCGGTGACGCTGCATGTCGGGGCCGGCACCTTCCTGCCGGTCAAGGTGGACGACATCGCCGAGCACCGCATGCACAGCGAGTGGGGCGAAATCTCCCCCGAGACCGCCGAGGCCATCAACACCACCCGCGCCGCCGGCGGGCGGATCGTCTCGGTCGGCACCACCGCGCTGCGCATCCTGGAGACGGCGGGTCTGGACGACCGCAGCATCCGGGCCTTCAGCGGCGACACCGACATCTTCATCACCCCCGGCTACCGCTTCAAGATCGTGGACCTTCTGGTGACCAACTTCCACCTGCCCCGCTCCACCCTGTTCATGCTGGTCTGCGCCTTCGCGGGCATGGACACGATGAAGGCGGCCTACGCGCACGCCATCGGCCAGGGCTACCGTTTCTTCAGCTACGGCGACGCGTCGCTGCTCCGGAGGGTGTGATGACCGGCATCGGGTTCGAGCTTCTGAAGACCGACGGGCGCGCCCGGCGCGGCCGGGTCTCCACCGCGCACGGCGTCATCAACACGCCCGCCTTCATGCCCGTGGGCACCGCCGCCACCGTCAAGGCGATGACCAGCGACGCCGTGAAGTCCACCGGCGCGGAAATCCTGCTGGGCAACACCTACCACCTGATGCTGCGCCCCACGGCGGAGCGCGTCGGGCAGCTGGGCGGCCTGCACCGCTTCATGAACTGGGACAAGCCGATCCTGACGGACAGCGGCGGTTTCCAGGTCATGTCCCTGTCCGACCTGCGCACCATGACCGAGGAGGGGGTGACCTTCAAATCCCACCTCGACGGCAGCAAGCACCATCTGACGCCGGAACGCTCGATCCAGATCCAGCATCTGCTGGACAGCAACATCACCATGTGCCTGGACGAGTGCACCCCCTTCCCGGCGACGGAGGCCCAGGCGGCTTCGTCCATGCGCCTGTCGATGCGCTGGGCGAAGCGCAGCAAGGACGCCTTCGTCGAGCGGCCCGGCTACGGCCTGTTCGGCATCGTGCAGGGCGGCGTCTACGCGGACCTGCGGGCGGAGAGCGTGGCGGCCCTGAGCGACATCGGCTTCGACGGCTACGCCATCGGCGGGCTGGCCGTGGGCGAGGGCCAGGAGACGATGTTCACCGTGCTCGACTTCACCGAGCCGCTGATGGTCAAGGAGCGCCCGCGCTACCTGATGGGGGTGGGGCGCCCCAGCGACCTGATCGGCGCGGTGCGGCGCGGCGTGGACATGTTCGACTGCGTGATGCCCACCCGCTCGGGCCGCACCGGTCAGGCCTTCGTGCGGCGCGGCACCATCAACATCCGCAACGCCCGCCACGCCCATGACGAGCGCCCGCTCGACGAGGAATGCGGCTGCCCGGCGTGCCGCAACCACAGCCGGGCCTATCTGCACCACCTGTTCAAGGCGGGCGAGATGCTGGGGCCGATGCTGCTGACCTGGCACAACCTGCACTATTACCAGGACCTGATGGCCGAGCTTCGTCAGGCCATCGAGGACGGCCGCTTCGACGAGGTCGCGGGCGCGCTGGAGGCCCGCCTGAACGAAGGCGACGTCCCGGCCACCGAGGACCCGCTGGCCGCCCTGAGGGCGAAGCCGGCAAAGCCCGTGAAGCCCGTGAAGCCCGTGAAGCCCGTGAAGAAGGAATCCGCCGATGTCTGAAAGCATCTATTCCGGCCTGACGCAGCTCGGCGGCGCGACCGTCCAGCCGAAGACGCCGGAAGAGGCGGTGCTGGAGCGCGTGCCGAACCCGAACCCCGGTGAGAACTACGTCGTCCGCTTCACCGCACCGGAATTCACCTCGCTCTGCCCGATCACCGGCCAGCCGGACTTCGCCCATCTGGTCATCGACTATGTGCCGGGCGAGTGGCTGGTGGAGTCGAAGTCGCTGAAGCTGTTCCTGACCAGCTTCCGCAACCACGGCGCCTTCCACGAGGCCTGCACCGTCGGCATCGGCAAGCGTCTGGTGGACGAGCTGAAGCCGGTGTGGCTGCGCATCGGCGGCTACTGGTACCCGCGCGGCGGCATTCCCATCGACGTCTTCTACGCCACCGGCGAGCCGCCGAAGGGCGTGTGGATTCCACCGCAGGACGTCCAGACCTACCGCGGCCGCGGCTGATCCAAGGATGCCCCCCGATTTCCCTCTCCCCTCCGGGGAGAGGGTCAGGGTGAGGGGGGTGCGCTTTTGCCGAACGTACCACCATGCCCGACCCAGCCACCTCCACCCGCGAAGCCATCCGCGACCGCGCCCTGTCGCTGGGCTTCGACGCGGTCGGCTTCGCGCGGGCGGAACTGGGCGCCGAGGCCAGGGAGCGGCTGGCCGAGTTCCTGCGCCAGGGCCGGCACGGCGACATGGGCTGGATGGACGACCGGGCCGACCAGCGTGCCCACCCCCAATCCCTCTGGCCGGAGGCGCGCACCGTCATCGCGCTCGGCACCAGCTACGCCCCGGCTGAGGACCCGCGCGCCCTGCTGGCGCATCCCGAGCGCGGCATCGTGTCGGTCTACGCGAAGAACCGCGATTACCACGACCTCATCAAGGGCCGCCTGAAGACGCTGGGCCAATGGATCGCCCACCGCTTCAAGGCCGAACTGAAGGTCTTCGTGGACACCGCCCCGGTGATGGAGAAGCCGCTGGCCGAGAAGGCCGGGCTGGGCTGGCAGGGCAAGCACACCAACCTCGTGTCGCGCACCCACGGCTCCTGGCTGTTCCTGGGCGAGGTCTACACGACGCTGGAGCTGCCGCCCGACCCGCCGGGGGTGGACCGCTGCGGCCAGTGCCGGCGCTGCCTGGATGCCTGCCCCACCGCCGCCTTCCCCGCCCCCGGCCAGTTGGACGCGCGGCGCTGCATCTCCTACCTGACCATCGAACACAAGGGGCCGATCCCCGAGGAGTTGCGCCCGCTGATGGGCAACCGCGTCTACGGCTGCGACGATTGCCTGGCCGCCTGCCCCTGGAACAAGTTCGCCAAACGCTCCCGCGAGGCGGCCTTCCTGCCGCGGGCGGAGTTGACGGCGCCGCGGCTGGCCGATCTGGCGCAGCTGGACGATGCCGGCTTCCGGCAGGTGTTCAGCGGCTCGCCCATCAAGCGGATCGGGCGCGACCGCTTCGTGCGCAACGTCCTGGTGGCCTTGGGCAACAGCGGCGACGCCCGCCTCGCCCCGGTGGCCGAACGCCTCCTGGAGGACCCGAGCGACGTGGTGCGGGACGCCGCGGGCTGGGCGCTGGCCCGGCTCAGGGCCGCCCAAGCTCCTTCCGCCCCTTCAGACTAAACCAAAGCAGGCCGCCCGGCAGCGACGACAGGGTGACCGACAGGCCGATCATCAGCGACAGGGCGAGCGCGTCGGTGGCGCCGAGGCCGTAAAGCGCGAAGCCGGCGACGAAGGCCCCCTCCCGCACGCCCCAGCCGTTCAGAGAGATCGGCAGCGCCGCCGCGAAGATGGTCATCGGCACGACGGCCAGCGCGTCCAGGACCCGCACGGGAATGCCCAGCGCCTGGGCGTAGGCGATCACCGCGAAGACCGTGCAGGCGTGAACCGCCGCGCTGTGCAGCAACCCGGCGAACGCCGCCCGGCTGAGCAGCGCCACGCGCAGGCGCGCCACCTGGGCCTGCACCGCCTGGACCGGCGGGCGCCGCAGGACGCCGGGCAATGGAAGGCGGTCCGCCTGGAGCCCCGCGACCATGGCGAGGGCGAGCAACGCCACCGCCACCGGCCCGGCCCAGGCGACGGAGGGCGGAGCCGTCGCCACCAGATGCGGCAGGCCGAGGAACAAAAGCGCCACGCAGCCGACCAGGGCCAGCAACCGGTCGAGCACCAGGGCCAGCATCACGGCGGTGGAGGACGCCCCGCCCCGGTAGGTCAGCCAGCCGCGGACCACGTCGCCGCCCAACGCCCCCGGCAGCACCTGCCCGAAGAACAGGCCGGTGAACATCAGCCGCATCGCCAGCCCGTGCGAGACCCGCTCGCCCGCGGCGCGCAGGGCATCGCGCCAGCGCTCCCCGGCGCAGACCACGGCGAGCAGCTTCGCCGCAAAGCCGGCGGCCAGCCAGACGGGGTCCGCTCCGGCGAGGCGCGCCAGCAGAGCCGGCCAGTCGGCCTTGGCGCCCAGCACGCCGAGAACCGCCAGGGTCACCGCCAGCTTGGCGAGCAGCATCAGGCGCCCGCCCGGCTTTCCGGCGGGCAGGGTGACCGCTTCGGCGGGCGTGGCGCTGGCGTCCTGGCTGCTCAAATCCTTCATGACTCCTGCCAAACGATCAGCTCCACTCTACCGGCTCGGCGGGAGCGCGCCCATGGCCGCCAGCACGCCGGCCACGTCCATCTCGGCGAAGGACGGCCGGTGGTGGACGGACATGCGCGGCCCGTTGGCCTGGATGGGGACGGACGCGTCGCAGAAAAGCCCCAGCGTCGGACAGCCGACGGATGCCACCAGATGGGTGGGGCCGGTGTCGTTGCCGACCGCCGCCCAGGCCCGGCGGGCCAGCCCGGCAATCTCCGGCACGCTGGTGCGGCTGGTCAGGTCCACCGCCTGCGGACAGGCGGCGGCGATGGCCCGGGCGAGATCCGCCTCGATGGCCGTGCCCAGCACCACCGGGGTGATCCCGCGCGCCGCCAGCGCCTGTGCCAGTTCGCCATAGCGCTCGACCGGCCAGCGCTTGTCGGGCCGTCCGGGGGACGAGCCGGGGATCAGCAGGGCATAGGGCGCGGCAAGACCGAACCCGCCGGTGTCGGCGTCGAGCCAGGACAGGTCCGGCACCGCGTCCGGCACGATGCCGAAGGGCGCCAGCTGACGGGTGTAGCGCTCGATCACCGGCACCTTGCGCCGCCCCGGATACTGGTCGCGGTGCGAGGCGCCCCAGGCGGTGCCCGACCATTCCGGCCAGGGGCCGGGGGCGAGCAGCCAGAAATAGCGGTCGGTGCGCGGCTGCGCCTGAAGGTCGTAGACCCGATCGAAGCGCCCGGCGCGCAAAAGGCGGCGAACGCGCCCATACGCCGCAAGGGACCGCTTGCGCGGGTCCTCCAGAACCTCGTCGAACAGGCCGCTGAGACGGGCGAGCGGGGCCAGGGACGGCAGGGTCAGCAGCGTCAGATGGTCGGCGGCGTGGTGCCGCCGGATGGCCGAGAAGGCGGTCTGGGCCAGGAAGAAGTCGCCGAAGGCGCCCAGCTTGATGACCAGGACGCGGCGGCGCGCACTACGTCCATCGGGGCCGCTCTCCGCCGTCATTCGCCCCCCGCCGGGGTGCGGGCGGCCAGCCGGAGCATCAGGCCGGCGGCCAGCATGCCGCCCATCCACCACGCCTGCCAGATCCCATAGGCCGTGCTGGCCATCGCCAGCGCCGACGCAAACAGGGCCAGCGCGAAGGGTTGCAGCCGCCGCTCCATCCGCCCCGTGCCGAACAGAAGAAGCAACGCGGCCATCAGGGCCAGCGCGGCGCCGAGGGCGCCAAGCTCCAGCCAGACTTGCAGGAAGGCGTTGTGGGGGTGCAGCGGCAGCAGGCTGTCGGTCAACGTGCCGAAGCGCGACACCGCACCGTCCGGCTCCAAGGCGCGGGACGCGTCGATGCCCTGCCCGAGGAAGGGAGTCTCCAGCGCCCGGCCGGCCGCCATGCCCCAGATCTCCACCCGGTGCTGGGCGGATCGGAACAGCCAGTCGGCACCATCCAGGTTCAGCACGCGGTCGAACAGCAGCACCAGCGGCAGCACGAAGGTGAAGGCGATCCCCAGCACCGCCGCCAACAGCCCGCGGACGAGCCCCGGCGACCAGACGGCCAACGCGAAGGCCGCTCCCCCGGCGGCGATGCCCAGCATGGCCGAGCGGCTGGTCAGCAGCAGGCAGGCCGCCGCGAAGACCGTGGGAAGGACGACGGCCATCCCCCGCCGCCCGGCCCGGTCGAGCGCCATCGCCGCCGGCCAGACCAGCAGGCAGAGCAGAACCGCCGTGCGCTTGGGCACGTTGGTCTCCGCGATCTCGATGCCCGCGGGCACATGGTTCCACCAACGGTGCAGCGGGAAATCCAGCGCGGCCTCCACGGCGAACAGCAGGACGCCGGCGAACACGCCCACCAGGAAGAGGCCGGTCAGCCGCCGCGCCTCCACCCCCGGCAAGGAGGACAGCCACGCTCCGCCGGCCAGCGCGCCGAGGCCGATGTAGCCGATCTCCACGACCGTCAGTCCGGCGCGCGGCGACGGGCTCCACAGGATGGAGAGGGAGGCCAGCGCCAGGAACGCCAGGACCACCACCGTGCCGGGCATCGCCCGTTGCAGCCGCCCCAAGGCGCCGCGGCGGGCGAGACCGACCAGCCCGATCAGCGCGATCAGGATGGCCCAGACCGGCAAACCGCGCGGCGCCATCGAGGCCAGCGGGCCGAGCGCCGCCGCCGCGACGCCGGCGAGACCGGCCAGCACCGCGTCGGGAATTCCCCGTGTGGAATCGCGCTGTGACAAGGGGAAGTCCATGGGATCTCGCGTCCGTGAGGCTGGGCGCGGCTTAACAGATGCCCCGTGCGAAAGCAACGGGGACGGGCCGGGGGATTTTTCAGCCCCCGGCCCGTCCCCATCGCACCGCGATCAGGCGGTCCGCACCTTGTTGAGGAAGCCCTGCACCTCGGACCGCAGATGCTCGGCCTGCCGGGCCAGGGTGCGGCTGGCGCTCAGCACCGCGTCGGCGGCGCCGCCGGTCTTGGTGGCGGCGTTGGTCACCTCGGCGATGTGGTGCATCACCTCCTGCGTGCCCTCGGCGGCCTGATTGACGTTCTGGGCGATCTCGCGGGTGGCGAGACCCTGCTGCTCCATGGCGCGGGCGATCTCGGTGACCGTGCTGCTGATGGTGCCGACCGCGTCGGAAATGGTGCGGATGGCGCCCACCGCCCCGCCGGTCGCCGCCTGCATCTGGGCCACCTGGCTGGAGATCTCCTCGGTGGCGCGGGCGGTCTGGCCGGCGAGGTTCTTGACCTCCGTGGCCACGACGGCGAAGCCCTTGCCGGCTTCCCCGGCGCGGGCCGCCTCGATGGTCGCGTTCAGGGCCAGCAGGTTGGTCTGCTCGGCGATCTCGCCGATCAGGTCCACCACCTGCCCGATGCGCTGCGCCGCCTCGGCCAGACCCTCGACGATGCCGTTGGTCTCGGTCGCCTTGGCCGCCGCACCGACCGCCACCTGGGAGCTGCTGTTGAGCTGGCGGGAAATCTCGGCGATGGAGGAGGACAGCTCCTCGGCCGCCGCGGCGACGGTCTGCACGTTGCTCGACGCCTGCTCCGACGCCGCGGCGACGGCGCTCGACTTGGCGGTGGTCAGGGCGGCGTCCGACGACATCTCCTGCGCGTCGCGGCCCAGGTTGCCGGCGGACTCGGTCAGCGACAGGACGACGCCCGACACCGCCTGTTCGAAGCCGTTGGCGAATTCGTTCATGGTGCGGCGGCGGTCGGCGTCGATCTGCCGGCGCATCTCCTCCCGCTCGCCCTCCATGCGCTGCATCTCCAGGGCGTTCTCCTTGAAGACGCTGAGCGCCTCGGCCATGGCGCGCAGCTCGTCCTTGCGGTCGCCGGCGGGGATGTCCACCGTCAGGTCGCCTTCGGCCAGCCGGCCCATCGCCTTGGTCATGGCGTGCATCGGGTGGGTGATGGCGCGGTCGATGATCCAGGCCATGAGCATGCCGAGCGCCAGCGCCACCGCGGCGCCGACGATGATGATCAGCTCCGCCCCGCTGCGCCCGTTCTCGCGGTCGTCGCGCTGGATGGAGACGAGACGGGCCACCTGCTCGCTGACGTCGCCGGCGGCCTTGGCCATGGTCTTGGAGGCGGTGCGCTGGTTCTCGCTGGTGCTGACCAGGGCGGCGAATTCCCGGTCGAAGGCCTGGGCCGCCTCGGTGATGGCGGCGATCAGCGCGCGGCCCTCCGAATCGACCAGCACGGCCCCGGCCTGGGTGGCGAGCGCCAGCGTCTCCTTCACCGCGCCGTGCACCCGCGCGCGGGCCTCCTCGCCGTTCATCAGGATGAAGTCGCGCTGCCCCAGCATCGCGGACTGCGCGCCCTGGATCAGGCGCATGGCGATGCCGCGCAGCTGGACGGCCTCGTTGACCTCGCTCTGGGCGAAGTTCGCGGCCTCCTGGAGGGCGCTGGAGACCATCGCCTGGTTCTCCTGCATCTCGTGAGCGAGATTCTGGATTTCCTGGGCATGGCGATCCAGCGCCTGGATGCGGCCGCTGGCCGGTTCGCCGGCGCCCTCGGCGCGGGCCTGCTCGAACACCATCCGATAGGCGCCGGCGATGGTGACGATCCGCTGGGCCAGTTCCTCGTCGTTGGTGCCGACGAGATCCTTCTCGATGGCCTCGGCGTTGGCCTGCAGCGCCGCGATGGCCTCCCCGGCGGCGACCATCGTGGCCGGATTGCGGGTGTGCGCGAAGTCGGACTGCAGGCGCCGCGCCTCCAGCACCATCTCGATCAGCCGGTCGGCGCGATCGGAGGTGTCGCGGCTCTGCCGCACGGCGTGCTCGGCGTCCTTCAGGCTGACCATGTTCTGGTCGTAGCGGTCGGACTGCTGCTTGCCGATCTTCTCCGCGATCTCCCGCAGGGCCTGGGCGCGCGTCTCCATGCTCTGGGTGCGGGCGCGGGCCTCCTTGTCCTGGGCGACGAAGTTGCCGAAGGCGCTGCGGTAGCCGGCGATTCCCGCCAGGATCTCGTCCACCAGCCGGACGCTGCCGGCGTCCTCCAGCGCGGACCGCGTGCCCTGCGCCTCGTCGCGCAGCCGGTCCAGCATGCCGGGCACATTGTCGGCGGCCTTGGAGTCGCGCTCGGTGACGAAGCGGGCTTCCTCGATCCGCACGGTTTTCAGCCGGGCGTCCAGTTCGGCGGTGTGGGCCGCCAGATCGACGCGTCCGGCGTAGGTGCGCAGGCTGTTCCAACCAACGAACGCCACCGCAACCGTCATCAGAAGGACCGCCGCAAAACCGAGCGCAATCCGCGTTCCAATCGTCATGAAATCGGGCTCCCCCGGATCGTACGGCCTTGTGGGTTGGCCGTCGTCATGCCTTTGTCACTAAGGGATACAGCAGAAAGGGTTAATTTCTGGTTTGATAAACGCGACTGGTAACACCGCTTCAGAAACGGTCCGGCATCCAGGGCGCCGGTCCCGAGAAAAACAGCGCCGCGAGCGCCAGAGCATCCTCGCCGCCACGCAGAAGACCAACCTGACGGAGAGTGTGCGGACCCTTGTGCCCACTGTAGAGGGTGGCGAAAGCCGCGATGGACAGGGAAAGCACCGCCCCCTCCGCCTTTCCGCCGCCGCCCGTCCTTTCCGAAACCCGGTTCACGACGGCCTTTCCATCGGACAGGCACAACCGAAAACTGCCGGAATTCTCCGGAATCACCGCATCGGAGACATCCAGCGTCAATTCGCCGGCAACTCCAGATGGATATCCGCGGGTTTCCAAGGCGCGCCGAAGGTCAAGAATGCGCAACAGCCATTCATCCCGCGCGTCGGCACGCGGGCCGCTGTCCGGCGCCATCAGAACCAGCGGGTCGTCGGGACCGCCGCGCCAGGAGACACGGTCGACCTGCGCCCGGTAGCCGGCCAGGAAGCTCTGCGCCAGCCGCACCGAACGCGGGCTGATCAGGCACAGATCCGCCACCGTGAGTTTTCGATCGGCGGGTGGCGCCACCGCGACGTATCCCTCAAGGCCGCCAGGACCACCGAAAGTGTAAACATCGGACGGAGCGCCGTCCGGGCAGAGGGCGAAACTCCACAGACCCTCATTGCGCTCCACCAGGCCGTTGGCGGTGGTGAGCAGGCTGCGGCGTAGCGCCGCAAGCTGGCTGGCGTCGCTGGCGTCGGTCCGGCGAATCCACCCGTCCCCCGGCATCGGCCCGGCGGACAGGGCGGCCGGCGGCGCGCTCCAGTCGAAGGACACCCCGCCCCGCCCGTAGCCCAGGCGGGTGTAGAGCGGGAGAGTCGCCGGGTAGAGCACCGACAGCGCGGCGCCCCCGGCCCGCGCCTCCTCCAGCAGGCCGCGCATCAGCGCGGTGCCGTAGCCGCGCCCGCGCTCCGCCGGATCGACGGCGACCGCCGCCACGCCGCAGGACGGCACCGGGCGCCCGCCGAACCATTGGTCCATCGGCCAGACCGCGGCGCAGGCGACGAGCTGGCCCGCGCGGCCCGCCTCCGGCCCGGCGCGCAGGCCGCGCATCACACCCGGCCCGAACAGCTCCACAGACCGGTCGAAATACTCGCGGGGAATGCCGAAACCCTGGCGCACCAGGGTCGCGGCGTCCGCCCGTTCCTCGGGCAGAAGGGGGCCGAAGCCCCCGTTCACAACAGTCACACCTTCGCTCCGTTCAGCGCGCGGGCCTGATCGCGCAGCACATATTTCTGGATCTTGCCGGTCGAGGTCTTCGGCAGGGCGGTGAAGACGACCGTGCGCGGGCACTTGAAGTGGGCCAGATGCTCACGGCAATAGGCGATCACCTCGGCTTCCGTCAGCCGCTTGCCCTCCTTCACGGTGACGAAGGCGCAGGGCGTCTCGCCCCACTTCTCGTCCGGGCGGGCGACGACGGCGGCCTCGACGATGTCCGGATGCTTGTAGAGGACGGATTCAACCTCGATGGTCGAGATGTTCTCGCCGCCGGAGATGATGATGTCCTTCGACCGGTCCTTCAGCTCGATGTAGCCGTCCGGATGCCAGACGCCGAGGTCGCCGGTGTGGAACCAGCCGCCGGAGAAGGCCTCCTGCGTCGCCCGCGGGTTCTTCAGATAGCCCTTCATGACGGTGTTGCCGCGCATGAAGATCTCGCCCATCGTCACGCCGTCCTTGCGGGTCGGCTGGAGCGTGTTGGGGTCGGCGACCATCAGCCCTTCCAGCGTGGCGTAGTTCACGCCCTGGCGCGCCTTCAGCGCCGCGCGCTCCTCCAGCGGCAGGTCGTTCCAGTGCTCGTGCCAGGCGCAGATGGTGACCGGGCCGTAGACCTCGGTCAGGCCATAGACGTGGGTGACGTCGAAGCCCATCCGCTCGATCTTCTCGATCACCGCGGCGGGCGGGGCGGCGCCCGCGGTCATCATCTTCACGCCGCGCGGGATCTCGCGCTTCTGGTCCTCCGGCGCGTTGACGATCAGGCCCATGATGATCGGGGCGCCGCACATGTGGGTGACGCCGAGATCGGCCAGAGCGTCGTAGATGCCCTTGGCGGTGATGGTGCGGACGCAGACGTTGGTGCCGGCCATGGCGGTGACCGTCCAGGGGAAGCACCAGCCGTTGCAGTGGAACATCGGCAGGGTCCACAGATAGACGGGATGGTGCGGCATCGCCCAGGTCAGCACGTTGCCCATGGCGTTCAGATAGGCGCCGCGGTGATGGTAGACGACGCCCTTCGGGTTGCCGGTGGTGCCGCTGGTGTAGTTGAGCGCGATGGCCTGCCACTCGTCGGCCGGCATCGGCCATTCATAGGCCGGGTCGCCGGTCTCCAGGAACTGCTCGTAGGTCTGCTCGCCGATCAGTTCGCCGCCCTTGGCCTGCGGGTCGTCGATGTCGATGACGATGGGGCGGCGCTTCGGCTCCAGCATGTGGACGGCCTTGGAGATGACGCTGGAGAATTCCCGGTCGGTCAGCAGGACCTTCGCCTCGCCATGCTCCAGGATGAAGGCCAGCGCCTCGGCGTCCAGGCGGATGTTCAGGGCGTTGAGGACCGCGCCGGTCATCGGCACGCCGAAATGCGCCTCGAAGGATTCCGGGGTGTTGGGGGCCATCACCGCGACCGTGTCGCCCAGCCCGATGCCGCGCTTGGACAGGGCCGAGGCGAGGCGCACGCAGCGCTCGTAGGTTTCCGCCCAGGTGCGGCGGACCGGGCCGTGGATCACGGCGATGCGCTGCGGATAGACGGCGGCGGTGCGGCGCAGGAAGGAGAGCGGCGACAACGGCACCGTGTTGGCGGCGTTCTGGTCGAGGTCGGTCTCGTACGGGTTGTGCCGGGCGTCGGTCACGGATGCCTCCCTGATGCGTCTCTGTTCAAGAACTCGTTGGGAAGAGTCTTGCCAGAGAATCCAGAGGCTTGGAAGAGGGGTGGCCGGGCGATGCGCGCTCATGCCGCGCTGCGGCATCCTGCCCGGTTGACCGTATCGCTTGTCGGGCGGTCAGCCCTTGCGGACGGTTTCGACCCGCCCGCCGGTCATGGCGACAAGCTGCGCCGGGGTCAGGCGGAAGACCGCGTTGGGGGTGCCGGCGGCGGCCCAGATGGTGTCGAGGGCCATCAGGTCGGCGTCGATCAGGACCAGCGGCGGCACGGCGTGGCCGATGGGCGGCACCCCGCCGATGGCGAAGCCGGTGGCCTCGCGGACGAAGTCCGGATCGGCCCGCCCGATCTTCTCGCCGATCAGCCGGCCGACCGCCTTCTCGTCCACCCGGTTGGCCCCGCTGGCCACCACCAGCACTGGACGGCCGCTGTCTTTCGCACGGAAGATCAGGGACTTGGCGATCTGCGCCACGGCGCAGCCGACGGCGTTGGCCGCGTCTTCCGAGGTGCGGGTGCTGCCCTCATGCTCCACCACCGCGTGGCCATGGCCGAAGCCGTCCAGCAGGGCCTGGACGCGTTGGGCGGAGGGGCTGAGGGCCGCCATGGCGCCTTACTTCGCCAGTTCGCGGGAGCGGTTCGCGGCGGCGGCGACGGCGCGGTCTAGCAGCGGCTGAATCCCGTCACCGGCCATCAGCACATCGAGCGCCGCCTGGGTGGTGCCGTTGGGGCTGGTCACCGCCTTGCGCAGGTCGGCGGCCGCGATCGGGGACTGGTGGAGCAGCTCGCCCGCCCCCGCAACGGTGGCCCGCGCCAGACGCATGGCAAGATCGGCGGGCAGCCCGGCGGCCTCGCCGGCCTTCGCCATCGCCTCGACCATCAGGAAGACGTAGGCCGGGCCGCTGCCCGAGACGGCGGTCACCGGATCGAGAAGCGACTCGTCCTCCACCCAGGCCACGTCGCCGACGGCGCGCAGCAGCGAATCGCACAGCGTCCTCTGCGCCTCGGTCACCACCGGGTTGCCGACGGCGACGGTCATGCCGCGGCCGATGGCGGCGGGCGTGTTGGGCATGGAGCGGACAATGGCGGCCCCCTCCCCCAGCGCCGATTCGAAGGAGGCGATGGTCTTGCCGGCGGCGACGGACAGGAACACCGTGCCGGGACGGACCAGCGCCCGGTAGGCCGGAAGAGCCGAGTCCATCACCTGCGGCTTCACCGCAAGAACGACAACATCGGGCACGAAGCCGGCAGGCACGGCATCCGGCCCGCCCGCCAGGACGACGGCGGGGTTGCCGCGCAGGGATTCCGGCAGGCCGGACGGCTCGACCACGGCGACGCTGGACGCGATGCCGGCCTTCAGCCAGCCGTCGAGCATCGCGCCGCCCATCTTGCCGCAGCCGGCCAGAAGCAACGTGCACCCCTGCGTCATGACGCTCACGCCTCCCCGGCGGTGTCGAGGATGGCGGCGGACACCGCCTCCGACGCCGACTTGCCGCCCCAGATCACGAACTGGAAGGCGGGGTAGAAGCGCTCGCACTCCGACAGGGCGATCTCGACGAGGTCCTCAAGCTGCTCCACCGTCGCGCCGCGCGAGCCGCGCAGCAGCATGGTCTGGCGGAACATAGGCGTGTGCTCCTCGGAGCAGACGTCGAAATGGCCCAGCCACATGCGCGCGTTCACCTCCGCCAGCAGGTCGTTGACGGACGACCGGCGTGCCGCCGGGACCTTCATGTCGAACTGGCAGGAGAACTGCATCGCGCTGACGTCGGACTGCCAGACGAAGTAGAGACGGTAATCGCACCAGCGCCCGCCGATCTCGACGATCAGCTCGTCCTCGCCGGCCCGCTCGAAGGGCCATTCGTTGGCGGTGACGATCTCCTCGACGATGTCCAGGGGATTGTGCGCGGATGAGGGGGTGTCGACGGCAACAGCCGACATGTCGGCGTCCTCCTGTAAAGGCGCGGTGGACGGAACCGCCCCGGGGCCGGTCCGCCTTCGCGCATGAAGGGGAAGCCCCGAGATGTTGTGGCTGGCAGACGGATGGATACCACCCAATGCACCGTGCCAAAAGGGTCTGGCCGGCGCAACTGGTTTTCGGCGGTGCATCCGTGAAGGACTGGTGTCGTGGCGGGGCCGGATCAGACCGGCCCGCCGCCCCCTCCGGCGATGGGGCCGACCGCGGGGGCGGCGGCGCCCGCGTCCGGCTTCGAGTCGCGGCCGGCCTGGAGGGCCGCGACCGTGGCCTCCAGAGCGGCCAGCCGCTCGGTCATGGCCTCCTGCTCCTCGCGGGCCTTGGCGGCCATGGCGCGGACGGCCTCGTGCTCCTCGCGGCTCACCACGTCCATGCGCGACAGGACGCGCTCGAACTGCTGGCGCATCTGCGCCTCGGCTTCCTCACGCAGGGACGACAGCGCGCCGAGCGCGCCGCCCGCAACGCGGGCCAGATCGTCCAGAATCTTATTGTCCACCTGCATCGACTCAAAATCCGCTTCTTGTCTGCCGCATTATGGGACCCGCCCCACGGAACTTCAACGGGCTTGGACGCAAAGCGTCACGGGGCTTGGACGCAAAGCCTCGCGCGCTCCCCCTGACCCTCAACGCCGCAGCCCGTCGATCAGCCCCTTCAGCAGCGCGTCGGGTTTCGGGGCGTTGCCGCCGCCGGGAACCGGCAGATCCTTCGGCACCACCTTGTTCAGCAGCCCCTCGGCGGCGCGGCGGGCGAAATACTCCTGCACCTCCTGCATCTCGAAGGAGCGGGTGGGCTTGTCGAGCGCGCCGGTCATGCGGACGGTCAGGGGCGGCAACGACTGGTCGGACTGCACGGTCAGGCGGACGCGCATGTCGATGGTCTGCGCCGGCAGGTTGACCTGCCCCGCCGCCACCGCCTCGCCCAGGTCGGAGGTCAGGCGGGTGTCCTCGGTGCGGGCCACGCCCTTGTCGATGGCGAAGCTGCCGTCCAGCCGGGCGAAGCGGGTCTCCCCACCCTGAAGGCCGCCCATCACCGCGCCCAGCAGCTCCTGCGGACGCTCCAGCCTGGTCAGCCGGTCGCGCAGGGCGCCGAGGTCGAAGCCGCGCAGCAGCCCGTCGCGGGCGCTGATCCGGCCCTGGCCGGCCAGCGCCCTGAGCATGGCGTCGCCGCCGGCCCCGCTGGTCGTCAGGTTGGCTTCGGCGTCCAGCACGCCCCCGGCGATCTCCAGCGCTCCGCCGCCCAGACCGCCGCCCACCGCCTCGGCCAGCTTGGCCTTGGACAGGGTGATGGTGGCCTCGGCGGTCGGCGTCTGGTTGCCCGGCGCGGCGAGCCGGCCGGTGGCGCCGAGCTGACCGCCCATCAGGGTGCCGTCGAAGCGTTCCACCGTCAGCACGCCGTTCGTCACGGTGGCGCGCAGGGCCGGCTTCTCGATCCGCGTCCCGCCCTTGACGAGCGCCGAGGAAGTCAGCACGAAGCGTCCGTCGAAACGGCGCAGCCCGCTGAAATCTCCCGTGTTGGCCCCCGTGTTGGCCCCCGTGTTGGCCCCCGTATCGGCGGCTGTGGGCGCGCCCGGCGACGCCTCGGCCGCCGGGGCGGCGGCGCCCGTGGGGCGCGATGCCGCCGCGGGGAGCGCCGCCAGCCGGTCCAGCTCCAGGTCGCCGGTCTGCAGTTCGGCCTCCACCCGCGGCTTGCTGCCGTTCAGGTCGGCGCTGGCCTTCCCCTTGAGGGTGACGCCGGCCAGCACGCCCTGGATGTTGCCGAGCGTGAAGGCCTTCCGCGTCCCCGCCAGCTCCGTGTAGAGGTCCATCGCCCCATAGGAGCCCGACACCGCGCCACCGGCGGACGGGGTGTCGGCGAACAGGCTGGCCAGCCGGGCGATCTCCGGATGCTTGGCGCGCAGCTTGAGGTCGGCGATGGGGTCCTTCTCGACGTTCGACAGCGTGCCGCCCGCCTCCAGCGAGCCTTCGGCCGCGTCCACGCCCAGCTCGACCGCCAGACGCTCGGCGTCGCCCGAGAGGCGGGCCTGCGCCTTCACCGCGCCCAACCGCTCCGGCGCGGGGGCGCCCTCCGGCCAAGCGACCACGCGTGCGACCCCTTCCAGGCTGGGAGCCTCGGCGTTCAGCGTCAGATGCGCGCCACGCAGCGGCTCCAGCCCGGCGACCTGCCCGTCCAGGCGGAGCTTCACCCCGGCGGCGTCCTGCACCGTCGCTTCCTTGATCGACAGGGCACCGCCCGCGGCGGTGGCGTCGAGCCGCAGCCCCTGCACCGGCGTTTTGCGCACGGTCAGCTGCCCGACCGAGAGTTCCAGATTCGCGTCCACGCCGGCCAGCAGCCGGGCCGGGGTCATCGACGACCCCGCGGACGAACCCGCGGACGAACTCCCAGGCGAACTTCCGTTGCGCGTAGGCGCCGGTGCGGCCGTTCCGTTGGCGGCCGTTCCGTTGGCCGTTGGGGCGGCCTGGGCCGCGCCGCCGCCCGGCGGGGGCAGATAGGCGTCGAGATTCAGCCGGTCGAGGTCGAGCCGCGCCCCGAAGGCGGGCCGGCCGCGGTCCACATAGGCGACGGCGCCGGTCAGGCGGCTGGCGTCCACCCGCAGATCCAGCCCGCTGACGTCGAGCCGCCCCGGCTTTCCCTGCACCTGCGCGGCGACGGACGCCCGGCGCAGGCGGTCCGCCGGAACGGCGCGGACGTCCACCCGCAGCCATTCCAGCAGGGCGCGCAGGTTGTCGGCGTTCGCCTCCATCCGCAGGTTGATGTTCGGCTGGCCGTTGGCCGCCGCCAGCTCCCCCGCCGCCACGATGTCGGACCCGCCGGGCAGGAGCGCGCTGACGCGGTCGATGTTCAGCGTGCCGCCGGCCAGGCTGGCCTCCACCCGCCCCTGGCGGATCACCCCGCCGTTGTAGGTGATGCCATCCACCGCGAGGTCGAGCTTGGCGTCCAGCGCCTCCGGCAGGGCGAACCCGCCCGGCTGGCCAGTGCCACCGGATGGAGCGCCACCGGATGGAGCGCCCGTCGATGGAGCGTTGGACGGCGCGCTCTTGCCCCCGTTTCCATTGCGGGCGGCGGGCTGGCCGGTCGGCGAGACGCCGCCCGAGCCGGCGCGGTCCAGCCAGGCGTCGAGGTCGAGCCGGTTCAACGCCAGGGTCAGCTCCGCCCTTGCGGGCGCGCCGCTGCGCAGGGTCGCCGTGCCGGTGGCGCGCGTGTCGCCGAGCTGCGCCTCCAGATTGGTGAAGCTGGCCCCGGTCGGGGACGCCTCGACCGCCGTTCGGATGCCGAAGGACTGGGCGAGCAGCGCGTTCGCCTTCCTGTCCTCGCCGGCCGCCGCGCCGTTGCGGACCAGGGCCAGCGCGCGGGACAGATCGCTGCCCTCGGCGCGCAGATCGCCCTGCGCGCGCGACCCGCCGCTGCCCGGCGGGTTGGTCACGATGCCGGCGAAGCGCAGCGTGGCGTCGGTGTCGGCCATGGACAGCGTGGCGCGGACCTGGACGGCGGCGCCGTCGATCAGGCGGCTGACGAACATCTCCCCGCGCAGCGGCACGCCGCGCGCCCGGAAGCTGCCCTGCCCCTGAAACGGCCCGGTGAAGCTGCCGGCGACGATCCGCGCGTCGATCTGGTCGATCACCTCGGACTGACCGGTGCGGGCGTCGCGGTACTGGATGGTGCCGTTCTGCACCGTCACCTGATCGAAGCTGACCGCCGAGGCCAACCCGTCGCCGGACGGAGGCCGCCCGCCGCCGGCCGCCCGCCCGGCGCCGGACAAATCCCAGTTGAAGCGGCCGTCGGGCAGCGTTTCGAAGAGGAAGGTCGGGTCGATCAGCTTGATGCTCTGCACCTGGATGTGGCCGCTGAGCAGCGGGCCGAGCGCCACGCGGACGTCCAGCTCCTTCAGGCGGGCCATGTCCTGCTCCGACCCGCCGGGCGCGTTGGCCAGACGCGCGTCGCGCACCGTCAGCGCCGGGGCCGGCAGCAGCGACAGGCCGATGTCGCCCCTCAACTCCACCTCGCGCCCCGTCGCGGCGGAGACCCGCTCCGCGATCTGGGCCTTGTAGGCGTTCCAATCGACGACGCTGGGCACGATCAGCACCGCGGCCACCAGCAGACCGAGGAGTATCAGAGCAGCGATCAGGAATCTCTTCACCGGTTGACCCGCCTTCCCCACCGTTCGGCTGTTGAGTCGCCGTGTTTCCGCCACAAGCCGCGAGAACCGCCGGCGCCCGCTCCGGTCTTCCGGGTGGCGCGGGGTTCCGCTAAACTATCGCCCCGAAAGAAAACAAGCAATTTGGGCATTCCAACGGCCGAGTTGTCCAAAAGACGATATGCCCCGCCCGCAGGAGACGCGCCTCATGGCCGATGTCGTGAACCTGAACCGCTTCCGAAAGATGCGCCAGAAGGAAGAGCGCGAAAAGACCGCCGAGGAGAACCGCATCCGCTTCGGGCGCACCAAGGCCGAAAAGCTGCGCGACCGTCAGGACGCCGAACGCCGCGAGGCGGATCTCGACGGGAAAAGGGTCGAAGGAAAGGCGGCCGAAGGTATGGCTGGCGACGGCGAGGCGCCCGGAGGGTGACGGCCAAGGCCGTGCTTTGGTATCGCTTTTGTGACAATTTGGTATTCGAACAATTCGTCCATAAGACAATCTGGTACACCGCGGACCGCTTTGCTACAGTTGCCCTGACGAGAGGCGCAATGGACAAAGGGGAGGACCATCATCATGGTCGACATGTCGTCTCACCGCGGTGCGTCCCAGCTTCATCGACCGGTCCGGCGCAAGGAACCCTCCGAATTCCACAAGCCGGCGCCCTATCTTCCGCGAATCCGCAGCGTCGACGTCGACCGCCCCTGGGTGTGGCTGAGCGCCGGCTGGCGCGACATGTGCGCCAGCCCCATGATCAGCGCCGCCTACGGCCTGCTGGCGGTCCTGTCCAGTTTCGCGCTGGTGGCGGTCCTGTCGATGCAGGACATGCAGTATCTGGTCCTGCCGATGGCGGCCGGCTTCATGCTGCTGGGGCCGGTGTTCGCCGTCGGTCTCTACGAGACCAGCCGCCTGCTGGAGCGGGGCGAGACTCCGACCCTGCTGAAGGTCGCCGGGGCCTACCGCCGCAACGGCGTGCAGATCGCCGGGATCGGGCTGGCGCTGACGCTCGCCATGCTGGCCTGGATCCGCATCGCCTTCCTGCTGTTCGCGCTGTTCTTCGCGACGGAGCCGCCGGCCTTCGACCAGCTCGTCGACCGCATCTTCTTCTCGTCCCAGACGATCCCGTTCCTGCTGACCGGCACCATCGTCGGCGGCGTCATCGCCACGGCGGTCTTCGCCATCAGCGTGGTGTCGATCCCGATGCTGCTGGACCGCGAGACCGACAGCTTCACCGCCATGGCGACCAGCGTCGCGGTGCTGCGCGAAAATCTGCGGACCATGGCCGGCTGGGCCTTCCTGATCGTGCTGTTCACCGCGGCCGGAATGGTCACCGGCTTCCTGGGTCTGGCTCTGGCCCTGCCGCTGATCGGCCACGCCTCCTGGCACTGCTACCGCGATCTGGTCGGCGCGGACTGAGGTTTTGCAGCCTGCGGCCCCTCTCCCGTCGCAAGGGAGAGGGGCTTTCCCATTCTCAGGACGGCTTCCGGAAGAAGGCCTCCGCGGCGTTCTTCTGCGCCTCCTTGGCGGCGATGGCGGCGCGGGCGCGGGCGATCTCGGCCTCCAGCCCGGCGATGTAGTCCCTCAGCTCCGCCACGCCCAGCGCGGTCAGGTCCTTCAGCGCCGGCTTGGCCTTGCGCGGCTCCAGATCGTCGATGTCCATAGGGCTCCTCCTCCCGCATCCGCGCATCCCTGCCCCGCGCCGTCCGCTTCCCGCCCGTCGGAAAGGCCGGCGGGGCGTGCTTGTCAGCGCCGGTGCGGAATTCTAACTTTGGACGCCTGCGGACACAAACGGCCCGGCCGCCCGGATCGGGGACGACCGGACCGGCGCCGGACCGGTGGACGCCGCGTCAACGAGGAATGGGGAAGACACCATGGGCATCGCCCTGCCGGACAGCATGACCTGCGTGGAGATTTCGCAACCCGGCGGCCCGGAGGTCCTGCGCACCGTGCAGCGCCCCGCCCCGGTGCCCGGCCCCGGCGAGGTGCTGGTGGCGGTGGAGGCCGCGGGCGTCAACCGTCCGGACATGCTGCAGCGCCAGGGCCGCTACGACCCGCCGCCGGGCGCCTCCGACCTGCCCGGCCTGGAGATCGCCGGGCGCGTCGTCGCCCTGGGCGAGGGCGTGACGGAGTGGGCCGCCGACGACGCGGTCTGCGCCCTGATCGCCGGCGGCGGCTATGCCCAGTATTGCGTGGTTCCGGCGCCGCAGCTCCTGCCCGTGCCCAAGGGCTACGGCATGGTCGAGGCCGCCGCCGTTCCGGAGACCTTCTTCACCGTCTGGACCAACGTGTTCGAGCGCGGCGCGCTGAAGCCCGGCGAGACGCTGCTGGTCCATGGCGGCTCCAGCGGCATCGGCACCACGGCCATCCAGCTCGCCAAGGCCTTTGGCGCCGAGGTGTTCACCACCGCCGGCAGCGCCGAGAAGTGCCGCGCCTGCGAGGAGCTGGGCGCCGACCGCGCCATCGACTACAAGACCGAGGACTTCGCCGCCGTCATCCAGAAGGAGACGGGCGGGCGCGGCGTCGACGTGGTGCTGGACATGGTCGGCGGCGACTACATCGCCCGCGACATCGGCATCATGGCCCCGGACGGGCGGCACGTCTCCATCGCCTTCCTGCAGGGGCCGAAGGTCTCCATCAACATGTTCCCGGTGATGACCAAGCGCCTGACCCTCACCGGCTCCACCCTGCGCGCGCGCTCGGTCGAGGAGAAGGGCCGCATCGCCGCCGCGCTGCGCGAGAAGGTGTGGCCGCTGCTGGAAGGCGGCACGGTCAAGCCGGTGATCCACAAGGTGTTCACGCTGGAGCAGGCGACCGAGGCGCACGCCCTGATGGAATCCAGCGCGCACATCGGCAAGATCGTCATGACGGTTGGCGGCTGACCGCCGCCGCGACGGTCACCGCCACCGCGAACCGTTGGATTGCGAAGGGAATTCCGCGGCTTTACAGCTGGGAATTCCCCTTTCAAGCATTTTTTTCGCTTCATTCTTGTTTGCGAACCGCGGGGTGGGCTTGCTAAAGCGCGCCAAGACGGTTAGCAGAAGGGTCGGTGTCCGGGTTTTCCCGGCCGCCTGCCCGAGCACGCTTACATCGACCGGTTCCGGCCCTATATGGAGGGCGAAGCTCGGGATCATCCGGTATAGTTATGGCCGATCGCGCCACCCGCCAGCGGGTGCGGTCGGGTTGGAGTTGTCAGGAGGGACGATGGCACTGCCCTTGATGCCGAAAGCGACGGCCGTCTGGCTGGTCGAGAACACATCCTTGACCTTCGAGCAGATCGCCGCCTTCTGCGGCCTGCATTCCCTGGAGGTCCAGGCCATCGCCGATGGCGAGGTGGCGGTCGGCATGGTCGGGCTGGACCCGGTGGCCAACGGTCAGTTGACCAAGGGCGAGATCGAACGCTGCGAGCGCAACCAGGACCTGCGCTTGAAGCTGCTGGTCCCCGACCTGCCGCTGCCGGCCGCCCGGTCCAAGGGGCCGCGCTACACCCCGATCACCAAGCGCGGCGACAAGCCGGACGCCATCGCCTGGCTGCTGAAGCACCATCCGGAGCTGTCGGACGCCCAGCTCTGCCGCCTGATCGGCACGACCAAGCCGACCATCGCGGCGGTGCGCGACCGCACGCACTGGAACGCCCCGAACATCAAGCCGCGCAACCCCGTGCTGCTCGGCCTGTGCACCCAGCGTGAGCTGGAGGAGGCCCTGGCCCTGGCCGTCCGCCGCGGCGGCGTCCCGCTCTCGCAGGAGGAGCGCGAGGCCCAGGACGGCGAGGAAGGCTACGGCGACGAGTCGCCCTATTCGGAGCGGGAAGAGGCGCGCTGACGCCGTTTCCCCGGCCCCTCTCCCCCGGCGGGAGGGGGGCTTTTTGCTTTCAGGCCCCGGGGGCGGCCCGTCCCTCCGCCCCCGGCGCCGGGCCTGTGAAGATATCCGTGAAGACCGCGCTCTGGACGGCGCCCGGCCCGCGCGCTACTTCTTCGGCATGACTGCACCCTCCCGTCTTGTCGTCGGAATCAGCGGAGCCTCGGGCGTGATCCTGGGCATCCGGCTGCTGTCCGTGCTGCGCCGGATCGGCGTCGAATCGCACCTCGTCGTCAGCCGGTCGGCCGAGGTCACCCTGGCCCATGAGACCGACATGAAGGTGGCGGAGCTGCGGGCTCTGGCCGACGTGTCCTACGCCGCCGCCGACATCGGCGCGGCCATCGCCAGCGGCAGCTTCCGCGCCATGGGCATGATCGTCGCCCCCTGCTCCGTCCGCACGATGAGCGAGATCGCCACGGGCGTGACCTCCACCCTGCTGACCCGCGCCGCCGACGTCACGTTGAAGGAACGGCGCCCGCTGGTGCTGATGGTGCGCGAGACGCCGCTGCATCTCGGGCACCTGCGCACGATGACCCAGCTGGCCGAGATGGGGGCGGTGATCGCCCCGCCGGTCCCCGCCTTCTACAGCCGCCCGCAGACCATCGACGATCTGGTGGACCACGCCGTGGGGCGGGCGCTCGACCTGTTCGGGCTGGACGCCGGCATCGTCCGCCGCTGGGGTGAACCGGCGCCTGCGGAGGTTCTGGAAACATGATCCGGCCTGGGCTATACCGCATCCGCTAAATCCCGACCGTAGAGGGGTATCAGAACGATGCCACACACCCGCGACCAGGACGTTCCGATTCGTCAGCTTCTCGCCGGGATGAAAGGCTTCCGAGCGCGCTACTACGAGCGCCGGCCCGACAGCATGCGCCAGCTCGTCGAGGAGGGGCAGAAGCCGAAGATCCTGATGATCGGCTGCTCCGACAGCCGCGTCGATCCGGCGCTGCTCACCCAGGCGGAGCCCGGCGAGATGTTCGTCGTCCGCAACGTCGCCAACCTCGTCCCGCCCTACCAGCCGGACGGCAGCTACCACGGCACCTCGGCGGCCATCGAGTACGCGGTGCGGGTGCTTCAGGTCAGCCACGTCATCGTCCTGGGCCATGCCCTGTGCGGCGGCATCCAGGGGCTGATCCGCCTGCGCAAGGGGGAGCCGGACCAGAACGACTTCGTGTCGCCCTGGGTGTCCATCGCCAGCGCCGCGCTCGACCCCTACATCCCGCCCGCCCAGGGCGACACCGACGAGGAGCGGCGCAAGGCCGAGTTCGAGCGTCTCCAACAGAAGCCCGACGTGATCGAGCGCGCCGCCGTCCGCACCTCGGTCGACAACCTGATGACCTTCCCCTTCGTCCGCGAGCGGGTGGAGGCCGGGACGCTGGAGCTGCACGGCTGGTGGTTCGACCTGGACAGCGGCGACCTGTGGGCCATCAACTCCCAGACCAAGATGTTCGAGCCGGTCGATTGAGGATGCGGGGTGGGCGAAAGCTGCCCAGCGGAGGGTGAGGAGCCGCTTCCGCCGGGAAATTTCTGCCCATCCCTGGTTTCCGGGGTCCGCGCAAAATCCCTCCCCCGCCAAGGGAGAGGGTTGTTTCAGCGGCTCACCGCCTTCTGGCACGACGGTTGCACTTTCCTTTTCGGCGCGTTCCGGCGGACGCGTGTCGACGGGAATGAGGCGGCCGGACCATGGGCATCACCACGATCTTCAACAATGGCGTTCTCGGGCTGACGGCGCAGAACCGGGCCCTGGGCACCATTTCGAACAACATCGCGAACGCCTCCACGTCCGGCTTCAAGGCGTCGGAAACCCAGTTCTCCGACTTCGTGCTGAGCGACCGCACCGGCAACAAGGACCCCGGCAACGGTGTGCGCGCCTTCGAGCGGTTGGACCACAGCGGCGGCACCGTCACCCGGACCGACGTCACCACGAACGCGGCCATCGTCGGCAACGGCTTCTTCCTCGTCCAGGACCTGGATGCCCAGACCGGCACGACCGCGACCACCGCCCGGACGAGCGACGATTCGGTTTTCCTGACGCGGTCGGGCGACTTCTCCCCCGACAAGGAAGGCCGTCTGGTGAACGGCGCCGGCAAGGCGCTGATGGGCTTCAAGCTCGACCCCGCCAATGGCTCCGGCTCTTTCGGCAGCCTCAGCAGCATGACCCCGGTTTCGCTGAGCGGCTTGCAGGACTACCGCGAAGCCTCGACCCAGGCGTCGCTGAACCTCAACCTGCCGTACGACCAGGCCCCGGTGACCGGCGAGATCACCACGGCGAACACGACCGGCGTCGTTCTGAACATGGTCGACAAGAACGGCGCCGATGGGGCGATGGCCCTGCGCTTCCTGAAGACCGGGCAGGCGGAGGACGGCACCTCGACGTGGCAGGTCTTCAACGCCGGGGTCGTCGGCGCGGACGGCAAGCCGGTGGGCAACGGCAACGTGAACGACCCCACCACCTGGCAACCGCTCGGCACGCTGAACTTCGCCCGCAACGGCACGCTGACCGGCGGCCCCACCGGCGCCCCGGTGACCCTGACCCTGAATCCCGGCGGCGACTTCGCCCAGACGACGCTGGATCTCGGGTCCTATGGGAAGATGACCAACTCCATCACCACCATCGCCGGCATGGATCTGGGCATCGTCCAGGGCAACAACGGCATCCGCGCCGGCACCTACCAGGGGGCGGAACTGACCGCGGACGGCTTCGTCGCCGCGAACTTCCAGGGCGGGAAGCAGCGCTACATCTACCGCATCCCCGACGCGACGGTGATCAACCCGACCGACCTGGAGAGCGTGTCCGGCACCATGTTCCGGACCACCGCCAATTCCGGCGCCATCCGCCTGAACTCCTTCGGCAACCTGACCAACGAGACCGGCACCAACGCGCCGAAGACCGTCGGGGCGTCGCTGAACACGGCCAGCGTCGAGGGCTCCAACGTCAAGATCGAGGAGCAGTTCACCACGCTGATCCAGGCGCAGCGCACCTACTCCGCCGCCTCCAAGCTGGTGTCCACCGCCGACGAGATGACCCAGACGACGATCACTCTCAAGTCGTAAGAGCCGCGGCACGCAACGCGTCGGCGACCCGCCCGGCCACCTCCGTCCAGTCGCCGACGCGCGCCTGACGGAACAGGCGGGCGGTCGGGTACCAGGGGCTGTCCTCCCGTCCCAGCAGCCAGCGCCAGTCCGGCGAGAGCGGCAACACCACCCAGACCGGCACCCCCAGCGCCCCAGCCAGATGCGCCGGACCGGTGCAGGAGGAGATGACGAGGTCGAGGTTGGCCATGATCGCCGCGGTGTCGGCGAAATCGGCGATGTACGGCCCGAGGTCGGTGAAGGACGCCGGCATCGCCACCCGCTCCAGATCCTCCCGCCCCGGCCCTTTCTGAAGACCGAAGAATCGCACCCCCGGCACGTCCAGCACCGGCCGCAGCCCGGCCAGCCGGGGCGAGCGCAGAGCGTCGCCGGGAAAGCGCGGGTTGCCCGCCCAGACCAGCCCCACCCGCAGCCCCTGCCCGTCCGCCAGCCGCTCGCTCCAGGCGGCGGCGCGTTGCGGGTCGGGATGCAGATAGGGGACGGCGGCGGGCACGTCGTCCAGCCCGGTGCCGACGGCGCGCGGCAGGCTCATCAGCGGGCATTCCAGATCGAAGTCCGGAAGCGGATCGCCGCGGGCGATCAACTGCTCCACCCCCGGCAGGCCCGACAGGACGCTCAGAAGAGGCCGCTGCACCTCAAGGATCACCCGCGCCCCGCGCTCCGCCACCAACGGGACGTAGCGGACGAACTGGAGGGTGTCGCCCAACCCCTGCTCGGCGTAGAGCAGGATGGTGCGCCCGGCGATGTCGCCGCCGGTCCAGGTGGGCTGGGCGAAGCGGCGCCAGGGCGGTTCCGCCCGCGCGTCGTGGCGGCGCCAGTCGAACTCCGGCCAGCCGTTCTCATAGTCGCCGGCCAGCAGCCGGGCGAAGCCGCGGTTCCAGCGCATCCCGGCGTCGCCGGGGCGGGCCTCCAGCACCCGGTCGAAGTCGGCGAGCGCCTCCACCGGCCGGGCCATGGCGAGCAGCGCGCCGCCGCGCGCCGACCACAGGGACGGGCCGGAGAAGCCGCGCTCCTCCGCCGTGGCGAAGGCCGCCAGCGCCTCGTCGAAGCGGCCCAGCCCGGCGAGCAGCGATCCGAGATTTCCCCACGCGGCGGCGTAGCCGGGGGCGCGGTCCAGCGCCGCGCGGTAGGCGGCCTCCGCCTCGTCCCAGCGCTTGAGCGCCGCGCAGGCGGAACCGAGCATCATCCAGGCCGCCGGCAACCCCGGCGCCAGCGCGGCGGCGCGGCGGGCCGCCCGCTCCGCTTCCTCTCCCCGCCGTCCGGCCAGCGCCGTTTCGGCGAGGTTCACCAAGGCATCCGTCGAGGCCGGGAGCAGCGCCAAGGCCCTTTGCGCCGAACGGGCGGCCTCCGGCACCCGGTTCAGGTCGCGCAGGGCGCCAGCCCGGCTGGCGTGGGCGTCGGCGAGCCGCGGGTCGAGCCGCAGGGCGCGGGCGTAGCCGGCCTCCGCCCCCGCCGGGTCGCCCATGGTCTGAAGGGCGCCGGCCAGATTGGATTGACCGCCCGCCGAGTCGGGGCGCAACGCCAGCGCCCGGCGCAGCAGGCGCGCCCCATCCGCCGGACGTCCCGCCTGCGCGTGGAGCACGCCCAGAAACTGGGTGGCGTCGGACTGTTCGGGGTCGGCGTCCAGAATGCGCCCATAAAGCGTCGCCGCCTCGGCCAGACGGCCCGCCTGGTGATGGTCGATGGCGGCCAGAAGGGCCTCGATGATCGTCGCCATGGGAAGTGCCCGGTGGTGGGAGGGGTACCGGAAGCCGGTGGATCACGCGGGTCCGCTGCCGGATTTGTCACAAGGCCTGCCGTTCCCGCAACCCACCCACGAGAAGCCCCGCGTTGCATTTCACTTTTGCAAAACTTATGCTGCACCCATGCCCTGGAGCATACCGGGGTATTCAGCGCGAGGGCCGCGTTCCGTCTATGAAAAGCACATTGCCGATGAAAAGCACGTTGAACATCTGCGCGCTCGCCCTGACCTGCGCCATCGTCCCGGCGGTTCTGACCGTCGAGCCCGCCGCGGCCAGCGACAAGCCCGCCGGTGGCGGCGGCTGCCCGTGGGCGCAGGACGTCAAGCTCGACCTCAACGGCAAGACCCTCACGCTGAACCAGGACGCCTTCTCCGCGAAGGGGGAGCCGCTGGCCCTCGAGGGCTATCAGATCTACCCGCTGCTCGACCAGTTGAAACTGCGCATCCTCGGCCCGCGCGGGCAGGAGTGGGAAGCTGGACTGACCCGCCTGTCCGGCGGCAAGCGCTGCCAAGCCTTCTATGTCGGCAAGCCCTTCCAGGTGTCCGACGAGACGGGCGACCACAACAGCCTCATCCTGGTCCGCTGATCCCGGCCTTTATCCCGCCCTGCCAGCGGTCGCGCCCAATCCGGTAGAGGACGTGCCGCTTGAGGCGATGCCCGTCGGGAACCCGCGGATGGTCGAAGTCGCCCGCCGCGTCGCGCTCCATGCCCAGCCGCTCCATGACCCGCTGCGACCGCCGGTTCGCCGGCACGGTGAAGGCAACGATCTCGTCCAGCCCGGCGGCGCCGAACCCGTGGTCCAGCGCCAGCCCGGCCGCCTCGGTCGCCAGCCCCTGCCCCCAATGGGCGGGGTCGAGCCGCCACCCCACCTCGACGGCGGGGGCGAAGGGCGCCTCCCACGTCACGCGGGCCAACCCGACGAAGCCGATGAAGGGGCTGTGGCCGGGCCGCTCCACCGCCCAGAAGCCGAAGCCGTGCCGGTCGAAATGCTCGCCGATGCGTTGGATCACCGCGTCGCTGGCCGCCCGGTCGGGAAGCGGCAGCAGATGCTCCATCACCGCGGGATTTTGCGACAGCGCGTAAAAGGCGTCGCCGTCCCCGTCGCGCCAGGGACGCAGGATGAGCCGGGGCGAGGCGAGGATGGCGTGAGGCATGACACCGCTTCCGTCAGGGCTCGGGCGGCGTGCCGAGCGCCGCCAGCAGCGCCATCACCGCCGGGTCCCCCTCCGGCACCAGCCGGTAGAGGTTGGCCGCGGCCAGGGTGGCGCCGCCCCCCGGCGCGGGGGTGAGCCCGGAGAGGGCGAAGAGACGGTCCTGCTGGACGCGCTCCGCCTCCAGCTCCGCGGCCTTCAGGCGCCGGTAGAGGGCGTCGTCCTCCCCCTTCGCCCGGCGTCGGACGGCGCGCAGCGGGCGGACCACCTCGGCCCGCCAGGAAGCGACCGCGGAGTCGATCCGCGCCAACTCCTCCGCCGGCAGGTCGGCGTTGCAGGCCATGCCCGCCCAGGCGGCGAACAGCAGGACGTTCACGTCCTGGCCGAGCCGGTCCTGGAGGTCGAGGCAGGCGGCGGGCACGCCGGGCCGCCCATAGACGGCGAGCGAGAAGTCCCAGAGCGGGTTGTCCGACATCGCCGTGCCTGCCTTCCTGCGAACCGCCGCTCAGTCGCCCAGGCTGATGCCCAGGCCGCGGGCGGTCTTGACCATGGCGCCGTCCAACTCCACGCAGGCGTATTTGGCGATGGCCTCGGTGATCGGCACGTCGATGACGCCGCGGTCCGACCAGGCGACCATGCGGTCGAACTTGCCCTCCGCGATCAGGTCCACGGCGTGTACGCCGAAGGCCGAGGCGACCAGACGGTCGCGCGGGCTGGGCATGCTGCCGCGCTGGACGTGGCCCAGGACGGTGACGCGGGTTTCCGCCCCCGTCGCCTCGGCGATCTTCTCGCCGATGTAGTCGCCGATGCCGCCGTAGCGCTTCTGGCCGCCCTGGAACAGCTTCTGCACGCCGGTGCCGTCCGCGGTCTTCACCGCCTCCGACACCACGACCAGGGCGAAGTTGCGGCCCGTCGAGCGCACCTGCTTGATCTTCCGGGCGATGCTCTCGATGGAATAGGGGATCTCGGGGATCAGCACCACGTCGGCGCCGCCGGCGATGCCCGCGGCCAGGGCGATGTGGCCGGCGTCGCGGCCCATCACCTCCAGCACCATGACGCGGGCGTGGCTGGCCGCGGTCGGCTGGAGCCGGTCGAGCGCCTCGACCGCCACGCCGACGGCGGTGTCGTAGCCCACCGAGACCTCGGTCAGGCCGAGATCGTTGTCGATGGTCTTGGGGATGCCGACCATCTGGAAGCCGCCCTTGTCGGCCAGCTTCTTCAGGATGGCGAAGCTGCCGTCGCCGCCGATGCCGATCAGCGCGTCCAGCCCCAGCTCGCGGTAGCCGCCGATGATCTCGTCCGACCGGTCCTTCTGCGTGCCGTCGGCCATCGGGTAGGCGAAGGGGTCGCCGCGATTGGTCGTGCCGAGGATCGTCCCGCCCATGCGCATCATGTTGCCGTCAACCTGCGGGAGGTCGAGCACCTGATACTGCACCGGACGCTGCAGCAACCCCTGGGTGCCTTCCTTGATGCCCAGGACCTGCCAGCCGTAGGTCAGGACGGCCCGGTGGACCACCGCGCGGATGACCGCGTTCAGCCCGGCGCAGTCGCCGCCGCTGGTGAGAATGCCGATGCGCTTGCCTGCTGTCATGGATGACTGTCCCGTGTCGTCTGGAACCGCTGCGAAAGGTAGTCATACCAGAACGTTGCTCCACCGCAATGGTTCTGGTCCTCCGAGTATATTACATTCCGGCGACCGGATTATAACCCTGCGAAGAATGCGTGGTTTCGCACTGCCGTTGCGCCGGAAATCTGGTATAGTCCCCGCCGCTCAGCCAGCGGGCCCCGCGCGTATGAACGAACAAGAGATGCTGAAGGAAAAACTGGCCACGCTTCGCAGCGAGCATCGCGACCTCGACGACGTGATCGCCCGACTGCACGAACGTGCGCCGTTCGACCAGCTTCAGATGCAACGTCTGAAGAAGCGCAAACTCGCGCTCAAGGACCAGATCGCGGTTCTGGAAAGCCGGATGCTGCCCGACATCATCGCCTGACGCCGCTTTTTCGCCTGACACCGCGTTTTTCCGGAGGGAAGACGGCCCGGCGCATCGCGTCGCGCTGGACTCCGTGCGCGCGCTTTCTATAATGCGCCGCTTTCCGGACCTAGAGGAAAGCGCGCGCCGTGTCCGCATCCATCGCCGCCACCACCGACCGCAAGCCGCTGGTCGGCATCATCATGGGCAGCCAGTCGGACTGGACCACCATGAAGCACGCCGCCGAGACGCTGACCGCGCTCGGCGTCCCGCACGAGGTCCGGATCGTCTCCGCCCACCGCACCCCGCAGCGCCTCGTCGAGTACGCCACCACCGCCCGCGACCGCGGCCTGAAGGTGGTCATCGCCGGGGCCGGCGGCGCCGCCCACCTGCCGGGCATGGCCGCCTCGATGACCCCCCTGCCCGTCTTCGGCGTCCCGGTGGAAAGCCACGCGCTGAAGGGCATGGACAGCCTGCTGTCGATCGTCCAGATGCCCGGCGGCGTTCCGGTTGGCACGCTGGCCATCGGCAAGGCCGGCGCCATCAACGCTGCCTTGCTCGCCGGTTCGGTCATCGCCCTGATGGACCCGGCGGTCGCCGAGGCGCTGGACGCCTGGCGCGCCCGCCAGACCGCCGCCGTCGCCGAAGCCCCCGTCGACGAGCCCGCCTGAACCATGGCCCACCGCATCCTTCCGCCCGGCTCGACCATCGGCATGCTCGGCGACGGCCAGCTCGGCCGCATGACTGCGCTCGCCGCCGCCCGCCTGGGCTACAAGACGCACGTCTACGCGCCGGGATCGGAGGGCAGCCCCTGCGCCCAGGTCGCGGCGGCCGTCACCTCCGCCGGTTGGGACGACCTCGACGCGCTGGAGGCCTTCGCCCGCTCCGTCGACGTGGTGACGCTGGAATGGGAGAACGTCCCGGTCGCCGTGGTCGAGCATCTCGGCCGCTTCACCCCCGTCCATCCCGGCGGCCAGGTGCTGTCGGTCGCCCAGGACCGGGTGGAGGAGAAGTCCTTCGTCAACGCGCTGGGCATCGGCACCGCCCCCTGGCGCGCCGCCCGCAGCGCCGACGAGGTGGCGAAGGCGGTGGCGGAGATCGGCCCGCGCTGCATCCTGAAATCCACCCGCCTCGGCTATGACGGCAAGGGGCAGGCCCGCATCGAGCCGGGCAGCGACCCGGCGGAGGCCTGGGCGGCCATCCGCTCCGACGCCGGCATCGTGGAAGGCTTCGTCTCCTTCACCTGCGAGGTGTCGGTGATCGTCGCCCGCGGGCTGGACGGCAGCATGGCCGCCTACCCCGCCGTGGAGAACCGGCACAAGGACGGCATCCTCGACACGACCATCGCCCCGGCCCGCGTTCCGGCGGAGACCGCGGCGGAGGCCGAGCGGGTCGCCCGCCGCATCGCCGAGGCGCTGGACCTCGTCGGCGTGCTGGCGGTCGAGATGTTCGTGACCCCGGACGGCGGCGTGCTGGTCAACGAGATGGCCCCGCGCCCGCACAATTCCGGCCACTGGACCATGGACGCCTGCCATTCCTGCCAGTTCGAGCAGCTCGTCCGGGCCGTCTGCGGCCTGCCGCTGGGCTCCGTGGAGCGGGTGGCCGACGCCGAGATGGAGAACCTGATCGGCGCCGACGCGGACCGCTGGCCGGACCTGATGGCGGAATCCGGCGCCCGCCTGCACCTCTACGGCAAGGCGGAGTCCCGTCCCGGACGCAAGATGGGCCATGTGACCCGGCTCCGTCCCCGCTCCTGATCCCTCCGGTCGATTCTCCGCTTTCGATCGTCACAGCGGGCCGTTTCCTGTTCGGGAACGGCCCGCAATCGTTTTTTTCTCGCGCCGGGTGCGATAATCCGGCGCGGCTCAAAACCATATTTCTCTTTAAATCATTGAAAATTATACGTTCCAAAATTTTGTTCGGAACGACGGGGCGAATCTTGCCGCTTTTTTCAAAACGGGAACACGGCTAGTCTCCATTCAATGAATGACGCAATTCGATAAACTTTTTCTCAATTTCGGGCTATTGCCGATGCAGCTTGCGCACGACTCGATCAGACGCCCGGTGCCGCAGACCAACACGCAGGTCCGACGCCCGTCGCACCGCGAGCGGGATCGCTTCGTCGGCTTCGCCTTCGCCGCGGCGGACCTGCTGATCGAGACCGACGCACGGGGCACGATCCTGTTCAGCGCGGGCGCGCGCTGCCGCCTGACCGAAGGCGACGTGGCGGGTCTGGTCGGCACCAGCCTGCTCGACGTCGTCGCGCCGAACGACCGCAAGTATGTCACCGTCCTGTTCAAGCGCATCCAGGACAAGGGCCGCATCAAGCCAGCGCGCGTCGTCTTCCAGGGCTGCGACGGCAACCGCTTTCCGGCGCTGCTCGGCGGCTGCCGGCTCGACTCCTGCCCCGGATCGCTGTTCCTGACCGTCCTGCTGGCCTCCGGCCCGCGCAACACGAACGAGGCGCTGGCCGCGGCCGGCCAGCTTCTCGACGGCAACGCCTTCAGCCACATCCTGGAGGACCGCATCCTCAAGGCGCGGGAGAAGGGGCTGGACAACGCCCTGACCCTGCTGCTGATCGACGGGCTCCAGTCGATGGTGGACGCCCTGCCGGAAGGCGCGGCGAGCGAGGTGATGCAGGGGATCGAGGCCTATCTGCGGGCGATCTCCGCCAACGGCGACAGCGCCGGGCAACTGGCCACCGACCGCTACGGCATCGTCCACGCCTCCGACATCGACGGGCAGGAGGTGCAGGACCACATCACCCAGATCATCCAGAGCGTCGGCGGCGAACTGCCCGGCGGCATCCGCACCTGGTCGCTGGACGTGTCGGACGAGCGGCTGGACCCCGCCGACGCGGCGCGCGCGCTGGTCTACACGGTGCAGGCCTTCGCCTCCGCCCAGGGCGGCGAGTTCACCATCTCCAGCCTGGAGGACGGCGCCAAGCGCATGCTGTCCGACGCGGTGGACCGCATCGGCCGGCTGCGCGCGACCATCGAGAAGCGCGACTTCTTCGTGGTCTACCAGCCCATCGTCGACATCGGGACCCGGACCGTCCACCATCTCGAGGCGCTGACGCGGGTGGAGGGCATGCCGTCCCCGGCGGACTTCATCACCTTCGCCGAGGATGTCGGGCTGATCTACGACTTCGACCTGCTGCTGACGCAGTCGGTGCTGGACACCATGCACGCCCACCGCAAGGAGCCGACCCTGCCGGACGTGGCGATCAACCTGTCCGCCAAGACGCTGATGAGCCCGATCTTCCTGCGCCAGTTCCTGGCGGTGACCGAGCCCTATGGCGAGCTTGCCCGCAAGCTGCTGGTCGAGGTGACGGAGACCGTCGTCGTCACCGACATCGCCAAGCTGAACGAGGTCCTGCAGAAGCTGCGCGCCGCCGGGTTCCGCATCTGCCTGGACGATGTCGGGGCCGGATCGACCTCCTTCCAGTCGCTCTACGGCCTCCAGGCGGACTTCGCCAAGATCGACGGGCATTTCGTCCGCGGCGCCGTGCAAAGCGGACGCGACATGGCGATGCTGCGCTCCATCGTCGACGTCTGCGGCCAGCTCGGCCTCGGGCTGATCGGGGAGCAGGTGGAAGGGCCGGAGCACGCGCAGCTTCTGACGGAGCTCGGGGTGCCGCTGGCCCAGGGCTACCTCTACAGCCGCCCGTCCCGCGACTTCGCCTATTTCGCGAAGGATTGGGCGAAGATGGCCGGCACGGGCGGCAAGGTTCTCAGGAAGGGCTGACGCCCGGCGGGAACCGGCCGCTCCCGTCCGGCATCAGGCCGGCGTCAGGCCAGTTCGTGGGCGGCGTCGATGCAGTGGCGCGCCTGATCGAGAAGCTCGCGGTTGCGGTCCATGAACTCCTTGGCGGCGCCGCAGGCCCCCGGATGCAGCCGGACCTCGGCCAGAAGCCGTTCCGCCTCGTCCAGCGAGTTCAAGACCGATACCGCCGTGTCGATGTCCATGGCCAAACCCCCTCAAGCGTGGCGTGCTGCAGTGCACGCGTTCATCAGGCGGCTATGACAAAAGCATTAATTTGCACCGCAGCGTATTGGCCATAACGTCGCAGATTTAGAACATTTTAACATATTTCTCGCCAAAAACGTGCGTCTTGGCCACGCGCATCATGACCGTTTGCGTTTCTCCAGCGCATCCACCTGCACGCGGATGACCTTCTCCGTCGCGGAAAAGCCCTGCCGGCGGGTCAGGACGATGATGACCGCCGCGGTGGACACCATGAAGAACCAGGGGCCGAGCATCCAGGCCAGCGCCGCCATGGCGAAGTAATAGGCGCGCATGCCGCCGTTCAGCGCCTTGACGGCCAGCGTCATGGCGGCGGCGATGCTGTCGGCCATGGCCGTCTTCTCCTCCGCCGGCACCGGGGGCAGCGGGGCGGAGCCGATCAGGGCGCAGCAGTAATTGTACTGGCGCAGCGCCCAGGTGAACTTGAAGAAGCCGAAGGTGAAGATCGCCACGAGCAGCAGCATCTTCAGCTCGAAGAACTCCCTCGTGGTCTGCACCGTGAAGGACAGCGTGCCGACCAGCTTGTGGGCGTTCTCCACCGCGCCGAAGGCGCCGACCAGACCGGCCAGCACCAGCATGTTCGTGCTGGCGAAGAAGGTGCAGCTCTGCATCGTGTGGCCGACGAGCTGCGAGTCCATGATGCGGTTGTCGCGCTCCAGCATCCGCTCCATCCAATGGCGGCGCGCCTTCTTCAGATGCTGGTTGACGACCATGCGCCCGCCCAGCATGTGGTCCTGGATCAGCGTGAAGCCCGCCCAGCAGGCCAGGAACCACAGGAAGGCGACGATATCGAGGATGGTGATGTCGGGCGTCACGGGCGGACACTCTGGCGCGAGGGGAAGGGGACGGTCCGGCGCAAGGGTGTAGCCGTCCCCCCGCCCCCTGTCCAGGGGCGCCCCGGCGGGGGCAGGAGGCCCCTACCCCCGCCCCTGCACCGCGTTCAGCACAAAGACCCGGATCGCGCTTGACAGGTTGCCGCTGCGGGTCGAATCGATCTCTTCGATCAGCGCGTTGACCGACATCCCCCGCGCCTGCGCGAGGCCCTTCAGCGCCTCCCAGAATTCCTCTTCCAGGGAGACGCTGGTCGGGTGCCCGGCGATGAGGACGGAGCGCTTCTTCATGAACGGCGCATGGCCCCGGTCACCGGGGCTTCACCATGGTTTCCGGCTTGACCCACTGATCGAACTGCTCCTCGGTCAGCAGACCCAGCGCCACGCCGGCCTGTTTCAGGGTCGTTCCCTCCTTGTGGGCCTTCTTGGCGATCTTCGCCGCGTTGTCGTAGCCGATGTGCGGGTTCAGCGCGGTGACCAGCATCAGGCTTTCGTTCAGCAACTGGCCGATGCGCTCGCGGTTGGCCTCGATCCCGACCACGGCGTTGTCGGTGAAGCTGTTGCAGGCGTCGGCCAGCAACCGGATCGACTGCAGCACGTTGTAGGCGATCACCGGCTTGAAGACGTTCAGCTCGAAATGGCCGGTGGCGCCGGCGATGCTGACGGTGGTCTGGTTGCCCATCACCTGGGCGCAGACCATGGTCATCGCCTCCGACTGGGTGGGGTTCACCTTGCCGGGCATGATGGAGGAGCCGGGCTCGTTCTCGGGCAGGGAAATCTCGCCGATGCCGCAGCGCGGGCCGGAGCCGAGCAGACGGATGTCGTTGGCGATCTTCATCAGCGACACCGCCAGCGTGTTCAGGCTGCCGTGGGCGTCCACCAGCGCGTCGTGGGTGGCCAGCGCCTCGAACTTGTTCTCCGCCGTGACGAAGGGCAGCCCGGTGATGGCGGCCACCTCCTCGGCGAAGGCCTCGGCGAAGCCGGTCTTGGCGTTCAGCCCGGTGCCGACCGCCGTGCCGCCCTGGGCCAGCCGGTAGAGCTGCGGCAGCGACGCCTTCACCCGTTCGATCCCGTAGGCGATCTGGGTGGCGTAGCCGGAGAACTCCTGCCCCAGGGTCAGCGGCGTGGCGTCCTGGAGATGGGTGCGCCCGATCTTCACGATGTCGGCGAACTCCGCCGCCTTCGCCGCGAGCGCCGCGTGCAGGTGCTCCAGCGCCGGCAAAAGCTCGTGGTGGATCTGCTCGGCCGCGGCGATGTGCATGGCGGTGGGGAAGCTGTCGTTGGACGACTGACCCATGTTGACGTGGTCGTTGGGGTGGACCGGCTTCTTCGACCCCATCTCGCCGCCCAGCGCCTCGATGGCGCGGTTGGAGATGACCTCGTTCGCGTTCATGTTCGTCTGGGTGCCGGAGCCGGTCTGCCAGACCACCAGAGGGAAATGATCGGCGAGCGTGCCGTCGATCACCTCCTCCGCCGCCTCGACGATGGCGCGGCCCAGCCGGGGGTCGAGCACCTCCAGCGCCATGTTGGCGAGCGCCGACGCCTTCTTCTGGATGCCCAGGGCGCGCACCAGCGCCGGCGGCATGCGCTCCCCGCCGATGCGGAAGTTGCGCAGCGAGCGCTGCGTCTGGGCGCCCCAGTAACGGTCGGCGGCAACCTCGATCGGTCCGAAGCTGTCGGTCTCGGTGCGCATCCCGGTCTTGCCGGTCATGGTCAGGTCCTCGTCGGTTCGAACATTCTTCCGGTCAGCGAATTTTTTCCCGAATCGCCCGCCTAGCAAGGGGAATCAACGCGCAATGCCCTTTGGGCGAGGCTCCGGCCGAATTTGTTCTTGTTGCGTTCCGTTTCCTGCGTTACCGTTTCTGAGTGTGCGGCCCTGCCGCACCCGTTTCGCCAATACCGTTTCGCCAATACAGTTTCGCTGGCACCGTTTCGCTGCCCCGCCCAGCCAACCTCCTCAAGCCCTGGGAGATTCGAATGAGCGACTTCGCCATGGACCATGTCCGCGCTCTCGTTGCCAAGACCCGCGTCGCCGAGATGACGGCGAAGGGCTGGCGCGTGGTCGGCCCCGGCGAGGAAGGCTCCCTGCTGATGGAAGGGCCGCAGCTTGGCGGCGCGCCGGTGCGTCTGTCGGCGTTGGTCAACGACCTGTTCGACGATCTGGTCGCCCAGGCGCTGGATCGCGCCGATCGCATGGACCGCGCCGCGGGCCGGCTGCCGCGCGCCGCGTAAGGGGCTACACCCGGCGCACCGGTCCCTGCAAAGGATGTACTACGCCCGGCGGGACGGCCTGTTAACGCCTCCCCGCCGCGGCTTAAGGCTTGCGGACGCCGCCGCTGAGGCTTCGCCCCCTCCCGCCTATGACGGTCCGGTCGCTACGACCTTCGCCGGAAGTCCTTGAAAAGGCTCGAAGCGCCCGAAACGCGCCCGTTTTCCTAAAGAAAAGTGGTAATCCTTACGGGTAAAACTCCCCTATATTTGTCGGTTGCGGGGTTACCCCTCAAGACACCAGCCCGGCGGAGACCCTGTTAGTAAGTCGTTAACCGGGACATGGCCAAATAGAGACATCACGAACACACAAGACCAAACGGAGTTTTAAAATGCTGATCGCCACCACCGCCGAACAGATTACCTCGTCCTCTCGCGTTCACATCGCCCTGGTCGATGAGTTCATCCAGCTGGCGCAGAACCGGATCGACGGCCAGAACGACCCCTTCGTCCGTGAGAGCCTCGCCGACCTGCTGTCCACCCTGCGCGAAGAGCGGTCCGGCTACCTGGATCTGCTGAACGCCGCGATGCCGGTCAAGGCCGCCTGAGGGTCCCGGACGACCTGGGCATAAGCACCCGGGCATAAGTACCGCGTGGTGGCGATGAGGTCGGGGCCATCGACAAGCCCCGACCGTCAGCCCACCGAAACAGTCAGATGCCCAAGTTCCCTCACGCCTCATCCGCCTGCGCGGCCAGCGCGGCGATGGCATCGCCGGTGAGACGGTAGGGAAGCCACTCCTCCATCTGTTTGAAGCCGATGCGCAGATAGAAATCGCGCGCCGGGTTCCAGTGCAGCACATTCAGGTCGACACGGCGGCAGCCCCGCTCGGCCGCCAGTTTCGCCACCGTCGCCAGCAGCTTGCGGCCCACGCCGTAGCGCCGCGCCTCCGGGGTTACATAGAGATCCTCGACGAACAGGCCGGCCCGCCCTTCCCAGGTCGAATAATTGCGGAAGCACAGCGCGAAGCCGACGGGCTCCCCGTCCAGTTCGGCGATCAGCGCCTCGAACACCGGACGCTCGCCCCAGCCGTCGCGCCGGAAGTCCGCCTCGCTCGCCTTCACGGCGTGAGGTTCGTTTTCGAACTCGGCCAGTTCCCGGACGAAGCGGAGGATGGTCGGGCAATCGGCCTCGACGGCCGGACGGACGGTCACGGTGGGCATGGGAACTCCAGATATCACGATGGCGCGACGATAGCCGCGCCGGCCGCCACGCAACAACCGCTTTGCCATCCGCCGCGGGCGGGCCTAGGCTGCGCGCCATGCGGGACACCCAGACCATCGGCGGCTTTTCCGTACGCGAAGCCCGGCCCGGCGAGCGCCTCGCCCTGCTGGCCCTGGTCGCGCGGATCGACGCGGAAAGCGATTTCCTCCTGCGCGAGCCCGGCGAGCGGCCTTTCTGGGCGCGCGATCTCGCCGCCTTCCAGGCGTCCGGCAACTCGACCATCTTCGTCGCCGAGGCTGCCGGGAACCACCCGCCGGACCTCATCGGCTATCTCAGCGCCAATGGCGGGCGGTTCCGCAAAAATCGTGGCACCGTGACCCTGGCGGTCGGGGTGCGGCGCGCCTGGAACGGACGCGGCGTCGCCACCGGGCTGTTCGCCGCGGCGGAGGCCTGGGCGCGGCGCAACGGCGCGCACCGGCTGGAACTGACCGTGGCCGAGAGCAACCGCCGCGCCCTCTCCCTCTATGACCGGCTCGGCTTTCGCGACGAGGGGCTGATGCGCGACGTCCTGCGCGTCAACGGCGCGTGGCGCAGCGAGCGGCTGATGGGCAAGGCCATCGGGGCGGACGGCGTTCCCGAATGGCCCGCCCCCTCACCCAAACCGGCGGCCGATCCGGCGGCTGTGGCGCCGCCCCAAGCACGGATCGGGCGGCTGGAGATCCGCCCCGCCCTGCCGGCGGACGCCGCCGCCTACCTCGCCTACGACCACGCGGTGCGGAGCGAAACCCACTTCCTGATGCGTAGCGCCGCCGAATCCCTGCCGGACGTCGCGGCGGCCCGGCGCTTCCTGGCCGAACAGCGGATCGGCGACCGGACGGCCACCCTGCTGGCGCTCGCGGACGGGACCATCGCCGGGTCGCTGTCGCTGTGGACCGGCGCCTACGCCCGCACCGCGCACGAGGCCGCACTTGGACTGGCGGTGCGCCGGGATTTCTGGGCGCTGGGCGTCGGCGGGCACCTGATCGCCGCGGCGGATCTCTGGGTGCGGGCGCGGCGGCTGCACCGGCTGTCGCTCTGGGTGTTCGGCCACAACGGCCGCGCCCGGCGCTTCTACGCCAAGCACGGCTTCCAGGAGGAGGCGGTGGCCCGCCGCCACAGCCTGATCGACGGGCGGCTGGCCGACCAGCTGTCGATGGCCAAGCTCTATGGAACCAAGCCGTGAGGGTGTGGACCTACGCCACCCCCGCCTCCGCCGCCGCCTGTCCGGAGACCAGCTCCTCGAACCGCGCCAGATAGCGCTCCGTCATGCCGTCCAGCGAATAGCGGGCGCGGGCGACGGCGCGGCAGGCGTCGGGGTCCAGCGTCTCGCAGTCCTCGATGGCGCGGGCCATCTCGTCGGCGTCCTTGACCAGGAAGCCGGTGACGCCCGGCTCCACGAGGTCGGCCAGCGCACCGGTCGGGAAGGCCACCACCGGCGTACCGCAGGCCAACGCCTCCAGCGCCGCGACGGGCGTCGGCTCCGACATCAGGCTGGGCGCCAGCAGGCAGCGGGCCGCCCCCAGCATCCAGCGCTTGCGCCCGAAACCGATCCGCCCGAGGAAGCGGCGCTTGGGGTCCAGCCGCGGCCGAATCTCCTCCTGAAGGTAGCGCTGCTCCTCCACGCCGCGGGACAGGCCGCCGCAGAGGAGAAGCTGCATGTCGATCTGCCGCGCCGCGTCCAGGGCGATGTGGAAGCCCATCTCCGGTTCGATGTCGCCCAGGCAGACGGCGAAGCGGCGCTTCGGCACGCGGATGTGCAGGCGGTCCACCGCCACCCCGATCTCCAGCGGAGGCAGGAACGTCAGCCCCGGCGAAGCCCCGCGCACCTGCGCGGCGGACACCGGCTGGAGATGCAGCTTCGCCCGCGGGGACAGCAGCGCCTCGGGCCGGTAGCGGTCCAGCGGCTGGTAGAGCGTCGCCAGGACCGGCACGTCCTGCGGCGGCAGCAGCGCGTCGAAGTCCCGGACATGGATGTGGACGAGATCGGGCGCGTGGTCCTCCACCGCCCCGGCCACCACGGTGGCGACGCGCCTCAGGACGGCGGCCTGCGCCCGCTCGTCCGGCGCTTGGCCATGGGCGCCGCCATGGACGCGCGCCAGCGGGATCAGCGTTCCCGCCACCGCCGAATCCTCCGGCGCGATGACGACCGAGCGGTGCCCGGCGCGGACCAGGGCGGCGTCGATGGCGCCGGCCACCTGCTCCGCCGTGCCTTCATTCTCCGGATCGGCGCCGACCGGGGCGAAGGGCGACGCCACGGTGAGAATGGTCAATGCCATCGCGCCGCCTCCGGAAAAGGAAGGGCCGGAGGGGCGCCGTCGCTTGGGTGAGGTCTTCCCGCCGGCCTGTTCCTACGCATCACCGCTTCGTTCATCCCTTGTCCCTGTGGTGTTATTCATTGGAACTTATTGTCTGACGCACGCTCTTCTTTCTCTCCGACATCTTGGCGGCCCGGAGAAAAGCCGGAATCGGGACAGTCCTGTTGCCATTGCCCCCTCTTTGTTTTCTACGAAAACGGGCTTTCGGTAACCAGGGTATTGGAAGTGGATCGACTCGCGGAAGGGATAGCCGTCCTGCACCGGGCTGCCGACCTCGGAACCGGGAACCCGACCGGACGGTCAGGACGCCAAGGGCGGCTTACTTCCAACAGCGGCAAACCGGGCAACCGGGGAACGCCGGATCAATCATCGCCGCCCCCCTTGATGTCGAGGATGGAGCGCAACTCCCGCACGCGCCGTTCCGCCGTGTGCTCCTCCAGAACGCGCGACCGCGCGCGCTGGGCCAGCGTGGCCAGGTGCCCGCGCGGCAGCATCATCGCCGTGGTCACATCGTCGGTCTCCCGCGCGACGAGGATGTCGCGCCCCGGCTCGAAGAAGGCGCCGATCCCCTCCCACTCGTCGGAGATCACCGGGACGCCGCAGGCCGCCGCCTCGAACAGCCGGACGGACGGGCACCAGCCCATCGCCTTCAGAGGCTGGCGCGTCACGTTCAGCGTCAGGGTGGAGGAGCAGAAGAAAGCCGCATGCTCCGCCGGAGGCAGATGCCGGATGCGGTGGACGTTGGCGCCCCAGGAGGCGTCGTCCGGATAGCCGCCGCCGGCCAGGACGAACCGCCGCCGCCCCAGCCGCCGGGCCGGCTCGAAGAACAGCGCCTCCAGCGCCGCCCGCCGGTCCTCGACCCAGGCGCCGAGGTGGCAGAGGTCGCCGAGATAGTGCCGCACCGGTTCGGCGGACCGATGGAGGTCGGGGTCGACCCAGGCGTAGAGCGGCGCCACGAACCGCGCGCCCAATTGCGTCTTCAGCGCCTCCAGCGCCCGCCCGCCGGTGCTGCTCAGCACGGTGTCGAATCCGCCCAAGCCCTCCGGCGGCAGGTAGGCCGGCCGCTCCCCCGTTTCGGAGCGGGACAGGGTGATGTGCGTGTCGAGGTCGTAATAGACCGTCCGTTGCGCCTTCGACCCCAGCACGAGACGGGAGGCCGCCGCCCCATCCGGACAACCGGAGGTTACCATCGCGACGTCCGCCTCGTCGGCGTGGCGCTGCGCCGCCGCCGCCACCTGCTCCCACCGGCCGTAGAGCAGAAGCTCCCCGCCGGGAATGTCCCTCAGATCGCGGTGCTCCGCCCGCTCGGGCGTGTCGCGCTCCAGGAAGACGACGCGGTTGCCCCGCCGCGCCAGGGCCTTGACCAGCCCCCGCCACAGGGTGGCGTGCCCGTTGCCCCAGGAGGAGCTGATGGATTGTCCGAAGATGATGATTTTCATGATGTTGGCGCCATGCCTCCGCCCCGGGCCCCGTCCCGCCGGTCCCTCCCGAACCCTTCTCGAACCTCACTCGAACAACGGACCCCGCCCGATCCGGTTCCGGATGCCGGAACCGCGCGTAGGGGGTGCCTCAAGGATCCGCCGGGCCGGCTGCGACGCCACCCCTTGCCGGCGCCGCACGCTCTGCGTGCAGAGATCGGAAGAAACGCGACAATGAACAAATTTGTATAAAAATGTCGTTTAACCACTATAGAGGGTTGTGAGATGATAAATTCGTGAAAAAAGAAAATCATTCACTTGTGTGACAACCCGCCGTCAAAACTCAAAAAAACAATCCCAACGCGAAGGACACATCATGCGCAAGGCTCTTTTCACCGCCGCGCTTGCGATGGCAAGCGGGATGGCTCTGTTCAGCACCCCCGCCGCCGCCTGCAACGACGAGGCGTACATCGGCACCGTCTGCACATTCGCGTTCGATTGGTGCCCCCGCAACTACATCCCGGCCGATGGCCGGACGTTGGCGATCCGCGAGTATCAGGCGCTGTTCGCCCTGGTCGGCTTCCGCTACGGCGGCGACAACGCGAACACTTTCGGCATCTCCGATCTGCGCGGCCGCGCCGCCATCGGCACCGGGACGGGTCCGGGCCTGACGAACATCGCCATCGGCGCCAAGGTCGGCCAGCAGGAGCTTCTGCTGTCGGCCGCCCAGGTCCCGCTGCAGCCGCACACCCACACCGCCACCTTCACCGGCACCGGCGGCGGTTCGGGCGGCTCGACCACCGTTCCCTTCACCGGCACCGTCAGCGTTCCGATCACCAACGGCGGCACCCCGGTGTCGGCCCCGACCTCGGGCACCGTCTATCTCGGCGACACCTCGATCGACGACGGCGGCGCCGGCATGACCCTGAAGGGCCCGTACAACACCAGTGGTCCGGGCACGGGCGCCAAGGTCGCCGGCACGGCCAGCGGCTCCATCACGGTTCCCAACACCGGCATCACCGGTGGGACCGTGGCGGTCGCCCCCGCGTCGGCCGGCGCCACCCAGAAGGTCTCCACCCAGTCCCCGGCGATCGGACAGACCGTCTGCATCGTCGCCAACGGCCTCTACCCGAACCGTCCGTAACGGATCCCCCAAAAAAAAGCCGAACACTCCCAACGCCGAGGACACATCATGCGCAAGACCCTCCTTTCCGCCGCCTTTGCCATGGCGAGCGGCATGGCCCTGTTGAGCACCCCCGCCGCCGCCTGCAACGTGGAGCCGTACATCGGCACCATCTGCACCTATTCGTTCGACTGGTGCCCCCAGGGCTACGTGGTGGCCGACGGCCGCACGCTGGCGGTCCGCGAGAACCAGGCCCTGTTCGCCCTGATCGGCTACCGCTACGGCGGCAACAACAACGATCTCTTCGCCGTCCCCGACCTGCGCGGCCGCGCCGCCATCGGGTCCGGCACCGGCCCCGGGCTGGCGAACATCGCCATCGGCGCCAAGGTCGGCCAGCAAGAGCTTCTGCTCTCGGCCGCCCAGGTGCCGCTGCAGCCGCACACTCACACCGCCACCTTCACCGGCACCGGCGGCGGCTCGGGCGGCTCGACCACCGTTCCCTTCACCGGCACCGTCAACGTGCCCATCACCAACGGCGGCAACCCGGTGTCCGCCCCGACCTCGGGCACCGTCTATCTCGGCGACACTTCGATCGACGACGGCGGCGCCGGCGTCTTCCTGAAGGGGCCGTACAACACCAGCGGCCCTGGCACCGGCGCCAAGGTCGCCGGCACGACCAGCGGCACCGTCACGGTTCCGAACACCGGCATCACCGGCGGGACCGTGGCGATCGCCCCCGCGTCGGCCGGCGCCACCCAGAAGGTGTCCACCCAGTCCCCGGCGATCGGGCAGACCGTCTGCATCGCGACCGTCGGCCTCTACCCGAACCGTCCGTAACGGCGCGGGCCTGCCCCCTCCGGATGCGCGGAGGGGGCAGGCCATCCCCTGTTCCAGCGTTCATCGACAGGCTTTGGCGCCGACACGGCGCCCTTTCCGCCGGCCACGACGCCTCCTCTCGCCGTCGATCCGTGAAAAAATTTAATAAAAAATAGTCCTCATTCAAAATGATCGCGTATGAGAAATTATCTCAACAATAAAAACAACGCCGATCACTTTTAAAAAATCCTACGATATCCCCCAATACCATCCCAAAATCAAGGACACACCATGTTCAGGATGTCCCTCCCGATCGCCGCCGCGATGGCCGGCGGCATGGCTTTGTTCAGCGTGCCAGCGGCGGCCTGCACGTCCTACCAATACACCGGCACCTTGTGCACCGTCCCGTTCGACTGGTGCCCGGAGGGGTTCGCCATGGCCGATGGCCAGTCTCTGCCGATCCAACAATACCAGCCTCTGTACGCGCTGCTCGGCACCCGCTACGGCGGCGACGGCAAGACCAGCTTCAACCTCCCCGACCTGCGCGGACGCGCTGTCATCGGCGCCGGCACCGGCATCGGACTGATAAGAACCCCTCTGGGCCAAGCCCTCGGCCAACAGGCTGTCACGCTGACCCAGGATCAGGTGCCGCTGAAATCGCACAACCACAGCGCCAGCTTCGCCGGCACCGGCGCCCAGGGCGGCACCGGGACCATCGTCCCCTTCACCGGCACCGTCAGCGTTCCCATCACCAACGGCGGCAATCCAGTGTCGGCCCCGACCTCGGGCACCGTCTATCTCAGCACCACCTCGATCGACGACGGCGGCTCCGGTGCCACCATCAAGGGGCCGTACAACACCAACGCCCCCTCGACGAGCACCGGCGCCAAGGTCACCGGCACGACCAACGGCACCATCAACGTCCCGTTCACCGGCTTCACCGGCGGCAATGTGTCGGTCGCCGCGGCGGGCGCGTTGGCTTCGAAGAGCGTCCCCACCCAGCCGCCCTCGCTCGCGCTGAACGTCTGCATCGCGCTCAAGGGGGAATGGCCGGACCGCCAATAGCGTGTCCGTCCCGCGACCGGGCGGTCACCACCAGGGGGCACCAGTAGAGGATCACCAGTAGGTCATGGCGTCGGCGTAGAGCCCGCGCAGGTCCTCCTCCGTCACCGGGCGGGGCGCGATGGTCAGCAGCCGTTGCTGGGCCATCGCGCCGCGCACCAGGTCCGGGATGTCCGCCGCGCCGTAGCCGAGCGCCGACAGGCCGTTGGGCAGATGGGTCGCCCGCATCATGGCGATCAGCCGGGCGGCCAGAACCGCACCGCCGTCCGCCGGGGAGACGTCGCGGACCTCCGCCCCCAGCGCCTCGGCGGCGCGCCGATGGCGTTCGGGCTCGGCGGAGCCGGTGAAGCGGAAGGCGGCCGGCGCGTTCAGCACCACCGAGATGCCGTGCGGCACCATCGGGTTGGCCTTCTCATAGCCGCGCGCCGTGAAGCGGTGGTTCATCCCGGCGACGGAGTAGGACATGGCGTGCGGGATGTGCACCCCCGCGTTGCCGAAGGCCAGACCGGCCAGAGTCGCCGCGAACATCAGGGCGTCGCGCGCCTCCTCGTCCGCCGGGTCGTTTACGGCGCGCTCCAGATACTGCCCGCCGAGCCGGATGGCCTGGAGGCTGCCGATGTCGGACCAGGGGTTGGCGCCCTGGTAGGGCGGGCGCGGGTTGGCCGCGTCGGGCTTCGGGCGGGAGCGGTAGGACCGCGCGGTGTGGCTCTCGATGGCGTGGGTCAGCACGTCGAAGCCGGTGGAGGCGATGATGCCCGGCGGCAGGCTGTCGATGGTCGCCGGATCGACCAGCGCCAGATTCGGCCGCAGGTAGCGGGAGGAGATGCCGGTCTTCACCCGCATCTCGACATGGTCGAAGATGGCGACGCCCGTCGTCTCGCTGCCGGTGCCGCAGGTCGTCGGGCAGGCGATGTGCGGCTTCACCGGACCGGGCACCGGGCGCCCCTCGCCCAGCGGCTTGTTGACGTAGACGAGGAAGTCCGCCGGGTGGGTGGCGTAGAGGTTCGCCGCCTTGGCCGTGTCGATCACCGACCCGCCGCCGATGGAGACATAGCCGTCGAACCGGCCGTCGCGGGCGAAGTCCGCCGCCTCCAGGAAGGACGCGCTGGTCGGCTCCACCGCGCAGCGGTCGTAGACGGCGACGTCCAGCCCCGCCCCCTTCAGCGAGTCCAGCGCCGCCGCGAAGGGCGCGATCCCGGCCACATGGGGGTCGGTGAACAGGGCCACCCGGCGCATGCCCATGGCCTTGGCGTCGTTCCCCGCCTCCGCCAGCATGCCGCGGCCGAACTTCATCGACGCGGCCTCCACCGTGAAGCCGCTGTCGCCGTTCGGCAGGATGGGATGGGCGATGGGGTTGGTCAGGCGGTCGGTCATGGGCGTGGTCCTCCCGATCGTTGTTTTATGCGTTCGTTGCCGTCATCGGAGCGCGAGAGGGGGGCGGCTGTCAACCCGACCGTTCGCTCAGGCGACTGTTCGCCCTCCCTGCGGCGCGCTGCCCTGGAGCCGCCGGTAGAGGTAGCCGACGCCGATCAGGCTCAGCCCGAGCCCGAGGAAGGAGGCGACGCGGTACAGCCCGCCCAGCTCGGCCATGTCGCTGAGGAAGACCTTGGCGACCACCGTCAGGATCAGCGCCATCGCGGCGTGGCGCAGCCAGCCCAGCCGGTACCGCAGGGCGGCGACCAGCATCAGCACCGCCGCCGCCAGGAAGCCGGCGGAATAGCCGTACCATTCGGCGTCCGGCAGCTCCGGCCCGGAGAGGACCGGTCCCTGGAAGGCGTGGCGGATCTCCAGCGCCAGATTCATGCCGAGCAGGGCCAGCGGCAACAGGGCCGCCCAGGGGCGCAGACGGGCCGGCAGCGGCTCCACCCACAGGAACAGCAGCCCGAGCAGGGCGGGAAGCCCGTAGGCGAGCAGCAGCGTGTTCGCCACCGGCCACGCGCCCACCGCCTCCCCGCTCCACAGCGGGTTCAGGACGACGAGATGCAGCGCCGCCGCCTGGATCGCCGCCAGCCCGGCCAGGATGCGCCGCCCCCACACCGCCACCGGCCGCGTCCGCCAGCGCCGCCCCGTCGCCAGCAGCAGGGCCAGCGCCAGCCAGACCAGCGTGTGCAGCGCCACCTCGCGCAGGGTATCGGGCGGCTCGTCCAGCGTGCCGCGGGTCAGCGCCTGGATGCCGAGCGACAGCAGCAGCGTGAGGAAGGCCAGCCCGCCGGCCTCCAGCAGCGCCACAACCCCGTCATCACCCTTGCCGTCCGGAGCGGAGCGCAGCCAGTGGGCGGCCAGGAAGAAGCCGGCCGCGGGCAGGCCGTAGCCGTAGACGATCCAGCCGAGCCCGTCCTCCCCATACTCCAGAACGGAGGGGTTCAGCGCCAGCCGGACCAGGACGGCGCCCGCCACCAGCAGGATCACCGCGCGCAGCGAGCGCAGGCCCAGGTGCCGCTCCAGCCACGCCAGCACCGGCACCTGGGCGGCCAGCGCCACGGTCAGCCACGCCTCGCGCAGCATCATGACGGCGCCGAGGCTGAGCGCCCCGGCGGCCCCGGCGGCGAAGGCGGCGAGCCCGAGACTGACGCCCGGCTGGTGCCGGTGCCGGGCCAGCGGGCCGCTTCCGGCGACCAGCAGCGCCGCCAGCGCCAGGCTGGCCATCGGCCACAGCGTGTCGCCCTGCGGCGGGTCCAGCCGCCAGTAGGCGAGCGCCAGAAGCACCACCGGCATCCAGGCCGCCAGCGACGACCACAGCGCCGCCCGCGCCGACCGCCACAGGGCCATGAAGCCGCACATCCCGTACAGCAGGGCGAAGCCGGCGACCGCCCACAGGAAGCGCCCGGACTGGAGCGGCAACCCCGACCCCGGAGGGGGCACGATGGGGTGCCCGTCGGCGGTGACGGCGGGCGGCGGCAGCGGCCAGCGCGGCACAGTCCAGCCGGCGAAGGCGAGCAGAACCGCCAGCGCGCCGATCCAGGCGACACCGGCGATCCGCTCGATCCGCCGCCCTGCCGCGACGCAGAGCAGCCCGAACAGGGCGAGCATCACCAGCGATCCGGTGCGGTGCCCGTCCACGGTGACGAGCATCGCCATCAGGAGGCCCAGAACCGCCACCGCGGCGACGGCCAGCCGGTCGGCGCGCGGACGCCCCTTCCAGCGCAGCAGGTCGAACAGGCTGGTCCGCGCCACCGCCTCGACCGGCCCGGCCAACAGGGCGGGCATCAGGAACAGCCCGGCGGTCAGCAGCAGGTAGATGCCGACCGGCAGGGCGTCGCCGGGATTCCAGCCGCCGACGTACCAGACCGGCACCCAGCCCGACGCCCCGACCAGCGTGCCCAGACCCAGCCAGCGCCAGCCGCGCCACAGCACCACCGTCATGCCGGCGCCCGACAGGGCCAGCAGATAGGCGAACAGCCCCCAGGCCGATCCCCCGATGGACGAGACCAGCAGCGGCGTCGCGAAGCCGCCCAGCAGCCCGAGCGCCGCGATGTAGGGTCCCTGGAGCAGCGACAGCGCCATCCCCAGCGCCGCCAGCCCGCCGAGCAGCGCGAAGGCCAGCGGAGGGGCGAACAGATCGTAGAGAACGTAGCCGCCATAGACGCTGGCGAAGCCGGTGAACAGCCCCGCCGCGGTCAGGGCTGGCGGCACCGGATCGCGGCCCCCCGGCTCCGCCCGCCCGCCGCGCTGCCGCAGCCATTCCCCGCCGACCATCAGCGCCGCCGCAGAGAGCAGGCCGAGCGTGACGCGCACGCCGGGGCCGAGCCAGCCCTGCTCGATCGACATCTTGATGAAGAAGGCCGCCGCCAGGGCGACCGTGGCCCCGCCCAGCCAGATCAGCCAGCGCCCGGCCAGCGCGTCCTCCAGCCGGCTCCACACGGACAGCGGAGGTGGCGAGGGCTCCGGGGGCGGTTGGGTCGGCGGCGGCTCCGGCGGAGCCTCCACCATGACGGCAGCGTCCGCGGCCGGAGCATCGACCGGCGCGGCGTCAACCGTCACCGGCCCCTGCACCGGCCCCTGCACCGGCCCCTGCAAGCGCTCCAGCGCTTGCCGCAGCCGGGCGATCTCGCGTTCCTGCGCCGTCAGCCGGCGGTTGAACCGGTGGGCGACGATGGCCCCGATCAGCACCAGAAGAATGACGTCCATGCCCGACCGCCCCGGCTGCGCTTGCTGTCGCGCAACGATAGCGGTCAGCCGCCGGGCTTGTCTCTCTGACCTGTGGAGGCACCCAAACGGCTCATCAGCGTCAGCGCGTCGTCGACCGCGTGGAAGTCCGCCGTGTTGTCGAAGACGCACCAGGCCGGGCGCTCCCGCGCCTCCTCCCGGAAGCGCCGCGCCAGCCGGTCCAGGACGTCCAGCGGGTAGGCGCTGCGGTACATCACCGGCGATCCGTGCAGCCGCCAGTAGCGGAAACCGTCCCAGCCCGCCGGCTCCGCCGCCGCGGGCACCGGCGCCGGGTCGGCGGCGGCGCGGGCGACGGCGTGGTCGATCAGCAGGCGGTCCGGCTCCGCCGCGAACCAGCTCGGGTGGCGCGGTTCGCAGACGACGAGGCCGGCGAACCGCTCGCGCAGGGCCGCGAAGAAGGGACCGGCCACCGCCGGGTCGAAGCGCAGCGTCGGCGGCAACTGCACCAGCAGCGGTCCCAGCCGGTCGCCAAGATGGCCGACCTCGTACAGGTAATGCTCCAGCGGGGCGGCGCAGTCCTTCAGGCGCTGCTCGTGCGTGATGGCGCGCGGCAGCTTGACCGCGAAGCGGAAGTCCGGCGGCGTCGAGGCCGCCCAGCGCTCCCAGGTCTCCGGTTTGTGCGGGCGGTAGAAGCGGCTGTTGACCTCCGTCATCGGGAAGACGCGGGCGTAGCGCTCCAGATGCGTGCCCTCCGCCGGGAAGGCCGGGGCGGAGGGTTTCGGGATGCTCCAGCCGGCGCAGCCGATGCGGATGGCGTTGATGGTCCCTTCGGCCAAGCCTCTGCTCTCCATGGGCGCGTGCGTTCCCGCCTTAGAACAGCGTCGGCTGCCGCTCGTCCCGCCGCCGGGCGCCACCGGCGTGGTCGGCCGCATGATTGGAGTCCGCGATCAGGCGGGCCATCTCCCGCCGCGCCTTCTCCGCTTCGTAGCCGCCGCGGTAGCGCCCGACGAAGCCCTTTTGGCAAGCCCGGCTGAATCGCTGCGACGCGGTTTCCCAATCGTCGCCGGGGCGCAGCCAACTCACATAGCTGATGCCGGTCCGCGGGTCGGTGCGCAGGTAGCGGCCATGCCCCTTCGGACCCCGCACCCACTGGCCGGGATTCAGGCGCAGAGCCCCCCGCGCAAGCAGCAGGGACACCTGCGGGGTGAGGTCGATGGTCGGAAAATACGGCATGACGAACCCTCTCGGCGGCGCGCCGGGGGGCGGGCCGCGAACGTCTCTTCTCTGGCTTCGGAATGCCCTGGATATGGGGATTTCAGCCCGTTTGTTCAAGTTTTGTTCACGGTCAAGCCCTGGCTGCTTTGACGGTTATTCGGGCCGTGTCCCCTGAACTTGTCCGTTGAGTGAACGGGCCGTCCGTCCTAGGCTCCGGCTCAGCTTTTTCCCTGATGGTCACGAGAGCGCATGCGCCCCCTGCTGTCCCTTCCCGTCCGCCTCCTGCTCGCCACCACGATCCTGGCCGGCTGCCAGACGACGGGCGCCCCGCCCGTGTCGGCCACCACCACTTCGGCCACCACCACGTCCGGAACCGCGAAGGCGATGGCCGCCGCCCCGGCCAGCGTGGCTCCGGTCCAGCCCGCCGTCAGCTTCCCCGACTGGCTGAAGGCGCTGCGCGCCGAGGCGCTCGGCCAGGGCATCCGCGCCCAGACCTTCGACCGTGCCTTCGCCAACGTGAAGCTGTCGGACCGGGTGGTCGAACTGGATTCCTCCCAGCCGGAGTTCAACCGCCAGCCCTGGCAGTATCTGGACAGCGCGGTCAACGACCGCCGCGTCCAGGCCGGGCGCCAGCGCATCCAGGACAACGGCGCCCTGCTGCGCCGCATCAGCCAGCGCTCCGGCGTCCCGGCGGAAATCCTGGTGGCCTTCTGGGGCGTGGAGACCGATTTCGGCAATTTCACCGGCGGCTTCTCGGTCGTCGACGCGCTGACCACGCTGGCCTACGAGGGCCGCCGCGCCAGCTATTTCCGGACGGAGCTGCTGGCCGCCCTGCGCATCCTCGACAGCGGCGACATCCCGCCGGAGCGGATGAGCGGTTCCTGGGCCGGCGCCATGGGCCAGACCCAGTTCATGCCGACCATCTTCCTGAAGCACGCCACCGACGAGGACGGCGACGGGCGGCGCGACATCTGGGGCAGCCTGCCCGACGTCTTCGCTTCCACCGCCAAGTTCGTGCAGGCCAACGGCTGGCGCACCGGGGAGCGCTGGGGCGAGGAGGTCACGCTGCCCGCCGGCTTCCCCTACGAGCAGGCCGAGTACAACATCAGCAAGCCGGTGTCCGAATGGCGCCGCCTCGGCGTGCGTCCGGTCAACGGCGGCGATCTGGGCGGCGGCGAGGAGGAGCGGGCCGCCGTCCTGATGCTCGCCGGGGCGCAGGGACCGGCCTTCCTGGTCCGGGAGAATTTCCGGGCGATCATGAAGTACAACCCCTCGACCAGCTACGCGCTGGCGGTGGCGCTGCTGTCCGACCGTCTGGCGGGCCGGGCCGGCGTGCAGGGAAGCTGGCCGCGCCACGAGCCGGCGCTGAGCCGCGACGAACGGATCGAGCTTCAGGAGCGGCTGGCCGCGCTGGGCATGGAGCCGGGGACGGCGGACGGCATCGTCGGCGCCAACACCCGCAACGCCGTGCGCCGCTTCCAGCAGTCGATCGGCGCCGTGCCGGACGGCTTCGCCACCAAGTCCCTGCTGGAGCGGCTGCGCCAGTCCGCCGCCCCCGTCCCGGCGGCGGGCTGACAGGCCGCGATGCTGGCGGCGGCGAAGGGTTGGGCGCGGCGGATCAAGCGCGACGTGATCGCGCTCTATCTGGCGGCGCGCGACCCGCGGACGCCGTGGTACGCCCGTGTGGCCGCCGCCGCGGTGGCGGCCTACGCGCTCAGCCCCATCGATCTGATCCCCGACTTCGTGCCGGTCCTGGGTTATCTGGACGACCTGCTGATCGTGCCGCTCGGCATCCTGCTGGTCATCCGACTGATCCCGGCGGCGGTGCTGGAGGACCATCGCGCCACCGCCGCCCGGCTGGTCGCCCGGCCGGTCAGCTACGCCGCCGCCGCGCTGATGGTCGGGATCTGGCTGGTCGCCGCCGTCGCGCTGTTCCGGTGGCTCGAACCCTATGCCGCGGGCTGGCTGGGGTAGACGCGCGGGCGCTTGCCCCTCATTCGCCCAGCAGATGCAGCGCCAGGGTCCGCTCGTGGGGCCGGGCGCGGTGTTCGAACAAGTAAATCCCCTGCCAGGTGCCCAGCGCCATCCGTCCCTCCAGCACGGGGATGGACAGCTGCACCGTGGTCAGCGCGCTGCGGATGTGGGCGGGCATGTCGTCCGGCCCTTCCATCGTGTGGTCGTAGAGCGCGGGGTCTTCCGGCACCAGCCGCTTGAAGAAGCGCTCCAGGTCGCCGCGCACGTCGGGGTCGGCGTTCTCCTGGATCACCAGCGAGGCCGAGGTGTGCCGGCAGAAGACGGTCAGCAGACCGGTCTCCATGCCCTGGGCGGCGACCCAGCGGGCCACCGGCTCCGTCACCTCGAACAGGCCCTGGCCGCGGGTCCGGGTGGTCAGCGTCGTGACGGCCTGCCGCATGTTTGTCGCCCTCCATACTCAATTGCGCGCCTTGGAAGCGGGTCATCCATACACCAAATCGCTTGGCATTCCCGGCCTACAACAGGTGATCCATGGAACTGAACGGCCAGTACCGGATTCCGGCGGCGCGCGAGCGGGTCTTCACGGCGCTCTGCGACCCCGCCGTGCTGCAACGCTGCATCCCGGTGCTGGAGGATATGGACCGGCTGTCGCCCACCGAATACACCGCCCGCGTGCGCGCCACGGTCGGGCCGCTGAACGCGCGTTTCGCCGGGAAGGTCCGGGTGGCGCCGGAGGACGCGCCGCGCTTCTACATTCTCTACGCCGAAGGCAAGGGCGGCCTTGCCGGAGCGGTCAAGGGCGAGGCCCGCATCACGCTGGAGGAGGTGGACGGCCACACCCACCTGTCCTTCACCCTCGCGGCGGCGCTGGGCGGGGCCGTCGGGCGGCTGGCGGTCAAGCTGGTCAAGGCCAAGGCCGACCGCGTCATCGACGGCTTTTTCGAGCGCTTCACGGCGGAAGTCCTGAACGGCTGAACCGGGCATCGGCCGGGCAGCGACAACGCACCTGCAAAAAACCACTTCGCAGTTGCGGGAATTTGGTCCACCATCACGGTCATGACCGAACAACCCCCCGGTGCGGGAGTTCGCCGACCATGATTGCCGACATCGCCGATCCGGCCCTGGCCTTCTCCATCCATTCGCCTGCCCATTCGCCTGCCCATCCGCCCGCCCATCCGCCTGCCGACGCCCTGGACAGCGCACCGGACGGCCCGGCCCTCGACCGGTTGCTGTTCGCCCGCATCCTTGGGCTGGCCGCGCAGCGTGCGGACGGCGTCACCGCCTCCCTGGGACTGACGCGCGACGCGCTGGCCGAACTCATCCGGCGGCACGCGGCGGGCTTCGCCCATCTCCTCCCCCTTCTGCCGGACGACAGCGGCGAGGACGCCATCGAGGAGGAGGATCTGCGGGCCTTCCTGCTCGACCACCGCGCCGCCGGGACGGTCGAGGAGGAGTGGCTGGCGGCCATCGTCGCCCGCCGCGCGCTGGGGCCGAACCATCTCTGGCAGGACATGGGCTTCGCCAACCGGCGGGAGCTGAACGCCATGTTCCGCCGCCACTTCCCGTCCCTGGTCGCGCTGAACAGCGGCGACATGAAATGGAAGAAGTTCTTCTACCGCCAGCTGTGCGAGCGCGAGGGGCTGATGCTCTGCAAATCGCCGAACTGCGAGGTGTGCGACGACTTCAGCGCCTGCTTCAGCGCCGAGGACGGCGATCCGCTGAGCAGCCTAGCCCGCGCGGCCCGTGGCGAAGGGGCCTGAACAAAGTTGCACCGTGGGTGAAGAAAGCCGCTTGACCGGAGCGCCGCCACCCGTTAGATAACGCCACCCGCCGGACGGAAGGCCAAGCAAGGCCCGATGAACGGCAGGTCTCCGATGGTCGCGTCAAGCATCAGCGGAAGGGTGGCCGAGTGGTTAAAGGCAGCAGACTGTAAATCTGCCCGCGTAAGCGTACGCTGGTTCAAATCCAGCCCCTTCCACCATCTGACGCGGCCGGTTCATGACAGGGTCATGGCCGGCCGTTTCCTTTTCCAGCTGCTGTTGAATTGTTGACCCGCCAGCACGCCATGTCAGCGTGGCTGGGCGCCGAGATCCTCGAAGGTCAGGCCCTTGTCGGTGCGGGTGAAGCGGCCCTTGCCGTTCACGGTCATCGCCGGCACGCCCGGCTGCGGCGCGAAGGTCGCCGCGTAATAACAATCATACTGCTTGTCGTCCGGCTTCGGGGCGCCGTTCCGGTATTTGGTGTCGACGCAGCCCTGCTTGCGGAAGCCCTCGAAGCCGCGGAAGCCGCCCTGCCCCTGGCCGTCCAGCGCCCGCCTCGTGTGCGATTCCACCAGCTTGCGCATGTCGGACTCACCCGGCTCCCCCGAACAGGCGGCCAGCGGCAGCACCGCCAGACCGCACAGCACCGCACGCCGCACCACGCCCCCCATCGTCCCCCTCACTTGCCGGCCAGCAGACGGTCCACCCGCTCCTTCAGGGCACCGAAGGACGGCGGCTTCACGACGAAGCCGTTGACGCCCAGGGCCATGGCCTTCTTCACGATCTCGGATTCCGTGTGGTTGGTCAGGAAGACCACCGGCGTGCGGCGGTTCCGCACCTCCGCGCTGGCCCGCAGCTCGGCCAGGAACTGCAGGCCGGACACCGGCTTCATGTCGATGTCGCAGACGATCACGTCGGGGGTGGCGCGGATGCATTCCCGCATGCCGGTCTCCCCGTTGTCGGCCTCGGCGATCGAGCGGAAGCCGATCTGCGAGAGGATCTGCATGATGGTCCGGCGCACGAAGGGCTGATCTTCGATGACCAGGATGCTGTACTGCCCGTAATCGACCGGCTTCCGGTCCATCGCCGCACCCTCCTTCGCCCGAGCCCGGGGAACTGACCAAGGCACTGGTCGGACCAGCCCATGGTCATACAGTCGAACACTGATAAAGCGAGTCCGCCGGACGGGCAACCAAAGGACGGTTACAACTTTTAAAGAATGGAGGATTCCCTGGTGCGGGGCACGGCGACGGACCGCGCGAAGCCGCGCGGCCCTTGTCTCTCCGCATGGATCGAGGCATGTCCGTCCCCGCCGGATGCTAGCGCCGGCTGGGTCCTTGCAACCCCAGGAGGGTGGAAATCACACCGGCGACGAACCGGCGCTCCGGGTGCAGTTCATGCACCGCCACGGCGCGCCCGGCGAAGGACAGCGCCGCCTTCGCCATGCCCGCCGGGTCCGGGCAGGCTTCGCCGTCGATCCGGAAGCGCGTGACGGTCTTGGTCAGTTCGTGCATCGCGGTCAATGGCGGGATGCACATCAGGAAACGGGCGCTGGCGATCGGCGTGAAGCCGCAGCGCTCGAACATGGTCTGCACGGTCACCGGATCGCCCTCCGGCCCTTCGGTCCCGACCTGATAGCGGAGCAACCGCTGCGCCCGCTCCTCCACCGCCTCGGACCAGCCGGCGGTGGCCGTAATCATGGGGTTGATCAAACCTGCCTCCAAATGCACCAGCCAAGGCCGCGCAGGTGCCAGGGATGTTAGATTGTTCGCCAAACGAACAAGGTCAAGAAACATCCCGTATGGTGGAAACCCGCATCCGTTTGAGTACGAAGCAACCGTCGTGCCAGCGGAGAGGAGCGCCCGTGCAGGGCCGCCCCGCCTCACCGCCGTCTTCCCGCATCACCTTGAAACTCCACCTGATTAACCCATGGCGCCCGCATCGACGCCGGACCGGCGCCTTGGGAGTCAACAGCCCAACGGCCGTCCCGGTGCCGTCGGCTGAGCGTTCCATCGCACACAGGACACGTCACATGTGCGGCAATCCGCCGCTGTTTTGGGCACCGCGTGTCGCCGCTTCGCAACCGACACCCTGAGGGTGATCATCATATTCGCGGCACGCGCGCGAATCGTCGTCCGCCCGAAAACATTTCCTGTCCTGCGCTGTTGTGACCTGACGTACGTGGATTCATGAGCCGAACGTTGTTTTGCGGCGGTGAGCGGGGGCCATCGTGGAGACATCCATGCCGAAGGAAAAAGCGGATCCGGACAAACCGGACAAAACTCAGCCGACCAGCGGAGAGGCGTTCCGGGAATGCCTGGAGGCCTTGAACCGCAACCTCGCCGAAGGGCTCCGGACCGCGGACCGCCTCCAGCGCGACGCCAGCCGTCTGGTCCAGGAAAGCGCGCGTCTGGCCGCCGAAATGGCCGAGCAACGCCGCGAAATGGGTCGGCTTCGCGACCGGCTGCACCGCGCCGAGGACAGCCGCGCCGCCCGGGAGGAGGAGCTGCGCTGCGCCCATGAGATGGCGGAGCGTGCCGACCGCGCCAAGGCGCGCTTCCTGACGGCGGCCAGCCACGACCTGCGCCAGCCGATCCAGGCGGCGGCGCTCTACGCCCACATCCTGCGCGGCGCGGTCGGCACGAACCCGGCGGCCAGGGAGGCGGCGGACCTGCTCCAGGCCTCCATCGACAGCCTGAGCGGCATGCTGAGCGGCCTTCTGGACCTTGCCCGGCTGGAGGCCGGCGCGGTGGACGTCGCGGTCACGGAGTTCCGCCCCGACACGCTGATGCGCCGCTTGGCCCAGGAGTTCCGGGCGAGCGCGACGACCGAGGGAACGAGCCTGCACGTCCACCCCTGCGGCGTGGCGGTGAGGACCGACGCGCGGCTGCTGGAACGGATCCTGACCCACCTGCTGTCCAACGCCATCCGGCATGGCGGGGGGGACGGCCGGCGTGTCCTTCTGGGCTGCCGACGGCGCCCCGGCGCGGTGGAGTTCCAGGTGTGGGACGACGGGCGGGGCATTCCCCCCGACGCCCGCGCCGCGATCTTCGAGGAGTTCCACCAGCTCGACAATCCGGAGCGCAGCGCGGCCAAGGGCTTCGGCCTCGGCCTGCCGCTGGTGGCCCGCACGGCGCGGCTGCTCGGCCTGACGCTGGACCTGCGGTCCCAGGTTGGGCAGGGCACCGTCTTCACGGTGACCGTGCCGCGCGCCGACCTTCCCCCCGAACCCGACCGCCGCCTGACCGCCGCCGCCCGCGCCATCGCCGCGGCCGCCACCAGCGCGGCGGTGGCGGCATCCCCGACCGACCGGATGAGGGGCCGGCGGGTGCTGCTGGTGGAGGACGACGAGCGGGTGCGCCACGCCATGACCATGCTGCTGAAACGCTGGGGCGTCCGGGTGACCGCCGTCGGCTCGGCCGAGGAGCTGGCCGACCGCCTGCCCCGGCTGCGCAGCCGCCCGCACGTCGTGCTGGCCGATCACCGGCTCCCACGCGGACAGACCGGCCGCACGGTGGCGGAGCTGGTGCGCCGCCGCTGGGACGTGCCGGTCGTTATCATCACCGGCGACACGGCGCCGGAACGTCTGCGCGAGGCCCGCTCCATCGGCTGCCGCCTGCTGCACAAGCCGGTGGAGCCCGGCGACCTCGCCGCCACGCTCGACGACGTCATGGAGGGGTGAGGGTCCAGAACAATCGCCCGCTCCGCCTGTTCGCATCAGGGGAGGAGCGCGCATGGGGCGACGGAAGACACGGCGTGGAGTGATCGCAGGGGTCGCCGTTCTGCTGGCGCTCGGCGCCGGGGCGGCCGCCTGGGCATGGGAGTCGGCGATCCCGCCGCAGCCGCGCCCGGCGGCGGACGGCTTCGCGCCGGAGCTGGTGGCGGAAGGGGCACGGCTGGCGGCGGTGGGGAATTGCATCGCCTGCCACACGGTGCCGGGCGGACGGTCCTTCGCCGGGGGGCTGGCCCTGCCGACCCCCTTCGGCACCATCCATTCGACCAACATCACGCCCGACGAAGAGACCGGCATCGGCCGCTGGAGCGAGGCGGCCTTCAACCGCGCCATGCGGCGCGGGGTGGACCGCGAAGGCCGGCATCTCTATCCCGCCTTCCCCTACGACCACTACACGCGGGTCAGCGACGCCGACAACCGGGCGCTCTACGCCTATCTGATGACCCGCACTCCGGTGCGGGCGGAGGCGCCGGCCAACGATCTGCCCTTCCCGCTGAACATCCGCATGACGGTCGCCGGGTGGAAATTGCTCCACTTCCGCGAGGGCGCCTTCACCCCCGACCCGGCCAAGCCGGAGGTCTGGAACCGCGGCGCCTATCTGGCGGAGGGGCTGGGCCATTGCGGCGCCTGCCACAGCCCGCGCAACGCGCTGGGCGCGGTGGAGAAGGACCGCGCCTGGGCCGGCGGCGAGGCGGAGGGCTGGACCGCCTACCCCATCAACCACGACTCCCCGGCGCCCGTCCCCTGGACGGCGGACAGCCTGACCTTCTACCTGCGGCACGGCTGGCACCCGGCGCACGGCGTGTCGCGCGGACCGATGGCGGAGGTCACCGGCAACCTCGCCGGGCTGCCCGACGCCGACGTGGCCGCCATCGCCGCCTATGTCGCCGACCGCATGGGTCCCCCCGGCGCCGAGCGCCAGCGCCGCGGCGAGGCCCTGCAAGCCCTGGTCCCGCGCCTCAGCGCCGATGCGGGGGCGCCGCCGGGCTCCGGCCTTTCCGCCGCCGGCAGCCTGACCCGGCCGCCCGCCGCGGGCTCCGCGGGGGCCGCATCCGGGGTGGACGAGCGGGGCGAGGCGATCTACCGCACGGCCTGCGCCACCTGCCACGACTCCGGACGGCCGCAGCCCTTCGGCGGGCTGCCCTTCGCGCTCAGCGCGGCGGTGAACGCGTCCACCCCCCAGAACATCGTCAACGTCACGCTGTTCGGCCTGCCGCCCGGCGACGGCACCGTCAGCGCGGTGATGCCGGCCTTCGGCGGCGCGCTGTCCGACGCCGACATGGTGGCCCTGCTGCGCTATCTGCGCGGTCGCTTCAGCGAGCAGCCGCCGTGGGACGGCCTGGATCGGCTGGTGGCCGACACGCGCAGCGGTGCGCACCATGTGGCCGTCCGCCCCGCCGACGGCATCGAACGGGCGCCCCGGAACGTCGGCGCCGCGGACTGAACGCATGCCCGCTGAACGCATGCCCGCTGAACGCATGCCCGGACGGAATGAAGGGAGCCCATCATGGCGATCGACCTCACGGTGAACGGCACCCCGCAGCGGGTGGAGGCGGACCCGGACACGCCGCTGCTCTACGTGCTGCGCGACGACCTGGGGCTGAACGGGGCGAAGTTCGGCTGCGGGCTTGGCCAGTGCGGCTCCTGCACAGTGATGGTGGACGGGCGCGCCGTGCTGTCCTGCGTCACGCCGATCCTGCTGATGCAGGGGCGCGCCGTCACCACGGTGGAGGGGCTGGGCACCGCCGAGGCTCCCGGCCCCATGCAGCGCGCCTTCATCGAGGAGCAGGCGGCCCAGTGCGGCTACTGCATCCCCGGCATGATGATGCGGGCGCAGGCCCTGCTTCAGGAGCGGCCGGACGCCGACGACGCCGCGATCCGCCGCGCGCTGGAGTTCAACCTGTGCCGCTGCGGCACCCACATGCGCATCCTGCGGGCGATCCGCCGCGCCGCCGACACCATGCGGCACGCGGAGACCGGCGCTCCGTCCGGGAGGGCCGGCTGATGAACGACCACACCCCGTTCCCCCTGACCCGCCGCGGCCTGCTGGCCGGAGGCGGCGCCCTGGTCGTCACCGTGTCGCTGGCCCGCCCCCTGTTCGCCCAGACCGGCGGCGGCGGAGCCCGGCCCGGCAGCCTCGCCCAGACGCCCCGGCTCGACGCCTGGGTCCGCATCGGCGCGGACGGCGCCATCACCGTCTTCACCGGCAAGGCGGAACTCGGCCAGGGCATCCGCACCGCCCTGCTCCAGGTCGCGGCGGAGGAGTTGCGAGTCCCGCCCGCCGCCATCACCCTGGTCACCGCCGACACCGCCCGCACCCCGGACGAGGGCTACACCGCCGGCAGCCAGTCCATGCAGAACAGCGGCACCGCCATCCGCGCCGCCGCCGCCCAAGCCCGCGCCCTGCTGGCGCAGGAAGCGGCGCGGCGCCTCGGCGCGCCGGCCGACGCGCTGGGCTTCGCCGACCAGCGGGTGACGGGGCCGGACGGACGCTCGCTCGGTTATGGAGAACTGGCCGCGTCGCTCGACCTGACCGAGGAGGTGCCGCCGGACGCCCCGCTGACCGCGCCGGACCGTCTGTCGGTGATGGGCCGGCCGCTGCCCCGCGTGGACATCCCGGCCAAGGTGACCGGCGGCGCGGCCTATGTGCAGGATCTGCGGCTGGAGGGCATGCTGCACGCCCGCGTCGTCCGCCCGCCCAGCCCCGCCGCCCGGCTGGCCGCGCTCGACAGCGCCGCCGTGGAGGCGATGCCGGGCATCGTCGCCGTGCTGCGCGACGGCGATTTCCTCGCCGTGGTGGCCGACAAGGAGTACCGGGCGGTCAAGGCGATGCGCGCCCTCGCCGCCGCCGCCCGCTGGGAGGAAACGGCGACCCTGCCCGGCGTTACCCCCCTCCCCGACCTGCTGCGCGGGCTGGAGCGGGAGGTCGGCACGGTGGACGCGAAGGGCGAGGCCGGCGCCGTCGCGGACGGGCCGCGCAGCCTGCGCGCCCGCTTCACCCGGCCCTACCAGCTTCACGGCTCGATCGGGCCGTCCTGCGGCGTGGCGGTGATGGGAGAGGACGGGCTGACCGTCTGGTCGCACACCCAGGGCGTCTATCCCGACCGCAAGGCCATCGCCGAGATGCTGCGCCTGCCCGTGGAGCGGGTGCGGGTGATCCACAGCGAGGGCTCCGGCTGCTACGGCCACAACGGCGCCGACGACGCGGCGGCGGACGCCGCCCTGATCGCCAGCAAGCTGCCCGGCCGCCCGGTGCGCGTGCAGTGGATGCGCGAGCAGGAGCATGCCGGGGAGCCCTACGGCCCGGCCATGATGATCGAGGCCGCGGCCTCCCTGGACGGGAACGGGCGGATCGACCGCTGGACCTTCGACGTCTGGTCCAACACCCACACCACGCGCCCCGGCGGGGCCGGCGCCCTGCTGGCCGCCCGCCATCTGGCCGAACCGTTCCCGGCGGAACCGGCCGCCATGCAGATCACCCCCGCCGGCAACGGCGACCGCAACGCCATCCCGCTCTATGCCATCCCGAACACCCGCGTCCTCTGGCATTTCCTGCCCGACATGCCGCTGCGGGTGTCGGCGCTGCGGTCGCTCGGCGCCTACGCCAACGTCTTCGCGCTGGAAAGCATGATGGACGATCTCGCGCTGCTGGCCGGGGCCGATCCCGTGGAGTTCCGCCTGCGCCATCTGGAGGACCCGCGCGCCCGCCGGGTGGTGGAGCTGGCGGCGGAGCGCTTCGGCTGGGCGGGCGCCGCGCCGGCGCCGGGCTTCGGCCACGGCTTCGCCTTCGCCCGCTACAAGAACCACGCCGCCTATCTGGCGCTGGCGGTGGAGCTGTCGGTGGACCGCGGCAGCGGGCGGGTGCGGATGACCCGCGCCACCGCCGCCATCGACAGCGGCGAGATCGTCAACCCGGACGGCATCCGCAACCAGACGGAAGGCGGCATCATCCAGGCGATGAGCTGGACCCTGTTCGAGCGCGTCGCCTACGACGACACCCGCGTCACCTCGGTGGATTGGGCCAGCTACCCCATCCTGCGCTTCGCCAGCGTTCCCGACCGCATCGACGTCCACATCGTCGAGCGGCCCGGCGATCCCTTCCTCGGCACCGGCGAGGCGGCGCAGGGTCCGACCGCCGCGGCCATCGGCAACGCCATCCGCTCGGCGACCGGCCGGCGCCTGCGCGACCTGCCCTTCACCCCCGACCGGATGCGGGAGTCGACCGCCACCGGATAGCGTTGCCCCGGAGAGGATTTCCACAACGCCCCTGGTGAACAGAACAGACGGCTCGGCACCTTCGGAGCAAGAAGGGGGAAGGCCCGACCGAGGATGGGCAGCCTCACCGCCGCCCGCCGTTGCACCATGCCAAGACGCGACGGGTAGAATTCCAGGTGCAGTGCTTGCTGGCGCAATTTCCCCGCGCACCACCTTTATTTGTCAAAAACGCGGCCCTTCGCACCGCATCGGAATAATAAACCGAATCAATTCACAAATCCATAAGCACTCCACACGCATTAACAATGTATTAAAGCGTCAAATAATGCAATTTGCTGCAATATGAAACATTCCAATGAGCCTTTTTGCTTGTAGGTGACAAGAAATCAGCTGTGGCAAATGCAGCGTCCGTGCGTTGCCTTTATTGACCCGGGCATCCGGTTGTGGGTATGTGAAATCAAAAGGGGTAATCATTTCCTTCAGGGAATGGGGCCCCGGATTGCATCCCACTCAGGAAACGCCCGCCATGACCGAAGCGTCCGCCGCCGACACCACGCACGCCACCACCTCTGGTCGCTTCCCGCGCACGGCAACCGAGATTGCCGTCATCGACACCGCGCTTCCCGGTTGGCGGGACCTTCAGGCGGGGCTTCCGCCCGGCGTGGAAGCGGTGCTGATCGGCGAGGGCCGCGACGGCGTGGCGGCGATGGCGCAGGCGTTGGCCGGGCGTCACGGCGTCCGGGCGCTCCATGTGCTGTGCCACGGCTTCGAAGGCGGGTTGCAGCTCGGCACGGCGCGGCTCGACGAAGCGGCGCTGTCGGCGCGCGCGGCGGAGCTGGCGGCCATCGGCGCCTGCCTTGCCGATGACGGCGACATCCTGCTGTACGGCTGCAACGTGGCGGGCGGCCACGGCGAATCGTTCCTCGACGCTCTGGCCGACCTCACCGGAGCGAGCATGGCGGCGTCGCGGACTCCGACGGGCGCCGCGGATCTCGGCGGCGACTGGGATCTCGCCTGGACGCATGGCGATGTGCGGACCGAAACCCTGCGGATCGACCGTTACGCGGGCGTCCTGATGGCCGCCCCGGAACCCATGGACACCGTCGCCTATGTCGGTGAATCCACCATCACCATCACCTTCGACGGCAACCTCGACAACGCCAGCCAGCCGGCCTTGTCCACCTTCGACGCGATTTCGCCCGGCGACATGTCCTGGGGCACCAGCGCCGTGCTGATCAACGGGACAAAGGTCAACGTGACCGCCGCCGTGGTGTCGGGCAAGACCGTGACGCTGACCGTCAGCAGCACCCTCACGGCCGGCGACTACATCGAGTTCCGCTACGTCGATCCGGCGGGCGACAACAGCAGCGGTGTCATTCAGGCCACCAACGGGCTCGACGTCGCCTCCGTGTTCATCGTGACCACGGTCATGGGCCCACGGCCCGCGGTGGCGCCGGTCCTGCAGAACGCGGCGGTGAACGGCACCTCGATGGTGCTGACCTACGACGTGGCGCTCGACTCCGCCAACCCGCCGGCAACGGGCGCCTTCACCGTCATGGCCGGCACAACCCCGGTCACCGTCACCAACGTCGCCGTGGACGGCTCGAACAAGACCGTCACGCTGACGCTGGCCCAGGCCGTCACCCCCACCGACGCGGTCACGGTCGCCTACATCGACCCGACGGCGGGCAACGACGCCAACGCCGTCCAAGGCACCACGGGCGTCGACGCCGCGTCCTTCGCCGCCCGGCCGGTCACCAACAACACGCTCGACCCGAACGGCACCCCGCCCACGCTGACGCTCACGACGAACGACAGCTATGCCCAGCTCGTGATGGGCAACCCGACCTTCGACCTGTTCAACGCCGTCACCGCCTCGACGGTCGACAGCGGGCAGACCTTCACCGGGATGGTGCTGACCGTCCACCACGTCGCCGGCACCGGCAGCAACGAGTTCCTGAGGATCGCCGGCACCGACATCACGCTGAGCAACGGGACCTCGGGCAGCTTCACCGGCGGCAACTACGCGGTGACGCTGGTGAATGGCGTCGCCACGGTGGCGATCAGCGGCATGGCGCTGAGCAACAGCGCGATGAGCACGCTGATCGACGGCATCACCTACAAGACCACGGCGGCCACGGTCTCCAGCCTCAGCCAGACCAATTTCGGGTTCAGCGAAACGCGCCCCATCGTCCTGCGCTCGATCACCGACAGCGGCGCCACCAACAACACGACCGAGGTCAACAAGCTCGTCACCGCATCGTTCGGGATGCAGACCGGCAGCCTCTCCCCCATCACCATCACGCCGGACAACCCGACCGCCACCTTCACCAGCGGCACCCCGACCCAGCTTTCCTTCTCGGTGAACATCAGCACGCCGCTGACCATGGTGGGAAGCACCATTCAATTCGACGTGGCCGCCCCCAGCGGCTGGACGATCGCGAACCTGAAGCTCGACGGGGCCACGAACAACACCCTGAGCGGCATTGTTTTGATAGGGGTCCAAACGCTGACCTTCGATGTGACGGCGTCCGGCACGGACACGTTCGGCCACTTCCCCATCAGCATATTCACCTCCACCAACGGCCTGTTTCCCCAGGCGTCGGTTTCGTCCGGTTCCGTCCTGGTGACGCTCGCCCCGCCGGCTCCGGTGCTGCAGAGCGCCACGGTGGACGGCACGTCGCTGGTCCTGACCTACGACGTCGCGCTGGATGCGGTGAACGGCCCGGCGGCGAGCGCCTTCGAGGTCAAGGTCGGCGGCAGCACGGTCACCGTCTCCAGCGTCGCCGTGAACAGCGCCAACAAGACGGTCACGCTCACTCTGGCCCAGGCGGTCCAGCACGGGCAGACGGTCACCGTCAGCTACACCGACCCCACCAGCGGCAACGACGCGGCGGCGATCCAGAACGCCACCGGCGGCACGGACGCGGCCACCGTCACCAACCAGCCGGTGACGAACAGCACCCCCGACACGACGCCGCCGTCGATCACCAACGTCACCATCCCCAACCAGCCGGCCAAGGTCGGCGACACGGTGACGGTGACGATCACCGTGGCGTCGGACAGCGACACCTACACGCTGGGCACCGGCAGCACGGTCAACGGCTTCGCGCTCGGCAACCTGACCAAGGTCAGCGCGACCACCTACACCGCCACCTTCACCGTCACCGCCGACGGCCAGCGCACCGGCGACCTTGCGGCCAACCAGGACATCCCGGTCAACATCGTCCTGGTCGACAGCGCCAGCAACGCCAACACCCCCTACACCACCCCGATCAGCCAGAACAACGACCGCATCGACACCAACGCCGCGCCGGTCCTGGCCGTCCCGACCACCCCGCCGACCCTCGTCGACACCGCCGCCAACGACACCTTCCCGCTGATCGACGGCCAGCTCTCCGCGACCGACCTGGAAGGCGACACGCTGACCTTCTCCATCGCCGGCTCGCAGGCCTCCCCGGTCCAGCACGGCAGCGTCACGCTGAGCAACGGCGTCACCTACGACACCTGGTCCACCGGGCCGGGCGGCACCTCCTACGTCAACAGCCAGACCGGCCACTACGCCTACGTGTTCGACGCCGCCTTCCTCAACGGCGTCCCCGCCGGGCCGATGCAGGGCACCAGCACCTTCACCGTCTCCGACGGCAACCGCACCGTCGAGCAGCAGCTCACCCTCAACTTCTCCGGCGCCAACGACAGCCCGGTCCTGTCCGGCGACGTCCGCAGCCTGGCCGCCATCGACCAGGGCGTCGCCGACGCCGCCAACACCGGGACCACCGTCACCGCCCTGCTGGCCTCCGCCGGCACCGCCACCGACGCCGAGTACGACAGCCCCTTCCCGCTGGTCACCGTCCTCCCGCTGGGCATCGCCGTCACCGGCGTGACCAACACCAACGGCACCTGGCAGTACAAGGTCGGCAACGGCGCCTGGACCGACATTCCCACGGGCTCGTCCAACGGCGCGGCGCTGCTGCTCGCCGGGTCGGACCGCGTGCGCTTCGTGCCGAGCGGGTCGGGCTTCACCAACACCGACACCGGCGGCCTGACCTTCAAGGCGTGGGACCGGACCAGCGGCACCGCGGGCAGCACCGCCGACACCACCACCGCCGACGCCTACAGCGCGGGCAGCGCCACCGCGACGATCACCGTCGACGCCGTGCCGACCCTGAGCGCGACCGGCGGCAGCAAGACCTTCGGCGTCGGGGTGGACAGCGCCACCACCAGCCTGTTCAGCGGCGTGGCGGCCTCCACGGTGGAGGCCGGGCAGAGCTTCCGCGGCGCGGTGTTCACCGTCAGCGGCGTGGTCGACGCCAGCGAGGTCCTGACCATCGGCGGCACCGACGTCGCCCTGACCAACGGCGCCACCGCCACCCTGACCGGGCTGGGCGCCGCGGGCGGCAACGCCAGCGTCACCGTGTCGGTGGTCGGCGGCGTCGCCACGGTGACCGTCACCGGCCTGGAGCGCAGCGACGCGCAGATGAGCGCGCTTCTGGGCGGCGTCACCTACAAGAACAGCAGCGGGACGGCGACGCTGGGCGACCGCACGGTGGCCATCGCCAGCCTGACCGACAGCGGCGGCGACACCGGCAGCGCGGCCATCTCCGGCGTCAGCACGGTGGTGAGCGTGGCCGACGTGACGCCGCCGGCGGTTCCGGTCATCACCAGCGCGGCGCTGACCAACAGCGCGACCCCGACCCTGGCCGGCACGGCCGAGGCCGGCAGCACGGTCACCGTCACGGTGGGCGGGGCGACCTACACCACGACGGCGACGGGCGGAAACTGGTCGATCGACCTCGCCACGGCGACGCCGACCACCGGTTCGCTCAGCCTGAACGCCAACGGCACGAACGCCGTCTCGGTGACCGCCAAGGACGCGTCCAACAACACGTCGACCCCCGGCACGCAGACGCTGACCATCGACACCACCGCCCCGACCGCCCCGGCGGTGACCTCGGCGACGCTGACCAACAGCGCGACGCCGACCATCGGCGGCACGGCGGAAGCCGGCAGCACGGTGACGGTCACGGTGGGCGGCGCCACTTACACCACCACCGCGACCGGCGGAAACTGGTCGATCGACCTTGCCACGGCGACGCCGACCACCGGCTCGCTCAGCTTGAACGCCAACGGGGCCAACCCGGTCTCGGCCACCGCCACCGACGCGGCGGGCAACACCTCCACCGCCGGCACGCAGTCGCTGACCATCGACACCACCGCTCCGACCACTCCGGCGGTGACCTCGGCCGCCCTGACCAACAGCGCGACGCCGACCATCGGCGGCACGGCGGAGGCCGGCAGCACGGTCACCGTCACGGTCGGCGGCGCCACCTACACGACGACGGCGGCGGGCGGAAACTGGTCGATCGACCTCGCCACGGCGACGCCGACCAGCGGCTCGCTCAGCCTCAACGCCAACGGCGCCAACCCGGTCTCGGCGACGGCGACCGACGCGGCGGGCAACACGTCCTCGGCCGGCACCCAGTCGTTGACCATCGACACGACGGCGCCCAACGCTCCGACCGTGACCACGGCGCTGAGCAACAGCACCACCCCGACCCTGGCCGGCACGGCGGAGGCCGGCAGCACCGTCACCGTCACGGTGGGCGGGGCGACCTACACCACCACCGCCACCGGCGGAAACTGGTCGATCGACCTCGCCACCGCGACGCCGACCGCCGGCTCGCTCAGCCTGAACGCCAACGGCGCCAACCCCGTCTCGGCCACCGCCACGGATGCGGCGGGCAACACGTCCTCGGCCGGCACCCAGTCGCTGACCATCGACACCACCCTGCCCAACGCCCCGGCGGTGACCTCGGCGGCGCTGACCAACAGCGCGACGCCGACCATCGGCGGCACGGCCGAGGCGGGCAGCACGGTGACGGTCACCATCGGCGGGGCGACCTACACGACCACCGCCACCGGCGGAAACTGGTCGATCGATCTCGCCACGGCGACGCCGACCAACGGTTCGTTGAGCCTGAACGCCAACGGCGCCAACCCCGTCTCGGCCACCGCCACCGACGCGGCGGGCAACGTCTCGGCCCCCGGCACACAGTCGCTGACCATCGACACCACCGCCCCGAACGCTCCGGCGGTGACTTCGGCGACGCTGACCAACAGCGCGACGCCGACTGTTGCCGGCACGGCGGAAGCCGGCAGCACCGTCACCGTCACCATCGGCGGCGCCACCTACACGACCACCGCCACCGGCGGGGCCTGGTCCATCGACCTCGCCACCGCGACCCCGACCGCCGGCTCGCTCAGCCTGAACACCAACGGCACCAACCCGGTGTCGGCGACGGCGACCGACGCGGCCGGCAACACGTCCTCGGCCGGCACACAATCGCTGACCATCGACACCACGCTGCCCGACGCTCCGGTGGTGACCAGCGCCGCGCTGAGCAACAGCACCACCCCGACTGTTGCCGGCACGGCGGAAGCGGGTAGTGTGGTGACCGTCACGGTCGGCGGCGCCACCTACACCACCACCGCCACCGGCGGAAACTGGTCGATCGACCTCGCCACGGCGACGCCGACCGCCGGCTCGCTCAGCCTCAACGCCAACGGCGCCAACCCGGTGTCGGCGACGGCGACCGACGCCTCGGGCAACGTCTCGGCCCCGGCCACCCAGACGCTGACCATCGACACCACGCTGCCCGACGCCCCGACCGTCACCACGGCGCTGAGCAACAGCACCACCCCGACCCTCACCGGCACGGCCGAGGCCGGCAGCACCGTCACCGTCACGGTGGGCGGCGCCACCTACACCACCACCGCCACCAACGGCGGCGCCTGGAGCCTCAACCTCGCCACCGCGACCGCCGTCAGCGGCACGCTCAGCCTGAACGCCAACGGCGCCAACCCCGTCCTGGCCACCGCCACCGACGCCGCCGGCAACGTCTCGGCCTCCGGCACCCAGACGCTGACCATCGACACCACCGCCCCCACCGCCACCGTGCTGTTCGAGGACGACAGCATCGACGCCATCGAGCAGACCAGCGCCGCCTTCACCATCAGCGGCGGCGAGGCCGGGACCAGCTTCACCTGGACGATCACCTCGGCCGGCGGCGGCCAGGTGACGGGCAGCGGCGTGATGAGCGGACCGACCACCCAGGTGACCGGGCTGGACCTCTCCAGCCTGGGCGACGGCACCCTCACCCTCACGCTCGGCCTGACCGACCCGGCGGGCAACGCGTCGGTCCCCTTCACCGCGACGACGCAGAAGCTCACCGCCACGGTGGAGAAGCCCGCTCCCGTCGCCCCGCCGCCGGTGGCCACGGTGGACGGCGCCACCGTCAGCGGTTCGGTCACCACCGGCAGCGACGGCAGCCGCACCACCACGGTGACCATCGCGGCCAGCAACAGCACCCGCGTCGAGGACAGCAGCACCGCCAACGCCGATCTGGCCGACGTGCCGGTGGTGCGCGAGCAGGTGGTCGATGCCCAGACCGGGCAGGTCTCCACGCTGACCACCCTGACGGTCAGCGTCTCCACCGGCGTGGCGGTGACCACCACGGGCAACGCCGAGCGGCAGACCGCCTCCCAGGCGCTGACCGGGGTGACCGGGCTGATCGCCGCCATCGAGGCGCGCACCGACGAGGGCACGGCCTCGCGCGGCAACCTGACCGGCGGCGGCTCGGGCTTCCTGTCGGTGCTGTCCACCCAGGCCCAGCTGCTGGTGCGCACCATCGACTTCAGCGCGCCGGGGGTGGCCGCCGGGCAGGCGGTGCAGACCAAGGTGACCGGCAACACGCTGGGCGGCACCGGCGTCGCCAGCACGGCGCCGACCGCGGTGGTGCTGAACACCACGGCGTTGGCCGGGCCGGTGACCATCCAGCTCGACAACGTCGAGTTCGCGGCGGTGGTCGGCAACGCCACGCTGGTCGGCGGCGACGGCGAGCAGATCGTCTACGGCGACGACCACGAGCAGTACATGTATCTGGGGGCCGGCGACGACATCCTGCACGGCGGCGGCGGCAACGACACGATCGCCAGCGCCGGCGGCAACGACACGCTGTACGGCGACGAGGGCGACGACCTGGTGATGGGCGGCGAGGGCGACGACTGGCTGTTCGGCGGGTCGGGCAACGATCTGCTCGGCGGCGGCGTCGGCAACGACGCGCTGTTCGGCGGGACGGGCGCGGACATCCTGTTCGGCGAGGAGGGCGACGACACGCTGACCGGCGAGGAGGGCGACGACACGCTGGCCGGCGGGGCGGGCAACGACCTGCTGTTCGGCGGGGAGGGCAACGACTTCCTGATCGGCGACGACGGCGACGACACGATCAGCGGCGGGTCGGGCAACGACGTGGCGCTGGGCGGGGCGGGCCGCGACCTGATCGGTCTGGGCGCGGGCGACGACCTGGCCAGCGGCGGCGACGGCGACGACACGCTGTTCGGCGAGGACGGCAACGACACGCTGTTCGGCGGGGCGGGCAACGACCTGCTGAACGGCGGGGCGGGCAACGACGTGCTGTTCGCCGACGGCGGGGCGGACACGCTGTGGGGCGGCGCCGGGGCGGACGTCTTCGCCTTCGGGCGGGCCTCGGGCGGGTCGGTGGTGATGGACTTCCAGGTCGGGGTCGACCGTCTGGCCTTCTACGACGCCAGCATCGACCTCGGCGCGGTGATCCGCTCGGCGCGGGTGGAGGGCGGCAACACCACCCTCGACATCGGGGCGGGCAACCGCATCACCATCCTCGGCCAGACCGGAAACGTCGCCGCCTGGTTCGGCTGAGAAGGCACAGGCGCCAACCGAAACGGCGGGTGCGGGGGCCTTCGGGCTCCGGCACCCGCCGTTGCCGTTTCAGACCGCCGAATGGCGGGCGGCAAGATGCGGGCCGCAAGGTGGATCCAGGTCACGGGGACCGGTCCAGGCACAGAACCCTGAACAACTTTTATGAGAACTTGTTGAGACGCAACCGCGCAGGTTATCCTGCCTCCGCGCGCGATCATCGCTCCACCATCCTCGCCCGCCGGACGGCCACATTCGCGCCGACGCGAGACCGCCCATTCTTCGCATTCGTTCAAGGACGTCTTCCACCGTGGACATCCCCCGAATATTCACCATCAGTGAAAGCGCCCACCGCATCCACAACCCGATCACGCCGGAAAAGCTCGCCACCCTCGGCGCGGCGCTGCGTCTGGAAGCGGGGACCCGGCTGCTCGACCTCGGCAGCGGTTCGGGGGAGATGCTGTGCAGCTGGGCACGCGATCACGGCATCACCGGCACCGGCATCGACATGAGCCGGCTATTCACCGAGCAGGCGAAGCTCCGTGCTATCGAACTCGGCGTCGCCGATCGGGTCGCGTTCATTCATGGCGATGCGGCCGGATATGTCTCCGACGAGAGGGTCGATGTGGCCGCCTGTGTCGGTGCCACCTGGATCGCCGGAGGAGTCGCCGGCACGGTCGAGCTTCTGGGGCGGAGCCTGCGCGACGGAGGGATCATCCTCATCGGTGAGCCCTATTGGCGGCGGATGCCGCCGACCGAAGAGGTTGCCAAGGGCTGCCTCGCCAACGCCATCGCCGACTTCCTCACGCTCCCGGAGCTTCTCGCGTCCTTCGGCCGCCTCGGCTGCGACGTCGTCGAGATGGTTCTGGCCGACCAGGACGGCTGGGACCGCTACGAGGCGGCCAAATGGCTGACCATGCGCCGCTGGCTTGACGCCAATCCCGGCGACGGCTTCGCGCAGGACGTTCGAGCCAAGCTGACCTCGGAACCGATGCGCTACGCCACCTACACGCGGGACTATCTGGGCTGGGGGGTGTTCGCGCTGATGCCGCGTTAACGCCTTGGCTCACCCTTGGCGTGACGCTCCCGGCGACGCGCCGCTCCGCGCCCGCAGATGGTCGATGAGGGCGCGCAGCCGCGGCGGCACCGTCCGGCGGCTGGGATAGTAGAGGTGGAAGCCGGCGAAGGGCGGGCAGAAATCCTCCAGGACGGCCTCCAGCGCGCCGCGCTCCAGATGGGGCCGGAAGGTTTCCTCCATGCCGCAGGTGAGCCCGGCGCCGGCCATGGCCAGCCGGACCATCATCCCCATGTCGTTGGTCGCGACCCGCGGATTCACCGCGATGTCGAAGTCGCGGCCGTCCTCGGTGAACTCCCAGCGGTAGGGCGCCACGTCCGGCGCCGGGCGCCAGCCGATGCAGCGGTGGGCGAGCAGGTCGCGCGGATGGGCCGGCCGGCCGGCCCGCGCCAGATAGGCCGGTGAGGCCACCACCAGCTGCCGCTGCGGGGCGGAGACCGGCACCGCGATCATGTCCTGTTCGATGGCCTCGCCCAGCCGGACGCCCGCGTCGAAGCCCGCCGCGACGATGTCGAACTCCTCGTCCGTCACCAGGATGTCGACGCCGACCGATGGGTAGGCGGCCAGGAAGCCGGCCAGCGCTTCCCCCTCCAGGATGCTTTCCGCGATGGACGAGACGGCCAGCCGCAGCGTCCCGCCGGGCGCCCCGTGCGCCGAGGCGATGACCTCCAGCGCCGTGCCGATCTCCGCAAGCGCCGGGCGCGTCGCGGCGAGCAGGTGCGCGCCCGCGTCGGTCAGCCGGACGCTGCGCGTCGTCCTCTGGAGAAGCGGCACGCCGATGCGGTCCTCCAGCCGGCGGACGGCCTGGCTGACGGCGGAGCGGGTGACACCCAGGCGCTCGGACGCCCGGCGGAAATTGAGCGTCTCGGCCACCGCCAGAAACGCCGCCATGCCTTCGAAGGGATCGCTCATTGGTTAGAGAACCTAACCAGCCCGTTCATGATTGGCAACTCGAACGAACGACCGGCGCATCATAGCTTTTCTCCGTCACCGCAACGATCGACGGAAGGGAGCACGACATGACCGCGATCACCGACAAGACGATTCTCATCACCGGCGCCTCCAGCGGCATCGGCGAGGGCACCGCCCGCGTCCTCGGCGCCGCCGGGGCGAAGCTGGTGCTCGGCGCCCGCCGGACGGACCGGCTGGAGGCCCTGGCCGCCGACATCCGGGCCGGCGGCGGCACGGCGGAGGTCCGCGCGCTGGACGTGACGAGCCGCGAGGACATGGCCGCCTTCGCCGCCTTCGCGCAGGAGCGGTTCGGGCGCATCGACGTGCTGGTCAACAACGCCGGGGTCATGCCGCTGTCCCCCATGGCCTCGCTGAAGGTCGAGGAATGGGACCGCATGATCGACGTGAACATCCGCGGCGTCCTCTACGGCATCGCCGCGGTGCTGCCGGTGATGAACGGCCAGGGCTTCGGCCAGATCATCAACATCGCCTCCATCGGGGCGCTCGCCGTGTCGCCGACCGCCGCCGTCTACTGCGCGACGAAGTACGCGGTGCGGGCCATCTCCGACGGGCTGCGCCAGGAGAACGAGCGGCTGCGCGTCACCTGCGTCTGCCCCGGCGTCGTGGAATCGGAACTGGCCCACACCATCACCGACCCGGAGGCCGAGGAGCTGATGCGGAGCTACCGCGCCGTCTCCATCAAGCCGGACGCCATCGGGCGGGCCATCCTGCACGCCATCGAGCAGCCGGACGACGTGGACACCAACGAGATCGTCGTCCGCCCCACGGCCAGCCATTGAGCCAGTCACTGAGGAGGATGTGAGCATGACCCACGGCACCGACACCCTCAGCCGTCCCCCCGCGCGCCTGCGCACCCTCGTCGCGGCGGGGCTGCTCGCCGCGGTTCCGGCGATGCCCGCCCCTGCCCTAGCCAGCGCCCTGACCACGGAGGAGCGCGCCAAGCGCGGCGGCGAAGTGATCCGCAGCCTGAACAACGGCCAGCCCCAGCCCACGCTGGAGCGGATGCGCGAGGAGTTCCCCTTCCTGGCGGAGGCCACCGAGGCCTACGCGCTGGGCGACGTCTGGTCGCGGCCGGGGCTGGACACGCGGACCCGCCAACTGGCCGCGGTCGCCGCCTTCGCCGCCATCGGCGAGACGGCCTTCATGAAGATCCACGCCGGCTACGCGCTCAACGCCGGCGTCTCCGAGGACGAGTTGAAGGAGATCATCTACATGGTGACCGTCCCGGCGGGCTTCCCCCGCGCGATCTCCGCCGCCCGCACCCTCTCGGAGCTGTTCGCCGAGCGCCGCCCATCGGAAGGAGGCACGCCATGAAACGCGCACTCGCCCGGACCGCCACCCTGACCGCCGCCCTGCTCGCCTCCGGTGCCGAGGCCCTGCCCGACCGGAAGGCGCTGGCCCAGACCACCGACCGGCCCGGGGTGGAGAACCCGCCGCAAGCGGATCACCCCTATGTCGGCCTGTGGGTGACGCAGGACGGCCGCGTCCGTCACGAGCTTCTTCCCAACAACCGCTACGTCGAGGCGCGGGGCAACCGGGAGAAGGCGTATCAGGGCCGCTACAAAGTCACCGGCGACCACATCGACTATTGGGACGACACCGGCTTCACCGCCGACGGCGACTTCGTCGACGGGGTGCTGCACCATGGCGGGATGATCCTGCACCGGCGGCGCTGACCGCCGGGTCTTTTTCTCTCCTTTTCAAAACTGTGAAGTGGACAACAGTGCCGGATGCCCGATCCGGGAAGAATGGCTGTGCAAGGGCGAGGCCTTCAGAGAGAACCGGAAATAAAAAATCCGGAGAAGAATACGCCTCCCCCTGCACGGCACAATCCCCTGATCCGAAGGAAACGCATCATGGCAAACGTCTATGGCACGAACAACGCCGACTATCTCGACATGATCAAGTACGGCGTCAGCAATGACTACGTGCAAGGCTATGACGGCAACGACACCATCCTCGGCTGGTCCGGCAACGACACGCTGGACGGCTGGAACGGAAACGACGTGCTCTACGGCGAGTCGGGCAACGACCTGCTGATGGGCTACAACGGCACCGACACGCTCTATGGCGGCAGCGGCAACGACCAGCTCTATGGCGAGAGCGGGTACGACAAGCTGTACGGCGGCGACGGCGACGACACGCTGAGCGGCGGCGATACCTTCGACGACCTCTACGGCGGCGCGGGCAAGGACCAGATGACCGGCGGGGCCGGAGCGGACTGGTTCTTCTTCGAGACGAAGGACAGCGGCGACATCTACGCCGGCAAGGCCGACACCATCACCGACTTCAAGGACGAGGACCAGATCTGGCTGAAGGGCAGCTACAGCTACGCCGGCTCGACCAGCGCGCCCGCCGACGGCCAATACAGCATCTGGCAGAAGGACGGCAATTACGTCGTCACCTGGAACGCGGCCAACGACACCGGCTTCCACGACCTGATCGTGAAGGGCGACAACCCGATGGGCGACATCTCCTTCTACTGATCCGCCTGACCGAGGTCCCGGGCGCGCCGTCCTTCCCGGCGCGCCCCTTTTCCCTTCTCCAGACGACAGGAGCGCCCTTCCCATGGCCGCACGGGAAACCCGCCATACGTCTCCGGCAGGCCCACCAGCGCTGCGCACGATCCGGCGGCGCATCGCCTCCGGCCTCGCCGCCGCGGGCGGGTTCAGCGTCTTTCTCGCCCTGATCCAACTGGCGATGCCGCTCTACACGATGCAGGTCTACGACCGCGTGCTGGGCAGCCGCAGCGTGGAGACTCTGGTGGCCCTGTCGCTGCTGGCGCTGGGCTGCTTCACCGTGTTCGGGCTGGTCGAGGCGATCCGCGGGCGCCTGACCCAGGCCATGGGCCATCTGGCGGCGCGCAGCCTGACCATGGACGCGCTGGAGGCGTCGATGGGCGGCCTGCTGCGCGGCGGCGCCAGCCGCCCGGCCCAGGTGCTGCGCGACGTGAACGAACTGCGCCAGTTCCTGTCCGGGCCGAGCCTCACCGCACCGCTCGACGCCGCGCTCAGCCTCGTCTTCCTGCTCTTCCTGACGCTGATCCACCCGCTCTACGGGCTTGTCTGCGGGGGGAGCATCCTCTGTCTGGTCGGGGTGAGCCTGCTCGGCCGGATGCTGACCATGCCGGGCGCGGCGGAGGCCAACCGCGCCCTGTGCCGCCACGGCGCCGACGTCGAGGCGGCGTCCCTCGGCGTGGAGGCCGTCGCCGCCATGGGCATGATGGGCACCCTGCGCCGCCGCTGGCAGGCGGTCCAGGACGACCATCTGCAACTGGTCAACCAGACCGCGGGACGGGCGCAGGCCGTCGCCTCGCTCGCCAAGGTCTGCCGGATGACCGCCCAGGTGGCGATCCTCGCCGCCGGCACGATGCTGGTGCTGGACCGGCAGGTGTCGCCGGGCAGCATGCTGGCCGCCTCCATCCTGATGGGCCGGGCGCTGGCGCCCTTCGAACAGCTGATCGACTCCTGGCGGAACTGGTCCTCGGCCCGCGAGAGCCTGCGCCGCCTGCGCGTCCTGTTCACCGCGGACGCGGCACCCGCGCCGGGCGCCCCCCTGCCCTGCCCCAGCGGTTCCCTGCTGCTGGACCGCGTGACCTACGTCCCGCCGGGGTCGGACCGTCCGACGCTGCGCGGCCTCTCCTTCTCGGTCGAGCCGGGGGAGGCGGTGGGAATCGTCGGCCCCTCGGCGGCGGGCAAGTCCACGCTGGCCCGGCTGCTGGTCGGCGTGCTGGAGCCGACCCAGGGCGGCGTCTACCTCGACGGCCACAATGTGTGGCGCTGGCACCGCGACGACTGCGGGCGGCATGTCGGCTATCTGCCGCAGGGCGTCGGCCTGCTCGGCGACACCGTGGAGGACGCCATCGCCCGGCTGGGCGAGCCCGAGCCGGCGCTGGTCACCGCGGCGGCGCGGCGGGCCGGCGTGCATGAGATGATCGGCCGCCTCCCCGACGGCTACCAAACGGCGATCGGCGAGGGCGGCGCCCGGCTCTCCGGCGGGCAGCGGCAGCGCATCGCGCTCGCCCGCGCCCTCTATGGCGACCCCCGCCTGCTCGTTCTCGACGAGCCCAACGCGAACCTGGACCAGGCCGGCGAGGCGGCCCTGCTGCGCGCCATCGCCGAGGCCAAGGCCGGCGGCGCCGCGGTGGTGGTGATCGCCCACCGCCGCTGTGTCCTCGACGCCGTGGACCGCATCGTCGTGCTGCGCGACGGCATGATCGACCAGACCGCGACACGGGCGGAGATGGTCCGGCGGCTCGGGACCACCAATGGCGCCACCGCGCCGCAGCCGGTTGCCGCCACCGCCACCCCCTGATTGGAGACATCGAGATGACGACGACCGACACGCTGCTGGACCGAAGCGCCATCCCGGCGGAGCCGCGCCGCGCCGAGCCCTCCATCGGCGGTGCGGTGCGGGCGGGCTGCGCGGTGATCGCCCTGGCGCTGGGCGCCGGGCTCGGCTGGGGGTTCCTGGCTCCGCTGGACAGCGCCGCCCACGCGCCGGGCACCGTGGTGGTGGACGGCAACCGCAAGACCATCCAGCATCTGGAAGGCGGCATCGTCGCCGAATTGGCGGTGCGCGACGGCGACACGGTGGCCGCCGGCCAGACCCTGCTCCGCCTGGAAGGGACGCAGAGCCGCGCCACGCTGGAGGAGCTGTCCACCGAACAGGCCGCCGCCCTGGTCCGCATGGCCCGCCTGCGCGCCGAATACGCCGGCCAGCGCGCCTTCTCCGTCCCGGCGGAACTGGTGGATGGGAGCGCCGCCGCCCGGCGCGCCCTGGCCGTCCAGCAGCAGCTGTTCGCCGCCCGCTGGACCCGCCATGACGGCGACATGGCCGTGCTGCGCGAGCAGCGCCTGCAGGCCGAGCGCGAGGTGACCGCCCACCGTGCCCAGGAACGCGCGGCCGCCGAGCAGATCGTCTACATCGAGGAGGAACTGGCCGGCGTGCTCGACCTCTTCAACAAGGGGCTGGAGCGCAAGCTGCGGGTCCTGTCATTGAAGCGCGCCATGGCCGACCTCGCCGGCACCCGCGATCAATCCCGCGCCCGCGCCCTGCTGGCCGAGCAGGCGGTGACGGTCGCCGACACCCAGCTCCATGCCAAGGAGACGGCCCGCCGCTCCGACATCGCCGCGGAGATGGAAGAGGCGCAGAACGCCCTGGACCAGACCGCCGCCCGCCTGAAGGCCGCCCGCGACGCGGTGGAGCGCACGGAGATCCGCGCGCCCGTTCCGGGCCGTGTGGTCGGGCTGACCGTCTTCACCGTGGGCGGCGTCGTGAAGCCGGGCGAGCCGCTGATGGACGTCGTTCCCGACAGCGGCCCGCCGACCATCGAGGCGCGCATCGACCCGCTAGACATCGACGTGGTGAAGGCCGGCCAGACCGCGCAGGTGCGCCTCAGCGCCTTCAAGCCGCGCCGCACCCCGCCGATCGACGCCACCGTTGTCGACGTCTCCGCCGACCGCCTGACCGACCCGACGACCCACGCCCCCTACTTCGTGGCCCGCCTCCGTCCCCTGCCCGGCGCGCTGGAGCGCCTCGGCCCGGCGGCCCTGCATCCGGGCATGCCCGCGGACGTGCTGATCGCGACCGGCCAGCGCCGGGCCATCGATTACGTGCTGGCGCCGTTGCAGGATGCCATGGCACACGCGCTGACGGAGGATTGAGGAACGCGTCTTGGTCTCACGTCGGACAAAGAAAAAGCCCGCCAAGTCCAAGACTTGGCGGGCTTTCGTGATGGTAGAGGCGGAGAGCTACCACCAATACAGTCCTACCGTTGGATTCGGATGCTGATCCTTCCACCCTGTGTTCAAATAGTAGTCGAGGTGAGTACCGGCACATTGCCGCCGTATCCCTACCTATATGAGGCCGGCAGCACCGACGCTAGGTTCTGTTCTCAAAGGCTGTGAGGGTTTGGCTGTGCCCTGTTGAAGGGGGATGGCACGATCTGAACTGAGCGATGAGCAGCTTCAGCATTTGCTGGAGTTGCTTCCGCCGGAACGCCCGTGGACGGGCCGGCCGGCGCGGGACCTGGAGCGCACCGTGCGGGCGATCCTGTGGGTGAACCGCACCGGCTCGCCCTGGCGCGATCTTCCGGCCGAGTACGGTCCCTGGCAGACGGCGGCCAACCGCTTCTACCGCTGGCGCAAGGCCGGGGTATGGGAGCGCGTGTTGGAACTGGTTCAGGCCGAGGCGGATGAGGCCGGCAAGTTGGACTGGAGCCTGCACCAAGTCGACAGCACAGTGGTCCGCGCCCACCAGCACGCCGCCGGCGCAAAAGGGGGCAGTTGAACCAAGCGCTTGGCCGCTCGCGCGGCGGCTTCTCAACCAAGATCCACCTGCGCGCCGACCGCCACGGCCAACCGCTCGCTTTCGTGCTGAGCCCCGGTCAAGCCGCCGACCAGAGCGCGTTGACGGTGCTGATGGAGGCGGTCGCAGTGCGCCGAGTGGCAGGTGGACGACCGCGGGAAAGACCCGAGCGCGTGGTCGCTGACCGCGCCTACTCCAGCCAAGCCATCCGCCGCTACCTGCGTCGGCGCGGGATCGGGGCGGTGATCCCACAGCCCTCCAGCCAGAAGCCCTGTGCTCTGGTGGATTGGGCCGCCTATCGCTCCCGCAACGCCATCGAGCGCCTGATCAACCGCCTCAAACAGTTCCGTCGCATCGCCACCCGATACGAGAAACTCGCCGCCAACTACCTCGCCATGGTCCACATCGGGGCTATCCGACTATGGCTCAGGGTTTGAGAACAGGACCTAAGAGTGCCGATCAAAACCTCGTTCAGTCCGGGCGAAATCAATGGCTTGGGGTCATGAAGGCATGGTTTTGATCCGTACTCTAAACCCTCATGTCAGAACCGATAGATCGCCAAATCTCAATTCGCTATTATCTCACATCGATGGTGAGCTTACATACGTCCGTATGCTTCCGTTGGGTCACGTTACAAGAACAAAAGAGAGTCAAGACAACTTCTTATCTTGCAACGTCTTCTACTACTAACCAAACGCAAAAGCCACAGGAGGACATGAATGAGCCTGCCCCTAAATCTAAGTGATATACATTTTGGTGAACGTGATGCACTTCACGAGTTTACGAAGCAAGATCGCCAAAATATTACGATACTTGATAATTCTTTTGTTGTTCCTCCGAGGGTCAAAATGTCTGACCTTGAGTCAGGAGCACGTTTTCTTATAGTGGGACCGAAAGGAAGCGGCAAAACGACTTTGCTTTGGCACTTAAAGAGAAAAATGGGTGATCATAGGTCAAAAATAATACTTTTTAAATCAGATATCAGGAAAGAAGATAGGGATAGACTTGATAGAATGACAGATATTGTGATAGTCGAGGATCAAAATAGATTCTCTGTTGAAGCTGATTACAAAACTATCTGGGAGTGGTACCTCCTTAAAAACATATTTACTATAGTTCATCCGGATGATGTATGCCAAGGCATCGACATTTACGAAGACATCAGAAAACTTCTTGATATCAAAGAAAATAGATTAAACACAATATATGATAACTTCCATGTTCAAACAGTTAAAGGAAAAATTCTACTATCGGCAGGAAGCAAAAACCTTCGATCTGAACTTAGTGCTGAGGTGGAGGCCCGCCGTAGTGATAAGGAAATGGAGTTTCTTGACCTCATACGCCTTATACAGGACTCCATTGGGAAAATTAAGCTTAAGGACTCGTCAATCGTAAGGCTATTTGTAGATGAGCTTGAGTTCTTTATGAGCGAATATGGAGACGGCGAGAGAGACAGAAGACTAGTAAGAGATCTTGTTTTCTCAATAGATTACATAAATTCCCTATTTGGTCGCGCTGGAATGGATGTCGTAATATTAGCTAGTATCAGGTCGGAAATATTGAACTCATTTACATCCAACAGCCAGGAAGTCGATAAGATCGTCGACGCCTATGGAGTAAAGCTTAACTGGTACCATGATAATTTAGAAAACCATAGAGTTCTGAACATATTCGAAAACAAAATAAAATATTCTGAAATTGATATGGCGGGAGAATACTCTTCAGATGTCTGGGATGCGTATTTCCCGAAAAATGTGAAAGGACAAAACGTAAGGAGCTATTTGCTAGACCAAGGCCTTCATCGCCCTCGCGGAGTTCTTCTTAGAATAAAAGCTGCCCTAGAACTAGAGGATGAGTCAAATCATTTTACCGAAGATAGTTTCCTAAAATCTGAAGATATTTTCGGCGGGTATATGCTCCAAGAGTTCAGCGAAGAAATATCAGCATCATATAATGAGACAGAGAAAGATGAAATACTATCTATATTCCGCGGCTTTAGTTATGCTTTTGATAAAAAAGAAATTGAGAGAAGAATAAATTTAATGACTCAGAGAAATAAGAAAGCTATTATTGGAAAAATAAAAACTGAACAGCTGATTAGATATATGTACCGGATAGGAATGATTGGAAATCAATTTGACTTGAAAACAGAAGATGGGAAAATTCTGAAGAGAAACCTTTGGTCATTCCGAGGTGAGCCAAACCCAGCAATAGACAAAAGGTTTATTCTTCACAAATCTGTAAGAAAAGTAATGCAAACCGTCTGAATATTGACAGTTATGGCCCAAATTACTTATCTCTAAAAAGAGAATTTGGGCCTATCTATGTATAAATAATCTTATGAAGCTGAACAATACGAAATATTGAAAGGAGCCTCCACTTTCAGAGCCTCCTATGATCGCTGCCCTGGACGCGTTGATATGGTCGCCGAGTACGGCGGCCGTGACATTGCTGCCGTCGCAGCAGGCGAAAAACGTGTGTTTCTGCGAGATTTCAGGCCACGGTTTGCACAGGTTGTTGCAAACCGTGGCACTGAGTTCAAGGTCAAGGGCCTTCTCAGCCCATGAGACGAAAGTCTCACACGGCCAAGTCACCGGCAGTCAACCGCCGATCACCTCGCAGCCCCCTTTAGCTTCTCGACGGTCCGCAGGGTGCCGATGCCCAGCATCGGCACCAGCAGCCCCAGCAGCGTTTCGGTGTCGATCTGCGGCAGGCTGGTGCCCGGCGCATAGATCGTCAACGCCCACCCGGCCAGAGGGTACACGACCGTCTGCACGCCCAGGCCCAGCACGCACAGCCACCCCACCGCCGGACGCCAGCCGGCAACGAACAGGGATGGGTGCGCGGCCTCCGCGGCGTTGACCTGGAGCTGTGCCGAATCGGACGCGGACAGCACGTCGATGACCTTGGCCTGCATCTCCGCCGCCGCCTTGGCTTGGGCCTGCGGATCGGGGATGCGTCCCACCAGCTCGGTGATGATCGGCATCAGCAGGGGAAGAAGCTGGAGCATGTCACACCTCCGTCAGGCCAAGGGCCATCATCGCGGCCCGGTGATAGTGTTCGGGGCTGTACCAGTCCGCCGGGAAGTCCCGCGGCGCCCGGCCATTCTCATGGGTGACGATGGCGCGGGCCATGCCGGTCAGCGTCTCGGCATAGCCCCAATCCAGCGGAGCGTCGGGATCGACGCCCAGGCGGCGGGCCACCGTGTTCACATAGGCGGTGGTGTCGTTCTCGGACGGCGGCGCCCATCGGCTGATCGCCTGCCGGATGGTGACGATGCGCCGGCCCTGCGGGTCCGTCTTGCGCCGGTAGTTCAACAACACGCGCATCAGCGCCCGCAGCCCGTAAAGCGGGCTGTCGAACTGGCAGAACGCCGTGTCGGTCTGAATGGCGGACAGGCCCAGCCAATCGTCGCCGTGGCGCAGATTGCCGGGGTTGTTGTTGCGAACCCCACGCGGCAGCGTGGGGGCGCGCGGGATCGCCGCGCCGATTGGCGTGGTCATCAGGACAGCACTCCTTTGTGGGATGGTGGTTAGCGGTTGCGCTCCGGCGGCTGCCGGAGCATGCCGGAGCTGGTGTTGACCAGGGCCGCTTCGAGCAGCAGGGCCAGCAGCAGAATGGCCGCATCCTTGTTTCCGCCGCAGTCGGTCATGACCAGATCACGGCGGGCTTCAGCGGCGGGCAGCAGATCGCGCACCATGTCAGTGACCGGGCGTGGGGCCGCCGACCATGGCGAGCAGCTTGGCCGCGACCGCCCCGACGCCGCCACCGGCCAGGGTCAGCGCGGTCATGAAGCCGACGCCACGGTCGCGGGCACGGCGCAGCTCCGCCACCTCCATCCGCAGATCGCGGGTGGCCTCCGCCAACTGCTCGACCGTCGCCGCCACGGTGTGCAGTTGGGCGGTCGACTCGTCGCTCTTGGCGAACAGCGCCCGGCACTGCCGGGTCAGTTCCTCGACGCTGGCCTCCAGCCGGCCCAGCGTCTTGCTCGATTCTTCCACGGCCATGGTGCGCCCTCCTTCAGGGCATGAAAAAGGCGCCTCGCGGGCGCCGGGTGGTGAACGGGTTGGGAGTCTTGTCGCGGGCGGTCAGGCCCGGAGGTGGGTGCAGGCTTGGTAGACCTGGACGGCGGTCTCGGCAGCTTTGACGGCCTCCACCGCGGCGCGGCGCTTCCCCTCCAAGGCGGCGTTGACCGCGGTCCAGGCCGTTGCCGTGGCGCCGACCAGGGCGGCCACGGCGCCCAGGGTGAGACCGGTGGCGTCGGCTTCCGCCTCCAAGTAGGGGAACGGACCGGCGTCGCCAGCCGCGTGTCGCGCCGCCTCGTCCTGCTTGACCAGATAGGTGGCCGACTGCCCGGTGGTGACGGTGATGTGGTCCGCGCGCAGCTCGCCGACGCGCCGGTTGATGAGGTCCACCGCGGCGGCCTTCAGATCCGCGAGCGGCACCGCCGGGATGCCGGGCGGCTCGGGGATGACTTCGCGCTCCCCGATCAGGTTGCCCTCGGTGTCGAACTCTGTGACGACGATGGGCTTGGGCGGCGGCAGGGCCGCAGCCACCAGCGCCCGGACCTCGGCATTCGCCAGCAGCGTCGTCTCGATCTCCTCCGGCGTGGCGTCGAAGACATCGAGCGGCGCGTCCGGGCAGCGCGGCCCGTAGACGGCGGGCATCAGCTCGTCACCGGTCAGCGGGTCCAGCACCGCCGGCACGATCTGCACCCACCGCCACCGGTACAGCAGGCGCCCGCCCTTGTAGCTGTCGGGCATCTGGTCAGGCTGCATAGCTGGTCTCCTCGCTGATGCGGGTGATGGTGAAGGTGGCGCTCCAGACGATGCGCTTGCTCGCCACGCCGGTCACGCGGGCGGCCACCCAATCGCCGACAATCGCCAGAGTGGCGTCAGCTGTGCCGGTGACCTCCGTGTCGCTGCCGACTGTCTGGACGGCTCCCTGGAGCGTGATGGCGCCGCCCGCGTCCCGGTAGTAGGTCGCCCGCCGCCCATAGGTCAGGCGCTCCGTGTCTGCCGCCCCGGTGACCCGGCCCACAAAGCGGGCCTCGATCATGACGGTTTCCCGCTCGCCGACCGGGACTCGGGGCGCCAGATCAAGGGCCATCCCATCGGTGGTGACGCCGCGGGCGGTGAAGCCATTTCCCACAGGGCGCGGTCCACCCACCGCGATGGCCTCCTTGCCGCCGGTGGCGTCCAGCACCACGCCGACCTCCGACGCCGTGCCGATCAGCAGCGAGCCGCCGCGCAATGCGACCGACCGCACGGCGTCGGACGAGGTGGCAGCCAAGACGGCTTCGTCGTAGTAGGACACCCTGCGCAGCCTTGAAAAGACCGACACACCGTCGCCAGTACCGACAGCCAGCCGGCCCGTCAGCGGGTCGCGATCCAGCGAGGACACGGCGGAGCTTGCGCCGCCCAGCAGCGCCTTTGCGTCGGGCTGAAAAAGCGGCGCCTCGTCGGCGTACATCTTGCGGATTAAAGCCGGAGTCGGAGCGTAGGCCCCAGACCGCCACATCGTCAGGGCCGTGCCGCTGTGCATGGCGCCCGTGCCATCTTGGGCGATGCCGTAGCGCAGAGTTGCAGCCGCATTCGTGATCGACCCGACGCTCGCGGCGGACGCAGTTGCCTCCAGAACGCCATTCACCCAGACCTCAATAATTGCCCCCCGCCGAATGATCCACACCATTACGAATAGGATGGAAGTCGCCGCTGACGTTGAAACCGCTGTTGCGGTGTTGGTTGCATCGCTCACGTCGAACTGAAACCGCCCCGAACCATTATAGACCAGCCGATACCAGGGGGATGAGGTGGAGGCCGTCCCTCGCCGCAGGACATACCCCGTCGTCAGATTGGCGAGCCAACCGCAGTGGTAAAAATCACCAGCACCAACATCGAGGTCGGTATTGGGCGGCTGCTCCACGTAGTTCGCAGCGCCAAAGCCGGACCACGCCACCACGTCCGCGCCGGCCGCCACCGGGTTGCGCTGGAGCGTGCCTATGATGTTAAGTGGCTTGGCTTTGTAACTACGATCTGCGACCACCCCACCCGTAATGCTGCCCGTGGCGGCGTCGCAGAGAGTGGCAAGGCGGGTGTCGCCCGGCATCCAGCCGGTGGCGTAAGTGGTCGTAGTGTAGGCCACCATACCCGCGGCATCGTTGCCGTAGTCGCGGGCAAGAAAAGTCAACCCGCCGCCATTCCGACCACCGATGGTATCATGGCCCATGATGTAGGCCGCGTTGGCGCTGAAGTTGACCGGCAGGCCGCCATACGTTGTGCGATACGCTCCGAAGCGCTGCACGACGGTCGGAGTGCCCGTCGCGTACGGCAGAGCAATTTCGACGGCGTCGAAGCCGAGTTGCTCACACATCACGGTCGCGCGGTCGGTGAGGTAGACGCTGGCGCAGTTGCTCAACCCCGTCGCCACCGCCACCGTGCCATTCGGGTGGATGACCGCAACCGCGCCGCCCACCCCGCATGCCACAGCCACGGTCGGGATGGGCATTCCAGCCGCGTCCAGAGGCGCGCCGGGGTACACGCGGGCGTGCACGCTGTTGATCGCGGTCGCCGGCAGGGCGCCGGAGGCAATGACGCCGCCCTCGGCCAGTACCGTGTTGCGCTGCGCAAAGGTACCGAGCCTTCGCCGCCGCCCTCCGTTGTCGTACCGCTCGCACCAGTCGCTGGTCAGGCTGACCACATGCAGACCCATGCCGGTACCGAAATACACATAGCCATTGAGTGCAAAGACGCAGGTGATCGGCGAGGTGGGACCGCACAACACCAAGCCGTTGCCGGTCGGGTTGGAAGCTCTCCAGAGCCTGGGCACGCCGGTCACCGGATCAAGGTCCAGCGCGTCGTGCAGATACCACTGCTCCTTCAGCGCAGAGATTGCCACCACCGCAGGAACGTCGCGCTTCACCCCAGTATAAGCGCCCAGCGCCTCGGACCAGTAGGACAGACCCGAGCAACGCCCCGCCTCATTCCAGCGCGATCCATCGGGCAACCGATCGTCAAGGCGGGTGTCGTAGACGAAGGTCGCCGCGATGCTTGCAGACGAAAAAAGCACCTTGTCCACCGCCGGGAAGGCGAGCGCGCTGGTGCTGCCCATGGTGATCTGCGCCACCAAGTCTTGGCAGCGCTGGAGAAGGGTCGCCACCGCCGCCCGTTCGGTGACGAAGTTGATGTTGTTGCCAATCGACGCCAGATATCCGGCCACCGTGACCACATCACGCCACAGAAGATCAAAATTGGCATCCGTGCCACCTTCCCCGGTCAAACCGTACTGGTTCCCGGTCGGGCTGTATTCTCCGGTGTTGTACTGCGCCAGCCGCGCAAGAGCGGCCTGCTGCTCTGCGGTAATCATTCGGTCCACTCCAACAGATTGATGGTCGTGCTCGCCATGCGGCGCGGCAGATGTTGCTGTTCGTGATCCCCCACGCGGCGGAACAGCCCGCCGTAGCGCCAGCAATCGGCCGCACTGGTGGTGTTGGGCAGCCAGACCAGCGGCAAATCCAGGCGCACGCGCTGGGCAAGATCGGCCAAGCCATCGCGGTCCCAGGACCGCACCACCTGCTGATCGATCACCGCGCGCCGCTTCACCGTGCCGGGTTCCACCCACACGTCGCCGGACGCCGTCGTGATCGTCTGGCCGCCGAAGGTCTTGCCGTCCGAGCTGCCGGCGTGACGCGACAGGGTGATGCCGTCCCCGGCCCAGGCATGGGCGATGCGGTAGCGCGAATCGTCCGCGCCATCGGGGCGGTACGCCTGCCCCCAGATCGTCCACCGGACGGCGGCGGCCCGGCACACCGGCCAGACGACATGGACGTTCGTCGCGTAAAGCCGGAAGTCCCGAGCCGGCAAGCTGCCCAGCAGCCAGTTCGACGCCCCGAACCGGATGGACCGGGGGTTGAGCGGCGGCGGGATCACGCGCCGGTCACGCCCATCCGCGCGCACCGTCGTCCGCAGACGCTGCGTCAGGGCATGGTCGGCGAACGCCTCGCACCGCACATAGCCGGTCTGCCGCAGATTGGTGTCGAGCAGCCCGGCATAGGACACGAACCGCTTGGTCGGAAAGCGCAGCACGATTTCCAGCGGCGCTTCCGCCGTCGCGGTCGCCGCCGTCACCGCCGCATCGGCCAGAGGCAGCGTGGCAAGCGCGGACAGCGGCGCCGTGGATGTCCACGGGCGGTTGCTGGTGATCGCCGCATCGATCACGTCGTTCGAATCGCAAATCAGACCCGGCATCGTCACCTCACCACAAAGAGCTTGAGCGTTCCGGCGGCGCCTTCGCCGATGTCCCGCCCGTAGACCACGGCCCGCGCGCCGTCCCCGAACTCCGCCACGGTGTCGATCACCAGGACGCGGTCGCACAGCGTCACGCCGGGAGCGCCGTCATGAACCGGCAGGACATAGCCGCGGGATGGGACGGCCAGCTCGTCCGCCCACAGCGGGACCTCCGCCGCTGCGTCAGCCGCATAGGCCAGTTCGGAATCGAGCGTGACGATGCGGCTGCCCTGCTGGCCGTAGATCGCCACCACCTGCGCATCGACGGTGGAGGGCGCCTCCCGCCAATCACGGGTCCACAGGGCCACCGTGCCGGCTTCGGCATCCGATGCCGTCGTGCTGTCCGGCCGCATATTTCGGCCCCAGCGCAGCACGACTTGCCGGGCGGGCAGTTCATCGGACCCAAGGTCTTCCGGCTCCAGCCCGGAGGTCGAGCCGGTGGCCGCGCGGTAGGTCCGCACGGCCTCGCCGTCATCCGCGCGCGGCAGGCGCCCGACGATCAGGGTTTCGCCCAGCAGGTCCACCAGCCAATAGCCGCGCGCCACGGACCCGGCCAAGCGGTCGTAGAGCTGGGCATGGGTGGTCGTGTCGCCCGGCGGCAGCACCACGTTCACGGTGCGGGGCGTGGCGTCCATGCCGGAGGGATCGGCAGCCCCGATCAGCCCCGCGGACGTGCCAAGGTGACCGATCACCTGCCCGATGTGCCGCAGCCAGACGCCACCGGGCTTCCAGCCCTTGACCTCGCACCGTGGCGTTGTCGGCTTCACGCTGGTGTAGACCATGCCGTCGCTGGTGGAGACGAAGTATTTCGACGCGGCGACCGGCAGAGCGGTCACGGGATTGTAGTCCACGCCACGATCCCAGAATCGCGGCACACCCTCTATCGGGAGACCGCCGCAGGTTGACCAGCGGTGGAGCCCGGCATAGGTCCCGCTCGGCACGATGCCGAGATAGGTGGGTTCCATGATCGGGGCATGTCCGATCACCAGTTCCTTGGTCAGTCCGCGAAGGGATTCCGGTGCCGTCTCGTCGTAACGGTCGGTCAGAACCGGCTGATCGAAATCGCCCATGCGGTCGGCGACAGGCAGACGCAGGGCGGCCCGTTCCGGCTGCCAGCGACGGCAACGGCCACGCCAGTGCAAAACCGCAGCCGCATAGGGCCGGTCGGACTCCACCAGCCGCATGATGATGGTCAACGGCTCGTAATCCGTCAGCAGGATGTTCAACGGACGCTCCGCCAGCGGCAGGCGCAGCCATGCTCCGGCGGTCACATCGTAGACTGTTGCTTCCGCCGGAACGGCCCGGTCCCGCTGCGGGTTCAGCAGGCGGATGGGAGCGACTTCCACCCGCGAGCCCCCGCGTGTCCGGCCCCAGGAGGACACCGACACGGTGACGCGCGGCGGCGCCTCCACCAGCGGCAAAAACGCCAGATCGCGCGGCGTATCGGTCGCCCAGGTGACGTATCTGCCGGTGGAGAGAAACCAGCGGTGGACATGACCGCTCGCCCGATGGTGGCAGTCGAGTTCGAACAGAGCGACACGCATCATCGTCCTCCGACCCGACGCGCCACGGTGTCCAGCACATCCGCCATCGCCACCAGACGGCGGTCCACGGCCCCCGACAGCGCGGCCCGCTGCTCGTGATCCGCCCGCCCCAGGTCCACCACGTCTTCGCGCAGCCGCCCCACCACCACGGTCAGGGCGTTGATGGCACCGACCACCGGCTGCACATCCAGGCGGGCCGCCACGGCAGCCGGCGCCTCGATCAGCCTGCGCGGCACCGGCACGCGGGAATCGAGGTCGGCGAACCCCCGCGGTGGCGCGACGATACCCCCGGCCTCATAGCCGGACGCCGGAGGCGGCAGGGCATGGTGTTGCCGGATGTACTCCAGCACCGGATACGTCTCAGGGGTGACCGCCGGTTCCGGCGTGACGAACTCCCCACCGGCCAGCCAGATGGGGCGCCCGTCCGGGTAGCGCGCCAGCACGCTGTCTTTTCCGCGGACACCGTTGGCGACCGTTCCACCGCCCGCGTATCCGGGGATGACGCCGCCCTGTTCGAAGGCCACCCAGCTCCGTGGGTCGCTGGTGGGCCGGGTCCTGACCATGAGGCCATCGCCATCCACCGCCCGCTCAACCAACGACCGGACCGACTCCAGCAGCTTGCTGCTCGCCTCCGTCGCGACCTTGATCGCGGTCAGGATGCCCGACAGCTTGTCGTCCATGCTGCGCGAGATTTGGACAGTCTCCGTCGTCTCGACGCTTTGCTTGACCGTCTTGGTTTCCGTGCCGGAGGTGATCAGGGTGGAGCCCGTCGCCGGGGTCACCGTCTGGCCGATGGTGCGCGTCACCGAAGCCGGCAGGATGATGGCCGCCTGTTCGGCATCGGTCAGAGGGCGGCCAAGCTGCTGCTCGACGGTGCGGATCACGCGGGCTGCCGCCACCAGCCCGGCCCGCTCCTCCACCGTCAGGTCGCGCCCCAGATACTGCCCGACCGTGCGGACAACAGCACCCCCGACCACAAGGGCGTCGGCCTCGCTGAAGGAAAGGTCCCGGCCCAGAAACTGGCTGATGCTGCGGATGACCTCGCCGGACTGCACCAGGGCGGCGGTCTCGGCTGTGGTCAGGGTACGGCCCATGGCCTGCACGATGGTTCGATCCACCGTGCCGCCCTGGATGAGCGTCGCCACCTCCGCCGCCGTCAGGGCGCGGCCTATGGCCTGCTCCACCGAACGGATGACCGCACCGCCCGCCACCAGGGCGTCACGCTCCACCGACGACAGGTCCCGCCCCAGCACCTGTTGCACGTCACGGGTGACCAACTCGGCATCCACCAGCCGCGCAAGGTCGGCGGGGGACAGAAGCTGCCCCAATCGCTCCTCAACCGTGCGCAGGATGACCGCCGTCTGCGTCAGGCGATTCCGCTCTTCCTCCGACAGGGCGTTCAGGCTTTCGGTGATCGTCCTGACCGTCGTCAGCTCCACCTGCACATTGACGGAGCCGCCCAGCTCGCGCAGAGCAGCCAGAATCTGTTGGTCATAGCTGACGGTCGCCGGCAGGCCCGCGATGCTGGAGGTCACCCACCGTTCCATCGCCTGATATTCAGCTCCGGAGGCGTGCACGGCATCGGTGGCGGCCAGCAGGCGGTCGGCGGTGTCGGTGATCCGGCGGGAGGCGTCGGCGTCGCCGCCGCGGGCCAGCGACAGGTCGCGCGCGAATTGAGCCTGCGCGGCCTGCAACGCCTCTTCCGGGGATACGGAGGTGCTGGCGGTGCCGGCCCGCTGGTCCAGCCACTTCCGGGTGTCGCCGCCCGCCGATATCAGGGCCTGCTGCTTTGCCGTCAGCTCGGCAGTCGCCTGCGCCGCCGCCTTCGCGACCGCCGCCGCCTTTTCGGTCGCCTGCACTTCGATCAGCCGCGCCCGCACCGCGGCGTCGGTCACGTCGGCCAGTTCCTGCCGCTGGCGGATTTCCAGTTCCGCCATGTCGTAGGCGGCCTGCGACGCCTGCCCCAGCGCGACCTTTGCCGCCAGCTCGCGCATGGACAGGTCTTGGTTGACCGCCGCCCTGACCTGTTCGGCGCGCGTGGTCGCCCACAGCGCGCCCGTGTCTTCGCCCATGTCGCGCAGAATCGCGGCGGTCTCGATCAGCTTCTGCAAGCCGTCGATACCGGCCCCGGCACTCACAAGGATCGATTCGAGCTGCTGCCCCAGCAGCCGCATGGCCGGCGCGGGGTCCAGCCCGGCCCCCATCAAGGCGACGGCGTTCTTGCGCCACGACTCCATCGCCGCGTTGATCGCGTCCACCGGCAGCCCCTTCAGCGCCCGGCTGGCCGCATCGATCATGCGGTTGGTGGCCTTCTCGAAGGAGTCCGACATGCCGGTGGTGGTCAGCCCCAGCTTGGCGGCCCGGTCGCGCGCTTCCTGGAACCCCACAGAGAGGGTGGTCAGTTGCTCGCTGAACTGGTCACCCGCCGCCTTGCCGACGCTGTCATAGGCATGGGCGAAATCGGTGGCGGCAAAGGTCAGGTTGCTGATGACTTCTTCCACCGGCTTGCCGATGGAAGCGTTCAGCGCGGCCCGAACATTCTCCGCTATGACCTTGTTGTCTTTGTTCGCGAACTCGGTTGCCCCGTCCTCCATGACCATCTGGAGAACGTCGGAAAACAGGCTCGTCAGCGCGGACGCCTGATCCGAGAAATCCTTCTTCTTGCCGCGCATCTCCGTGGTGAAGCGGCCATCCTTCTCCATCAGCGAGATAGCGGCCACATTCTCCATGAGCGTGGCGTTCTTGATCCCCACCGCCGACATGAGGGCGTTAAGCGACGCCGCGATGGCGTCCGTGACCCCGCGCGTCTTCGCCAGATCACCGCCATTGTCCGCAGCGGCGTCCCCCGTTTTCCAGACACCGCCGTCCAGCGTGAGATTCGCCCGGCTGTTCGGCCCGACGCTGGCCTTTTGGGTGCCCAGCATCCCCATGATGCCGCCCACCACGGCACCGATGGCAAGCCCCACCGGCCCACCCATCGCGCCAAGGCCCATGTAGGCCGCGAGAGCCGATGCACCGGCCCCGAGCGCCGCGCCCGACACTCCGCCAACGGCCTTCGAGTTGGTGGCGGTGCCCAGAAGGCCGCCCAGGTAGCCGCCCGCCGCACCGGCTCCAGCAGCGCCCAGATAGCCGCCCAGAGCGGACCCCGCGGAGGTTAGACCGCCACCGGAGGCCATGGCCGCATCGCCGGCCCCCACCGCCATGGTCTGCGCGGCAGCGCCGGCCCCTTCCATGGCAGCGGTCGTGCCGCCCCCGCCCCAGGCGGCCATGACTGCATCGCCGGCAGCAACGGCGGTAAGGTCGGCGGCCCCGGTGACGGCTGCCGACGACGTGCCAAGCCCCAGCGCGCCACCGGCCCAATTCAGCGCTCCGTTGTAGAGGCTGCCCACCCCGATCTGATCACCAGCCCAGGACAGCGCCTTGCCGCTTGCCCAGTTCATCCCGGCGTTGCCGGCCTGCCCCAGCAGGCCGGAAGTCCCGGCGCCGGTCGCCGGGGCGGAGATGCCGAACAGGCCGGACGCCGACCCAACCACTTGGGTCACGACCGGCAGGACGATCCGAGTTTTCAGGAACTCCAGCGCGATCCGGCGCAACAGGGCCTTGATCGCGTCGAGGATGCTGGTGGACTTGTCCTGCAACGTCATCGCGTCGAAGAGCGTTTCCGCCCAATCGGTCGCGATGGTGTCGGCGGTCTGCCGTACCGCGTCGGCATACGCCTTCAGCGCGTGGGTGTCCGCGATCTGCTCTTGCGTCGCAAGCCACCGCTGGGCGGCCTCCACCCCGATCTCACCGGCCAGCCGGGCGGCCTGCTGTTGATTGCGCAGGCTGACCAGGGCGCGGTCGCGGGCCTGTTCCGTCTGCCCCATCAGCGCCAGTTCGGCCCGCGCATAGGACAGATCGTCGTCCGCCGACCGCAGTTCGGCGGCGGCCCGCCGCGCCCGGTTCTCCCCCTCCAGCGCGCGAATCTTCGCCTCGATGACACCGGCTTCCTTCGTCCCGGTGCCGATCCGTTGGCGGGCCAGATCCTCCGCGATCTTGTTCTGGATGTTGGCTTCGGCGACGGCTTCGCCGCCCTTCGCTTCGGCATCGGCCAGCCGGCGGGCGGCGGCCATCTGCGCGTCGGTTTCGGCCACCCACTTCGCCATGTCCAAGCGCTGCCGGGCGTCGGCTTCGGCGTTGACCATCGCCGTCACTTGCCCACGCGCACCCTCCCCCAGCTTCAGCAGCCGGGTTTCGATTTCGATCTGCCGGTTCGCCGCCTCGACGGCTGCGGCGCCCTGCCCATAGGCGTCGGCCAGCCGGATCGTGGAGGCCGTCTCCAGATTGGTTTGCGCGACGAGCTGGGCAAACTCACCGGAGAGCTGCGCCGTGGAGCTGGCCCCCATCTGCGTCCACAGGGCTTGCAGTTCCGGCGGCAGCGTCGCCAGCGTCGCCCCGAAATCCTTCGTGGTCAGAATCGTCTTGGCCGTCTCGGCCCCCAGGCCAGGATATTCCAGCGCGGCTTTCGACAGCTCGACACGGTTCTGCGCTTCGGCCTTGGCCGTGTCGGTCAGGGCGCCGGCCAGCAGGCGGTTCGCGGTGGCCCGGCGCTGTTCCTCCGCCGTCCTCTCCTTCAGTTCGGCAGTCGAGGTCCGGGCAAGACCGATCCCGACAACCGCCGTTGCCGTCTGGTGCTGCTGATAGGCGGTGTCGCTGGAGTTGGTGCGGCGGTCCTGCAAGCCCGTCACCACGGGCGTCTTGACCTCCGGTTCCGGCCCGACGATTTCGGCCACGCGCCGGGCGAAGCCGGCGGGCAGGGCCAGCAGCTTCGCCTTGGCCGACAGGTCAGCGACCTTCGACACCGCGGCATCGACCGCGCCGGCCATCTGGTTGAAGCCGGTGGACGCGGACGCAGCGTTCCTGCCCGCGTCCAGCACCGCCCGCGCCGCCGCGTCCGCCGGGTTCTTCAGCAGGGCAAGACGCGCCTCCAGCTCCTTCGCAGCCTGCGCCGCCTCCCCGGCCTTCGTGGCGGGGTCGGCCAGTTTCCGCGCGAGGTCGAGCAGCGGGCCACCGGCCGCACCAGCCTCCCGCCCGATGGAATCGAGCGTCTGCACCAGGGACGCGATGGCCTGAGGATCGTCCTTCGCCGCCGTCCGGAACGCCTCGAAAGCCGCGCGCAGGCGGTCCACCTGCTGCGCGGCCAGCCCCATCCGCTCGAAGGCGCGCACCTCCGTCAGGTTGTCCGACCCGTGGTTGCCTTCCACGATGGCGAAGGGCGAGGCCCCGGACACGACCACATCCTGCTGCGCGGCCCGCCGGAGTGCGGCGATGGCGTCACGCTGCTTCTGCAACGCCTCCTCTAGCTTCAGGCCGGTGACGGTCTTCATGCTGTCGGACAGGCGCTCATAGCCACGGGCAAGCGCGTCCACGTCCGTGGACGATTCCTGCATCGCGTTCCGGGCGGCCTCTTGCGCCGCGGTGAACGCTTCCGTTGCGCGCTCCGCCTCCGTCGAGCGGGTGGCGACGAAGGCGATGGCTCCGGCCAAGCCGAGAATCGCGGCCCCCACCGGACCGCCGACAAGGTCCAGAGCCCCATTCAATGTGGCCATGGCGGCAGCGCTCACACGGGCGGACAGGGACGCCTTCTGCATCGCCACATCATGCGCGACCGTTGCCAGGGCCGCCCGCTCGTCCGCCGCCGTCTTCGCGGCGGTGGCGACCGCCAGTTCGCCTTCGACAGCACGGAGCTGCCGGGTGTGAGCGATCATGGCGGCGGTGGCGGTGTTCTGTTCCGACAGTGCCTTCGCCGCGACCTGTCGCCGTCCCGTGGCGGTGACGATGCCCTGCGCCATTTCGTACCGGGCCGCCGCCTCGGCACGCTGGGCGGTCGCCGCAGCGGCGAGCTGGGCGGCCTCCGCCCGCGCCGTCTCCAAGCCCTGCACACGGGCCGCCGCCGCCGCCTGTTCGGCGCGGGCCATGGACAGGGTTTCCACGGCCATCATCTGGCTGGAGCGCGCCGCCCCAGGCATCACGCTGGAATAAGCGGTCACCGCGTCGGCGCCGCGCAGGATCGCCGCTTCCGCCCCGACGATCTGCCCGGCGAGGTTTGCAAAGGCCGCCGTGCCCTGCACCAAGGCCGGCAGCATGGGACCAAGGCCACGCGCGACAAGCACGGTCGCGAGCGCGCCGCCGGCCATGACGGCGACCGACGCGGCGTGGTCCAGGTCGGCGGAAAAGTCGATGATGGCGCGGGCCATCATCGTGGTTGCCCCAACCGATTCGTCGGAACGACCGATCAGCCGGCCAAGGGCGTTGTCGAAGACCGTCCCGGCCTCCGCCATGGTCGGCGTGAGCTTGGAGAACTCCGCCTCGATCTTCGGCACCTGCGACAGGAAGGCTGCGAAGAATTCGCGGTTGCTGACCTTGCCGTCATCGATCAGCCGCTTCAGCCGTCCGACGCTGCCGCCCGCCGCCTCCAACCCATCGGCGACCGCCTGCGCGATCCGGGGCGCCCCGTCCAAGACGGAATTGTATTCCTCCGCCTGCACACGGACGGAGTTGAGCAGTTGCCCGAGCTGCTGGATGGCCCCCGCCTGTTCCTGCGCGCTCTTCCCACCAAGGGAGGTGGCGAGCGCCGCACCTTCGGCGAAGCGGCGCAGTTGATCCTGACTGGCCCCCAGCTCCGACGCGGCCTTGGCCCCGCGCGTGTAAAGATCGACCACGGAGCCATAGGCTTGCCGGCTCTTCTGCGCCGTGGCGAACAGGGCATCCTGCGCGCCGCGCAGCTCCGCCGTGCCCTGCGTGACCAGCGCAAGCTGATTGCCCGTCTGCTTCCAGGCGTCGGCCTGCCGAATGATCCGATCAACGGTCAGGGCGCCGCCGGCCACCAGACCGCCGATGCCGGCGATCTGCGAGGCCACCGACCGCAGGGCCGACACCGCAGTGGTGTTCAACCGGCTGCACACGTCATCGATTCGCCGCGTCCGGGATTCGATGACCCTCGTCATCTGATCCGCAGCATCGGAGGCGCGCTTGAACCCGCGCTCCATCGGCGCGGAATCGGCGCGCAGGTCTACGAACAGACCTTCCTGTTCCATCTGTCGATTACCTCGGTATGCGGCGGGAAGCGGTCAGCGCACGGCGCGGGGGAAGGAAGCGGTTGACTTGACGCCAGCGGGGGCTATGGAATGCAGGGCGATGCAACCTGAGGGAGCCACCTGAATGGTGGTGTTTCTGCTCTTCCTGATCCTGTGTGCCCTGCTGTTCGGCGCGGGCCCGGTGGTCGGCGCCATCGGAACGGTGCTCGGGTTCATCGGGCTGTTCATCGCGATCACGGTCGGGATCGTGGTGATCGAAGCCTTCTGGTTCACCATTCTGAAGATCGTGGGCGGCTTGGTGGCGCTGGTGGCGGTGGCGTTCATCGCCCTCCTGCTCATCGACCGAAAGCCGAAGGCCAGCGTCCAGGTGGCGACGGGGCTGCCCCCCGAACCGCCGCCCCGCGAGCTGGAGTTTTCCGAACGGGTCGCCCTGCTGAACGAAGACACCGCCTTGCGGCGTGAGCTGGAGAGCCTGGAGCGGAGCGTGGGGATCACCGACCGCGTTCTGGCGATCCGCAAGCGCCGGCAGGAAATCACTGCACGCCTGAATGCTTGAGGGGGCGTTCATCACGCCCCTTCCCCGCCGGCAGCCCGCGTCTCCAGCATCTGCATGAACGCCGCCAGCCCATCGTCTTCCGACCGGGGCGTGCGCGGCATCGCCGGACCATTCTTGGCCCGGTTCCGCGCCCACATTTCGTTGGTCATTTCCAGGTGCTCGATGCGGGCGCGGTACAGATGCTCGATGACGTGGATGGAGGCGTCCAGCGTGTCGGCCAGCGACCATTCCAGCCAGACGCAGCCCCATTCCAACAGCCGCTCCACATACTCGCCCGGCGTCAGGCGTGCGGAGGGTTTTCCTCGTCCTCCGCGTCGCCGGCCTCCTCCGCTTCGGCCTTCGCGGCGGCCTTGGCCTGCTGCTCCGCCTGCACCTCCTCCATCGACTTGCCGGCGTTGAACAGGCGGTAGACGTAGTCGGAGCAGGGGTTGGACGCAGCGAACACACCGGTCAGCATGATCTTGCCGGACAGCTCCTTCGCCTGCGCGTCGTTGAGGCCCAGGCCGGCGCGGAGCACGGTCTTGATGGTGTCCACATGCCCCACCGCCAGACGCTGAAGATGGACAGAATAGCTGTCCACCGTGCTGGACAGCAGGTTGAACGCCTTGACGGTGGGCACCAGCGTGACGGACTCGCCCGCCAGATCGAAGGTGACGCTGCCCTTGGTGAGAACGGTTTCGGCCATGGCCGCAGATTCCTTCTGGAAACGATGATGGCCGGCGGAGGCGCCGGCCATTCAGGGTGGATGATGGAAGGGGAAAGGGCTGACCGATCAGGGCGTGCCCGGAGCGCGGTCGCCCTTCATGATGCGGCCGTTGATGCGGCAGGAGTAGGTGAGGCCGATCACGCGCTTGCCGTCGCCCAGGACGTGCTTCCAGGACATCACCGCCGCGGGGAAGAACAGGCGCGTCGGCTTGCTGTTGGTGCCGCCGGGATCGTCGTTGTAGGCGACTTTGACGTTGATGTCGTTCAGGGCCTCGAACGCCGCCTGCATGGCGGTCTGTCCCGGATCGGACGGGTCCCAGTTCAGTTCGATCTGGAACTCGCCACGGTTCACGGGGCCCTTCAGGACGTGGTCTTCGCCCTCGTCCACGTCCGTGTATTCGATGGCCGCCGCGGTTTCGCCGATTTCGCCGTAGCTGCTGAAGCGCTTCACGCGCACCCAGGTCAGCGCGTCATACGCGGCGACATTGGCGCACGCCGTGCCGGCGGCCTCCATGAAGACTTTCGCTTTGGTCGAGGCAATGGGTCCGGACACCATGGCCGGGGCTCCTTCTCTTCAGGTGGTGGAGGGTTGGGTGGGATCAGTCCGGGTCGCTGGCGATCAGCGCCCGGAATCGGATGACGCCGTGACGGGTCTTCCCGTCCGGCTCGGTGAACGACCGTTCCGACGTGCAGCGGAACGAGACCAGGGAGAGGCCCGCGCTTAGCGGCAGGGCGCGGTTGTGCAGGGCCGCCCGCACCTTGCCCATCAGTTCCTTCACCTCTTTGTGGCCGTCGTAGCGGCTCCAGAGGTGGATCGTCACGTCGATGTCTTCGCCGTCCGCGTCCAGGGCGACGGGCCAATCCACAGAGCTGTCATCACCAACGACCACGTACGGAAACGCGGCGTCGGCGGGCACTCCGTCATAGACGGGCACCGGCTGGACCGCAGCCCGCAGGGCCGCGAAGACAGCCACTTGCAGCGGCCAGGAGGCGGCAACAGCCGTCATGACGCATCACCTCCGGATTCTCTGGCGAGCGCCCTGCCGACCGCCTGCCGCAGTTCGACGCGGAAGCGGGCGCGGGCCTTCTGCCACGCCGGCAGCAGGAAGGGCTGTGCCGGGGCGCCGGGGTGGTGGATCACGCCACCGTCCGGCATGGGGATGTCGTGCGGGGCGGTCCCGAACTCGACAAGGTGGATGTGCCGCGACCGGCGCTTGCCCCAGCTCCCGACGCGGGCCTGCAAGCCGTCCTTCGACACGAACAGGCGGAACTTCCGCTGAAGTTCACCCGTCGCATAGGGATGCGAGCCAGGGACCGGCATGTTCCGGGATGCTTCCGCGTGGACCTCCGCCGCCGCCTTGGCGATCACGTCGGTGACGGCGGCGGTGATGACCGCGGGCAGGCGCCGCAGCTTGCGCCGCAGCCGGTTACCCCCGCGCACGGTCGACCGGCTCATTGCGCCACTCCCGTTTCGGCGTCGATGGTCAGGAAGGGTTCGCGCCGCCCAGCATCGGCGATGGCCCGGATGTTGTGGGCCTTGCCCTGCCAGATCACGCGCATGGTGGTGTCGAGACCGAAGAGACGGCGAATCTTGAATCGGACCATGGTGGCGGCTTCGACCTGCTGGGCGGCGGCGCGTTCCTGCCCGCCGACCGGCCAAGCGTCGGCCCACACCCACGCGAAGTCGGTCCACCCCTGCGACCGTCCGCCGCCCTCGTCCTCGACCACGTCCGGACGCTGAATCGCGATGCGCTGATCCAGGTCCCCCGCGCCGGTCTTGCGTCCGGTCATCGGTCAGCCCTTGAACACATGCGGCGCCAGCAGGGCCGACACGCCCAGCGGAAGATCGGAAGCGATGGTTCCGACGATTACTCCTTCGCGGTTCGCGTAGAGATGGCCGACGAGCAGCAGCACCGCCGCGATGATGTCGCCCGGCACATCGTCCGCCGATGCATAGCCGGCGGTGAAGGCCACCTTCACCCGCCCCACCCGGCTGGCTTCCGGCCACTCCCAGCGGGACACCGGGAGCACCAGCGCCATGTCGCCATCCAGGATGGAGCGATAGGACGCCGCAGGGATCACCGTCTCTTCACCGTCCGCCGCCTCGTAAACGACGCTGCCCACCGCCTGCACGGGCGCGGTGGGCAGGTCGATGCCGGTCGCCGGCAGGTGGCCGAAGACCGACAGCAGCATGGGGCGCGGCAGGAAGCACCGCCGCGTGTGGTTCTCGGCCAGCCCGACCGCCGCCAGCAGATAGCCCCCGATCAGACCGTCTTCGTCGGGTCCATCGACGCGCAGGTGGGCCTTGACCCGGTCGAGCGGCACCAGCTCGCCGACCGGGCGCGACACCTGCGTCAGTGCGGACAACATCATCATAATTGCCCTTCCGGCGGGGCGGTCCGGGGACCGCCCCGCTCCGCCGTCAGCCGGGGACGATTTCCACGACGGCTTCCGCCGCGTGGTCGCTGGCCTTGCCGTACCGCGGCGACAGGCCGAGCAGGACGGCGGACAGACCCGCGTCGGCGCCGGCCACGGTGAGGGTCAGGCGGACGAAGGCATAGCCGCCGTTCACGTCCAGATCGCTCGCCCGGAAGTCGAGGACGGCCGCCTTGTCCGAGACGGCCAGGGGCGTGATGGCCTTGCCGTCCACGTCCTTCGCCGCGCCCCCGGAATCGGTCTTGGCCTGCACCAGCTTGGCCGCGACGCTGGCGCCGCTGGCGAGCGTGCCAGCCTGAACGATGGCCTGACCGACGGCGAGCTGCGCCATGCTGATCCAGCCGGTGGAGACCGAACCGGGGGCCTGCGTCTTCGGGGGGATGACGCCGACCGGCGCGACGTGCGCGGACGGCGAAACGGTGCTGTTCACGGTCATGGTGGGTTACCCGCGGGTCTGGAGGGTGACGAAGTGCGACTTCGACGTGGTGCCCTTGGCGGGCTGCACCGGCTTGGACAGGTAGGGCTGCCCACCGACGCGGAAGGTCCAGCGGAACGCCTGGATGCCGTAGTCGAAGTACAGATGGATGGAGGTATCCATGCGGATGCCGCTGGCCCGCTTGGCGAGGTAGTAGCCCTTGGGCGAGACGAGCTGAAGGTCACCTTCGGTGCCCAGCGTCTCCGCGTGTTCGCTCCAGCGGATCGGCATGCCGAGCAGAAAGCCGCCGGGCGCCTCCTTCAGACCGGCCACCGGGGGCGTCCACATCAGGGTGTCGCCGATGCGAAGCGTGACGAGCTGGGGCACGATGTCCCGGTTCGCCATCCAGAACGGCGTGTCGTTCGGCTGCACCAGAAAGCGGGTGTACATGTCCAGCACGTTGTCCACCGTGATGGTCTTGGCGGCCTGCCCCGACTTTTTATCAACGGTGATCTTGGCCGGGCTCTTCATCCAGCCCAGCGGCTTCTGCACGCCGTCGCCATAGATCACCGTGTCGCCCATCTTCCAGGAGATGGCGAGCGCGGCCTTGGTGGTCAGCCGGTTGGCGAGGCGCGGCGCGTCCTCCAGCAGGTCTTCGTCGGCCAGGACGAAGGCATACAGCGGCTCCAGCGGGACGGAACGGGGGGCCGGCGGCGGCGCCTTGCTCTCCTCCATCTTCTTGCCTTCCGACCGCCAGCGGACCTGGATGCCGCCCGCGCCCCAGGGCGTGGATTCGTCGGCCAGCATCTTCACCTCACGGGCGGAGGTCGGTTCGGAATCCACCAGCGACGGAATGTCGTCCAGCTCGAAGACCATGTCCCAAATGCTGTCGCGGTAGGCCGGGGGGACCTGGAACCCTTCGTCGCTGCCGGACGCCCGCATGACGTTGGCCGGGTCCGACGCGGACGGCCCGAGCAGGCGGGGATCGACCACGACGTTGCCGCCGCCCGGCGTCGCGGCGCGGACGGCCAGGGCGAAGTCGGCCAGATCGGCGAAGCCGTTGGTCCGGGCCGGGTCCGGCTCCGTGCTGCCGTAACTGCCGGCGGGGCTCGGCTGCGGCGTGCCGGAGCTGGTGGCGCCGGGCAGCGGGGCGAAGGACCGCTCGCGGTCGAGCCGCTGTTCCTCGGCCTCGACAGCGGCCTGCGCCTCCGACACCTTGGCTTCCAGCGCGTCGATGTCGGCGTTCAGCTTCTTCAGCTCCGCCTCTTCGGCCTCCGTGCGTCCGGCCTTGGCCGCCAAGGCGTTGTAGGCGGACAGCTTCTGCCGGCCTTCGGCCTTGAGGTCCGAAACGGCCTGTCGCAGTTCCTTGATGTTGGGCATTCGAGGGATCTCCCGATGGCAAAGCGGTGGGGATCGCCGCCCCTGGATGGGACGGCGCCGGGCCGCGTGGTTGATGGGCGTGTGGGTTACGCGAAGGCGAGCGAGCGCCGGGATTGGCCGGACGGGCGGGCGTTGCGCATCCGGGCCAGGGTGTCTTCGAAGGTGGCGACGCGGTCGGCCATGCCCAGCCGCACCGCTTCCGCCGCGCCGACCACGCGGCCTTCGCCGAAGCCGTTGCGCACGTCCGCCGGCTTCACGCCCCGGCCACGCGCCACGGCCTTCACGAACATGCCGTAGTAGTCGTTGACGCGGGCCTGCATGGCGGCCTGCGCCTCTTCGGTCAGGGGTTCATAGGGGTTGCCCTCGGCCTTGAACTTGCCGGCCTTGACCAGCGTCGCCTTGACCCCAGCGGCTTCCATCGCCTTCGAATACTCGACGTGCGCCGCATAGACGCCGATGGAACCGACCTCCCCGGAGGGCGTGACCACCAGTTCATCCACCTGCGCCCCGATCCAGTAGGCCGCCGACGCGCACACCGTGTCGGCAATTCCAACCAGGCGCTTTTGACCGCGGGCATCGAACAGCTCGCGCGCGGCCTCCTCCACAAGGTCCACGCTGCCGCCGGGTGAATCGATGTGAACGAGGATCGAGCCGACCTGTTCGTTCGACAGGGCTTCGCGGACGCGGGCGCGGAAGCGGTCCAAGGCGGCCATGCCGGACACGTCGGCGAACATGCCGGCGCGCGGCGTGATCACGCCTTGGAGCGGGATCACCGCCACGTCGCCGCTGCGGGCAGCCCCGACGCGGGCGGTTTCGGCGCTGATCTTGCCTTCGACCTCCGCCGCGATGCGGTCGCGGATTTCCGCTTTGGTCAGGCGGTTCCCGGCGGCGCGGAAGGCCACAAGGTCGGTGATCACGGCCAGCATGCGCGGCGTGATCGCCCACGGCGTGTCGGCCACGGCGCGGACGATGTGGGCATAGTGAAGCTCCATCGCGTCGGGCGCGATGGGGACGGAGCGTTCGGGCATGGGGACGGGGCTCCTACTGCGGCAGCGAAACGGTAAGGCCCAGGTCTTCGGGCAGGACGGCCCGCGGCGCGTGGGCCGCGGGGGGCTTGGACCCGGCCGGCGCCATGTTGAGCGGCTGGAGGTAATCGTCACCGTTCGGGATCGGGTTCATGTTCTCCATCCGCCGAATGTCGTTGATGGACAACCACCCGCCCTGCCGCCCCTGGAAGAACGCCTTGTAGCGGGATTCCAGATCGCCGCGCAGCAGGCCGGCGACGTTGAATTCCGCGAAGTAGACGTCCGGCCGCAGGATCAGGTCGGCGTTGATCTTGCGTTCCCACAGCACCAGAATCGGCAGGATGGTGTCGGTAACGAACTCGATGGCCTGTTGCTCGATGTTGTTGTTCGTCGCCTTGCCGAGAATGCCGACCTTGTGCTGCGGCACGCGCCAGATGCGGGCCAGTTCCTCGTTCAGGGCGTTGCGGGTTTCCAGAAACTGGCCCTTCTGGTTGTCGAGCTGGGCGCGGTTGTACTTGATGCCGTGTTCCAGCATCGCGTCCTTGTGCTGGTTCGATCCCGTCCGCGCCCGCCGCCACGCCGACAGCCAGTTGTCACGGTCCACCGTGGCCTTGAAGGTGCCGGGCGGCGCCTCCAGCAGGCCGCCGGACTGGCCGTCGTTCTTGAAGAATCGAGCCCCGTAGGCATGCACGGCCAGGGCCGCGCCGATGATGTTGCCGCTGGTCTTGGTGACCGGCACCCCGGTCAGGCCATCGGCGGAGAAGGGCAGCGCCCGCAGGTGCAGCATCTCGGACGCGTGAAGGGTTTTCCGCTGGCCGGTGCGAAGGTCGATGACATCGTACCAGACCTCTCCGGTGCTGCGGTTCCAGCGCGGCGTGACGCAGCTCGGATGATGCGGCACGAGCTGATCGACCGCGCCGCGGGGGCCGGGTACGATTTCCGCATAGGCGTTGCGGTACCACGCCAGCCACCACGTCATCTGGCCGAAGAACTCCCAGGAGGTCTGGAACCCGTTGGGGCGGAAGGCGAACAGATCGGCCAGGGGATGCCCGTCCGCCTCCTCCCGCCCACCGTTCGGCAGGCGCCGGAAGACCTTGATCGGCAGCGAGCAGACCGTTTCCGACAGCACCTTTTCGCAGTCGAGAACGACGGGCAGTTGCAGCGCCGCGTCGGTGGTGACCAGCATGCCGGAGGTCGCCGTAACGGCGCCGTCCAACGACGAATACCAATAGTCGTCCGCCGGGTCGCGCGGGCGTTCTTCCTGCTGCCCGTCCTGCCCGAACATGCGTTGCAGCCAGCTCATGCCGTGGGCACCTCATAGTCTTCGGGGACTTCGATCCCGCCGCCGCCCGGCTCCGCCACCATCGCGCGGCCAACGGCCATGGTGCCGGCCACGATGCCGTCGATGCGCTTGGGCGTTCCCCGGCGGTCGGGCTTCACAGGAGCGATGTTGTCGCGCCCATCGGTGTCGTAGGCGACGCACGTCGCCATCCAGCGGGCCACCGGGTTGCCGCCGTGGTTGAGGTCGCCCGCGATGATCAGGCGTTCGAACTCCTTCGACGGGGCAGACATGGAGGCGTAGCCCTGCCCGAAGGGCACCATGGTCACGCCGTCGTTGGTCAGTTGGGTGGTGATCTGGCTGGAGTTCCAGCGGTCAATCGCCAACTCCTTCAGGTCCACCATCTCGGTGATCGGCGTCCAGGCGCCGAGCTGCGCGGCGCCTTCGCCCTGCCCGGTGATTTCCGCCCGGATCACGTCGTAATCGACCGTGTTTCCTTCGGTCTGGCAAATCCAGCCCTCCGTGATCCACTTGGCGAAGTCTACGCGGTCGCGCTTGCACCGCTCCCGCAGGTCCCGGTCGGACGACACCGGCAGCCAGAAGCGCCACCACACGTCATAGCCGGCCCCGTCCAGCTTGGGCGAGACGAGGCACAGGGCGGTCAGGTCGGTGGTGGTGGACAGGTCGAGGCCACCCCAGCACGGACGGCCCGCCAGATCGGCCAGCGTCACGGGCGTGACGCGGCAGGCATCCCACTTGTCCATCGGCAGGCCGGTGGTGATGACCTGATCGACCCACAGGTTCAGATGGAAGCGCTTGAAGTCGGCTTCCTTGCGCAGCTTGCCCTGTGCGTTGGCGCATTCCGTCGTCAGGAAGTCGGCCTTGACCGACACGCCATAGCCGGGGTTCGCCTTCGCCCAGGTGGCCGGGTCGGTCCAATCGTCCTCCGGATCGGCAGCGAAGATGACCGGCAGGAAGGTGGGGTCGATCACCTCGCCCTTGAGGATCGCCACCGCCCGTTCGTGCACTTCCCAGCCGTAGCCCTTGCCATACTCCCCGGCGGTCGTGGTGTAGACCTCCAACGGTTGGCGGCGGGCGATGGCGCCCTTGTGCACCACATCCTGAAGGTCGCCGGACGGCCATTCGTGGATTTCATCGTAGATGCCGCCGGACGGGCTGAACCCGTGCTTGCTCCCCGGCTTCGCCGACAGCGGCTTGAAGCTGGCGGCCAGCTCGGGGCAGTACAGGGACGTCTTGTAGACCTCCACCGCCTGCATCAGCTCCTCACACAGGCCGACCATGACGCTGGCCTTGTTGAAGACGATCTTGGCCTGATCCTTGTCCACCGCGGCGGAATAAACCTGACCGCCGAACTCGCCATCCCCGATCAGCATCAGGATGGACAGGCCGGCGGCAAACTCCGTCTTGCCGTTCTTGCGGGGCACTTCCAGGTACAGTTCCCGGATCAGCCGCGTTCCGTCCGCCCGCTTCCAGCCGAACACGGTGCGGACGATCTTCGCCTGCCACGGCGCGAGGTGGAACGGCTGGCCCCACCACTGCGCTTCCGTGTGGCGCAGATAGGTGGGGAAGAACGCCACCGCGGCTTCCGCCGCCGCATGGTCGTACCAAGCGCCATACTGCTCCCCGCCGACCGGCATCGGGGGAGCGTCGATGGGCAGACCGGTGTCGGTCACGTCAGTTCAGGTGCCGGCGGTTCAGCAGGCCCACCGGAGACGCGGCGGGGGCTGGCGGGATGGTCGGCGCGTCGGGCGACGGGGCGGACTGCTGCGCCGCGTCGTCACCGAACAGGCCGGGCTGCTGCGGCAGCGGCGGCGCCATGGACAGGCGCTGCAAGAGCTGCTGGCGCGCGGACGGCGACAAGCCGAAGCGGTCCTCCAGCGATTCCAGGCGGGATTCGAGACGGTCACGGACGAGGAAGGCGGGCCGCACGCGCTCCAGCTCGCCGTGTGCGCTTTTGCTGGTGTAGGTTTCGCCGTTCTTGCGCAGGTCTTTGGTCAGCGCTCCCCAACGGGCCAGATGCTCGCAGTAGCGGGAGAACGCGCCGAAATCGGTGCTTCGCAGCAGCTTCATGCGGGCGAGCTCGGGCGCCAGTTCCTCCCAGATGCGGCGCGCGGCGACAGGCAGACCCTTCGGGGCTGACGCCTTCAGACCCGGCACATCGTGCGCGGCGGTGGACAAGGGGCGGTGCCCAGGGTTGCCCTGCGCCTCCCTCACCTCCGCCGGTTTCGGCTTGCGGCCCTTCATCGTCTAACCTCTTGGCTAAAAAAAGTTTTGCCAATTTCGCGCGCACAAAAATTCGTCTGAGGCACCGGTCCCAGGGGCGAAAGGCCCCAGGGATCAGACACCCCCTACCCCTCGGCTGGACCGGGCGGCGGCGCGGCGTTCCTCGCTCTGCTTCCGGCCGTCGTGGCAGGGCTTGCAGAGGCTTTGCGTGTTCGCACCGTCGAAGAACAGCGCCCGGTCGCCACGGTGCGGCACGACGTGGTCGCAGATCGTGGCCGCCTCAACCCGCCCGTCTGCCGCGCACATGCGGCACAGCGGCTCGACCGACAGGCGCCACGCGCGCAGCTTCAGCCACGCCGCCGTCTTGTACCAAGCGCGCCACGGCTGAGAGGCCCGGCGGGCATGGTCGTGCTGCTGGCGGTGCTGCTGGGCGTGGGCGTCGCAGAACCGGCCATCGGTCAGGTGACCGCAGCCGACAGCGGCGCAGGGTTTCTTGGGTTTCCAGGGCATGGCAGAGAAGGGGCCGGAAAGCGAAGCGCCCGGTCGGAGTTACCTCCGCCGGGCGCATTCATCCAACCTAGGTAATATTGGTCGCAAACCCCCCCGCGTCCGTCAAGAGGGAATTTTCAGAACACCAAGACAGAATGTTTCAGCATAGGCGCGAAGCTGGCGCAGCACCTCGTCACGGACCCGGTCATTCCGAAGCCCAAGACGCTGATCCAACGCCGTCGCCGACACCTCGCCCATGATCACCCGCACCACGACAAGGTCCACGAACATGGAGCCCCGACGCCCATGCAGCGTTCCAGCAGCCTTGTCCGCCCGCAGGGTCCGCCGCCACTGCTCAACCCGCACGGCAGCCGGCGCACAGACCACACCACCGACCGGGGCGAGCGGCGGAGAGGTGCGGTTTCCACCGTCCACCACCAAGGCCGAAGGATCGACCGCCCGCAGACCCGACGCCGACGCCACGACCTCCAGCGACAGCCCACGGGCGATGTCCACCGCCGCCATCACCTGCGCCGTGGTCATCCGCCCGCGGGCATACATCAGCGCCACCCACCCCTTGCCGTGCAGCACCCCCGGCACCGCCGGGTCGCCGCGGTCGGGCAGGGTCAGCCACCGCCCCGTGACCAGCGCATCGTCGGTATCGTCCGCGCCACGCCCCAACACCACCGATCCACCATCCATCGTCGCCACCCCGTTCACATCAAGACCCGACCGACCGGCACCACGCCCTAGAGTGCTCCCTGACACCTCAGAGCCCTCCCTACCTAACTCATTGAAAATACTTATGAAGGAGAGGATAGGGAGAAGAGGGAAGACAAATGGGCCGTCATGCGCACGCCCGCACATGGCCGCGCGCCCGCCCGCACGCGCACATGAGGCCAACCCCGAAAAAGCGCTCCCTGTCCTCCAAGTCCTCTCTAAGCCCAGCATTTCCGCCCCTTTCCCCCAGGGAGGGGGTACGAACCACCGCTCCCTGATGGCCCGACTTCTCCCTGCGGCTACATCACTGGCACGGGCTCGACGCCCTCCAAGAGTTGCAACCCAAGATAGTGATTTACCCCGCTCGACTTGACGACGCGATGACCACGATCCCGCATCTTCTTGCCGAAGCTGTTTGGCTTCACCGCTTCCCGCGCATTTCGCTCGCACCATTTCGTGTACGCCTCATAAAGGGCAGTAGCAGTCACCCGCTTCCCCAGAACAGCAGCGACTTCAGCTTCCAAAAACTCACCGATTGGGTCGCTTTCCTTCTTCCACTCATCCACCGCCGCGGTGATGATTTCCGGCGGGTTCAGGCCCTCTTCCCACCACATGGCAAGCCCATCCAGCAGCCAGTTGAAGACGCCCGCTTTTTCCTCCCGTAGGCGGTCCGGCAGGCCGCGGTCGCGCTCCGCCTCCGGAATGACCACCTCGAACGGCACCAGCTTCACGCGGCGCCAGATGCCCGTGTCCTGCCCGACGATGCCGGGCTTGTGGTTGGTGGACATGATCGGCTTGAACACCGGACGCAGATCGAATTCTTTCTCGTGCAAGTTGCGCGTCGGCAGGGGTTCCATGCCGGTCACGGCCTTGACCAGACTTTCGTCCAGCATCGCCCCGCCCTTCGGCTCCGACATGAGCAGCAGCCGCACACCGGGCAGCTTCGCCAGCGACGGGCGGGCCTTGTCCGGATCGTCGTTGTGCTTCGACATGAAGACGCCAGCCGGCACGGTGGCGGCATAGTCGCCGAAGACCTCCCGCATCAGGTCGGTCAAGGTCGATTTGCCGTTGGCGCCCTCCCCGTGGAAGATCACGAACACCTGTTCGGTCACGTCCCCGGTGAGGCAGTAGCCGAACAGCCGTTGGAGGAAACCCCGCACCGCCGCGTCGGGCTGAATGCGGGCCAGGAAGGCGTCGAAGGCCGGGCACTTGGCTTCCGGGTCGAACCCCACGGGCGCCAGCTTGGTCAACAGGTCGTCACGGCTATGCCGCCGCACCGTCGTCCCGGCGGTGGTCTCCGGCCTCTCCCGAAGGTCCAACGTCCCATTGTCGATGTTCAGCAGCCACGGGTTCGCGTCCATGACGCTGGCCGGCTTGGTCACCCGCGGGGCGACGATCTCCAACATACCGTTGATCTTTCCGGCGTTGCCGGTCTGCACCGCCCACTTCTCCCCTTCGTCAATGCTCTTGCGCCATTCCTTCATCCGGGCCGCCGCCATGCGGGCGCGCTCCTTGTCGTCCTCGCACTCCCGCTCTTCGTCCGAAGGCGGCGGCGGACCGAGACGGCGCAACGCCTCCACCTCGCGGTAGAGCAGCGCCCCCGTCTTCTGCGCGAGCAGCTTGGCCATCGCTTCGCCCAGCTCCAGGCGGTAGCGCTTGCCGTCCCAGGTGTGCTGGCCCACCCGGTCCACATACAGAAGCGCCGTGCCGAAGCGCGCCAGCAGGCGCGCGGCGTTGCCGCTGTCGTTGTAGGCGTACCGGGCCAGTTCCAGATCGTCCGCCGGATCACCTTCGACGGGCGGTTCATCACCCCCGCCGAAGCCGTCGAGCGGGGCCTGTTCCGCACCGTCGATGGCGGCGCGCAGGGCATCGACAGGCGTCTGATCGTCAAGCGGCGCCATCGCCCCTCCAGCACAAAGCGTCTAGACGGATTGCGAGACATGGGCCGCCCCGCGTCACCGCGCCCGGCGCGCCTCCATTCCGCCATCCCCGTCCCCGTGCCACTAACGGGCAGCCCCCAAAGGGAGGGGTGCGGGGAGGGGAACAGAGGGGTGATGACGGCCATACAGTCGCCGTCATCATTCCAGCGGCTCCGCATAGCCGGTTGCGTCGCGCACACGGGACTGAAGGTCGGGAGGCAGCACCAGATAGGCTTCTTGCCAGAAACCGAAGGCGTCAACGTCCGGCGCGGCCTTGGCTGCCTCATACCCTTCGATCAGGCGGCCAGCCACTTCCACGGGAGGCACGACGAACACGGTCGGAAAATGAACTACGGTCATGGCCGAACCTCTGGTGTGAACTTGTTGGTTTCGTTGCCCCAGACCTCGAATCCCGGCCATGGCTGCCGGGCGAACAGTTCGCAGGCCGGGCCGTGGGGGATCAGACGTCGGGCTTTCTCGTATTGCTCGTCGGGCTTGCGCGAGTGCTCCCGCACCAGCGCTTCGATGGCGAGCGGTTCGCCATCCTCGAATTCCATGGTCTCGATCAGGCCGCGTTCCGAGCGGCAGCCCGGCCCATAAGGGGGAGCGCCGAAGGCCGCCAGCAGGAACAGTTCGGTGCATTCGCGCAGGACGTAGCCCGGCCCGAAGCTGCGCTTGCCGTTCTTCGTGACCTTCACCCACGGGGCGCCCGTCACGTAACGCGCGCCCCAAGCGTCTATGCACTCGAACGCCAAACGGAGCATTGCCCAGGTCGCCCACAGCCAAAGCAGGCACCCGTCAGGATGGGCGAGCTGGCGCACGGGAAGGGCTTTGATCTGCGCCAGCGGCATGCACCGATAGTGCTTCTGGGGCGCCTTGCCTTCGCCCTTCGGGCTGCGCAGGGTGAATTCCCATGCAGGGTCCGCCATGATCAACCGGTAACGCTGCGGCACCAGCGGAGCGAACTCCCATTCCGCCGGACGCCACGCTTCGGTAAGAGGCGCACCCGCCGGAGCGGCCTTCATGGTCGGCAGATCATCGAACAGGAGGGGTGCGGGGAGGGGACGAGCCTTCATGCGGCAACCCTCCGGACATCCCGCGCCGCGCTCCGGCGGTCCGCCGCCAGCACCGCCCGCCGGATGCGCCCGGCATAGGTCGGGGAATCGAGCAGCATCGGCCACATCAGGTCGTAGGCATCATCCCACCGCCAGCGGCGCCGGGCGGCGCCCTTGGTGGCCCGGTGGCCGTAGAGGCGCAGCAGTTCCGCCACCACCTCCGCCGGGCGCCGGGCCGTCCCGCATATCCAGGCGATGGCGAGCTTGCGCGCCTCACCTTCGGTCATGGCCGAACTTCTGGCGGTCATGACACCCTCGCCTTCTGCGCGGTCGTCCGCGCCACCCGCACCGTGCGGCCCTCGCCATTGCCCAACGCCGCCGCGATGGAGGCCGCGCGCTCCCGCGACAGGTCCCCGGCGCCCAGCAGCAGCACGTCGGTGACGGCGTCCGGCAGCAGCACGTCGGCCATGGCGACGGCGCCGCCAACGGCCCACACCGCTTTGTCGGGACAGGTCATGGCGCACAGCAGCCCCAGCGGCAGATCGGCGGCCAGATAGACCATGCTGGCATCGCCCAGCGGCGACAGCCGCACCGCGCCGCCGCGCCGTCCGAACATGCGCCGGGCCGGAACCGGGCGCCCGATGCTGGCGTGTTCCACCTCCACCGTCCGCCCGTCCGCATCGATCCAAGTTGCCAGCACGCCGGACACCTCCGGCCCGGTCGCTTCCGGGTTCCACACCTGCATGGCGGCCAGCACCGCCGGCCCACGGTGCAGCAGGACGCGCCCTTGCCCCGGCACCACATGCGTCAGGTCGAGACGATCCACCGCCCGCAGCATCGACCATGACCGAACCGCATTCGCCGCCCGCAGGAAGGCCAAGGCGCCGGGCACGTCATCCACCCGTCGCCCATCGGCCCACAGGGCACGGGCCGACGCCACGGCGGCGGCAACCGCCTGCGGGTCCTCCGCCGCCGTCCGGAGTGGACGGCGCGGCGCGGGCCTTCCGCTCCGCCCACGGCGTTGCGGCACCAGAGGCGCCGGCAGTTCGCGGGGGTGCTGCATGCCGCCGTCGAGCCCGGACTTGATCGTCTTCTGCGCCGCGATCAGCTCGCGCTGGTCACTGCCGAAGCACGCCAGGGCGGCCACGGACAGGTGCTGTTCGATCAGGGAACGCGGCAGGTAGCCGCCGGGGATGAACTGCCCCAGATTGAAGGCCGCTTCGTTCAGCGTCGAATTCCGACTGCCAGGCACAGCGGTGCGGACCTTCTGCGCCTCTTCCTCCAGCGCCTTGCGGGCATAGGGGTGGACGCTGCCCGGTGGCGGCCCGGCCCGTTCGGCGTCCGCTGGGGCCTTCGGCACCGACAGCCGCTTCGCCAGCCACGCCGGCAGGGCCTTGCCGTCCAGCGCCCGGCGGAGCCATTCCAGATCGTCCGGCGCCCCGATCACCAGCCGCACCAGCCACTCCGGCGCCGGAGCGATGGCCGTCGAATCGGGATCGGCGGTCCAGACGTAGCGCTTGCCGTTCGGGTGGACGCTGGGCGCGACGAGGATGTACCCGCCTTCGCCGCGGGTATCGAGGCCGGGGCCACACTTGGCCCGGCTGCTGTTCGGAATGGCCCGCTCCGGCCAGCGGAACAGCCAGTGCCGACCACCCGACGGTGTGATCTGGCCCAGCGTGTCCGGCAGGGGTTCGCCGAACAGGTCCTCCAGCTCGCGCAGGGTGCGGAAACCGTCTTCGTCGGTCTCCGGCTTCAAGTCGGCGTCGAGAACCCAAAAGCCGCTGTCCTCCCCTGCCGCCGTGGCGACGTTGGCCGCCGGCCAGCGGCGCCAGAGCTGCGTCACCCAGAAGCGGGACGAGGCCGCTTCCTTCACGCCGTGTTCGAACAGCCCGACTTCCTTGCAGGGGACCTTGCCGCGGGGGACACAGGGGAACACCTTCCACCCGCGCCCCGCATGGGCTAAGGCCGCCTCCTTCAGTTCCGGTCCGGGTGTTTCGGTCATGACCGCACCTCGCCGACCCGACGTTCATTGATGGCCATGGTCCGTTCGGGCGCCCCAGCGAGGCGGGCGCGCCAATCGTCAGACCAAAGCGGGGCGAAACCACGCTCAATCAGCGCCGCATGAGTGCGGGGCCGCAGCCCGCGCAGCAGATCGGGATTGGTGACGAACAACCGGAACATCTCTGCGAACCACTCGCCATCGTCCGGACAGTAGTTGGTCAGCTTCGGTTCGCCGGACTGACGACGCAGTTCCGCGCTGAAGTTGCCGCGGTAACGGTCTACGGTCGTGCTGCGCAGCACATCGACGTGGTGCCCCAGCTCGTGCGCAAGCACGCCATAGGGGGTTCGGTCAACCGCATGTCCCGGATACGACCACGCCCGACCGGCAGTCCCGATGGATGCACACTTCGGATCGCAGATATTGATTATGGTCGGACGATAGTAGGCGCAGGCATCGAACGGCCAATCGACCTTCGCCCAGCGCTTCACGGGCGGGCAGTCAATTCCGTTCAGTTCGCACCATTGCTGAATCAGCCGCTGCCCGCGCAGGGAGAGCTGAAACTTGGTCGGATGCGGCGCGGTCATGGCCGAACCTCCGCACCGGCAAGCGGCTCCCACCGGATCAACACCCCCTCGAACCGGGTCAGGCCGGGATGTTCCGCCGCCCAGAAGGCGACAAGGTCCGGCCAGTCGCGGAAGCCGTCATAGATGGCGAAGGCGTCGAGCTGCCGGGCGGCCTCGTGTTCGTCCGCGGGCGTCATCGCATCGCCGATGATCACGAGGCCCGGCTTTTCGAGCAGCAGGGTCACCGGTTCAGCGGCCACGCACCGGCCCTCGCCCAGCTTGCGGCACTGCCGCGTCCGCATGCCGGTGTAGAGCTGCACCAGCTCGCCGGGGCGCGCGTGGCGCTTGCCGCCGCTGGCGCCCCGGATCGTCTGCCGCTTCATGCCCGGCAGCAGAGGAGCGTGTTCCAGCCCGGCCAGGATGGGGTCGATGAAGCGGGGGCGGAAGGAATAGGCGACCATCTTAGACGCCCTCCCCCAACGCACCGACCTTCCCGACGAGAAGGTTCGGATCACCCATGCAGGGCGAGAACCCCATGCGGCGATAGGTTTCGGGGCGGGCGGCGCGGACGATGACGAAGTCACCATCGCTGCCTTCGAGCCGGATACCGGAAAGGCGGATGCGGATCAGGGCTTGCCCGATCCCGCGGCCCTGCCAATCGGGATGGACGCCCGCATAGGACAGCTCCCACCCGAAGGCCGAACACCACGCCTGCCGATAGCCGGCCACGCCGACCACCCGCCCGCCCTCCGCAGTTTGGGCGACGTAGAATCGCGCCTGCCCCGCCGTCCGTGCATGAACGGAATCGTAGAGTTCATCGAACAGCCGCCCCTGCTCGTACCGCCGCGCGAGGCTCCCGTCCGGACGGATGTGCGACGCCTGCAACACGGCCACGGCCTGCCCGATGGCGGACGGTCCGGCATCCCGCAACCGGCGGAGCGTGATGGGAACTGGCCCTGCCACCTGCTCCAAGAAGGGATTGGCGATGCCGTCAAGCATGGCCCACCTCCGCCGTCTCCACCGCGGTCAGGCGACGCCGCGACTCCGCAGCAGCCGCGTCATAGATCGACCATGCCAACTTCTTGATGGCATCCAGACCGCGCATGTCGTGCTTTTTGCGGAGGTGCCCGTTGATGGCCTGCCACGCCTGAACATCGTCCGCCCGGAAAGCAGCGATGCACAGCGCGTACAAGGCGGCCAGAGACCGGCGCGTGCTTTTAGGGTCGTCAGCCTCCACCTGGATCAGGACGATCAGCGCGAACTGACCGGCCTCCGGTCCGGACGTACCGCCAGTGTAGACCTTGCGTTGATCGGTGGTCATGGCTTCAGCCCTCCACCGGCTCGCCACGGCGCAGACGCGCCGCGATGCCAGCCACACCAAGGGCACAGCCCTTCACACCGTCCCGGACGCGGGTGGTGGGCTTCCAGTGATGATTGTCCCACGGCCAGATATCCGCCGGCCTGCCCGGCGGAAACTGCGCGCGATGCCCGTCGCCGCTGCCCGCATGCAGCAGATATTCGCCGCCGGCCAGCTCCAATTCGCCGTGGGTTTCGTGCCGGTCGTCATGCTCGGGCGTGAAGCCCTCCCCCGTGATCTGCCGCGCCCGCTCCGCCGCGATCATCGACAGGACGACGATGTCTTCCGCCGTCAGCCCTTCCGGCAGCACCAGCATGGGGCGCTTGCCCTGCAACCCCTCGATTTCCTGGAAGAACGCCACGTCGTCAGCCGACGCGGGGGTATTCTGCACATCCTTCGGTTCGTTCATCGGTCGGACTCCATGGCAGCCGCGACGCGCGCGGCGTGTGAAAGCAGCGGCACGTCGCTTTCGACGAGGCCGCAATGGTCAGGCTCCGCGGGGCGGACGGGCCGCGACACGCGGGTGGCATAGGGGGTGGCGAAGTCGGTCAGCGCCTCTTGCAGCGCTTCGGTGCCCACGGTGCCGGACAGCCACGCGGCGGCGGCATCGGCCAGAGCGGCGGCGGCGCCGCTCACACCGGCATCGCGGGCGGCCTCAACCGCCGCCGTCAGCTTGGCCCGGTCCTCATCGGCAGGCCGCCGGGTCAGCAGCACGCCATTGACGGCCAGCATGAGCGCGAAATCGGGGGACAGGATGCGGTCTGCTCCGGCGGTCGCCATGGTCAGACCTCCACCGGAGCGGGCACCGGCAGCAGCGCGGTCACGTCGTGTTCGAGAGCGTCCAACACCGCGCGCAGCTCGGCGGCCTGCGTCAGGATCGCCCGCGCCTCCTCCGGCAGAATGGACTTGCCGCCGGGGCCGCAGACCGCACGGGCGCTGCGCAGCTCCTCCGCCAGATCACCCATTTCGGCCATGGCCTCGGCCAGACGCGCCATGGGGTCGCCCGGTTCCCGGACCTCTGCCGCCGACCGCCGAAGCTCCGCCCGGTAGGCGGTCAGGATGGGCGGGGCCTCGCCCAGCAGCATGCAGGCCCGGTCCAGACGCAGGGCCTGATAGACCGGAATGTGGTGGGCGTCGTCGTCCGGATCGGACCACGCGCGGATCAGGCGAGCGCTCTTCCGCGTCGCCCCCTCCGCCTGTTCGTCGCCGAGGATGGCAAGGGCGACGGTAACGCCGTCCTCCACCGACAGAGGCTTGCGGCGCTTAGCCATGCCCGAATCCCTTCTTGAGATTGCACAAGACGAACGCCATTCGCGTGGCGATATTCACGTCATGCTTGAAGCGGGATGTGATCGATGTGGTTGGGAGCGGCTTCGCCATATCGGCTACTCCCCAGCGACGCAGGCAACGGGCCGGATATGCTCAGAACGCAGCTCGAAAAAATCGGACGGCGCTAACGCGATGCCTAGCGCAAGCGCTGCATCAAGCACCGCCTGTTGTTGGCGTGCAGGAATCCAGCCGCGCGCTAGCCAGCCCTGCACGGTGGTACGGTTACGGTGCCCCAGCGTCTCCGCCAGTTGCGTGACGCCAGATTGCACATCGGTCGTCGCAAACTTCGCGATGATCCGTTCGGCTTGGGTAGGTTTCATATCGAAAGAGGTAACGCATTTTGCGTTTGTCGGTCAACGTGGATTGAGTTGGCTGGAGCGTGCGAACCATTCGGCGGGCATCGGGAGGGCCGGTCAATGCACGTGAGCGAGCGCCTGCGGGAATTACGCCAGCGCGCAGGCATTAGCCTCGACGAGCTGGCGAAAGAGGCAGGTTTTAAGGGCCAATCCAGCCTTCAGCGCTATGAAGACCCAGAAGCTTATAAGCGCCCTTATTTCCGGGTGGACTTCGTAGATCGGATCATTGGGCCACTAACAAAGCGCGGCATTCCCAAAGCGGAGGTGCTGGCCTTAGCGGGTATCAATGTCACCGAAGAACCAGCTATGCCACCCGATGCCCTGCACGCGCATATTGTGCAGGTAGCTGTTGAAGCATTGGCGGTCTTCTTAGAAGAAACTAAGCTAGCTCTACCACCAGCAAAGCAAGCATCACTGATCGTTGATTTCTGCCGCGCCTACGGGGACGAGGTTGCTGCCGGAACTCAACCGGCCACCCCTGATGTCGCTCACGCCATTTCCTTGCTGCGGCTGTTCCATCGTGGCCGTGCCGGCTGACCGCCTCCGCTCGGCTTCAGCCAGCACCGCCACGATACGCGCAACACAATCCGCCTTCGTTTCCATCGCGACCTTCCCGGTACGTTCCTGTACGCCTGCGCAACCGCTAAGGGCGGCAGCTTGTATTGTCTGCGACATCATACCTTTGCGTGGGTTTATGTTCCCACAGTCGAAAGATCGAGCGCAAGGCGTAAAATCTTCGGCCCGACGAAGCGTAAGGTAAACGGTGCGTTTACCGATTCATTAGATTTCAAAGGAAGTTTGGATATTAGGCTTTTCATCCGCTCAAATCCGCGCCATGTGTTGTCTGCCTGCACAGGTGGGTGAGGCGGACGTAATATCAGCGTTCCCGGCGCGTACGGCCGGGTTCGAAGGTTTCACGGCGCGGGCGGACCGCGTGCTCTGGGGGCGTCCCTTCCCCCATCTCCGCCGAGTCCCTGCGAGAGAACTGGCGGAAGCCACAAAACTATACACGTACTCCACTATTCCGATACGCTATTTTGCCGCACCCATACCTGTAGGTGCATATTTGGGTATGGGACTCATGAAACACCCACACCTGCACGTCTACCCGCTCCCAGCTAATAACGCATTTTGCGTTGACAGATGAGCCGTGCTTCGCATATCGGTGATTAGCCGATGCGCGGAAGTGGTAGCCCCTTTTTAGGCCGCGCCCGGTTTCCTCCCAACTGCCCGCCGGGCCGGGCCGCGCATGGCCCGGCGGGACTTTCTTGGAGACATGGCATGCGTCACCCCTCGTCCGCCCGCACCAAAGCCCCCGCCATCGTCCGCCGCATGGCGGGCCACATCGTGCGACTGACCGAAGGCAACGGCACCTGCACCAGCGACGATCTGCGTAACGCCGGTTTCACCGCCGGGGAAATCGCGGCCCATGGGCACGCCGCCCGCGATCTGGCCGCCGAACGGCTCCGCCACCTGGATGTCGCCGCGTAGTTCCTGCCGCCGGGACCTCAAACCCAGCGGCGGCTACCCAAGCGGGCCAGCAAGTCCGTTTCGGTAGCCGCCGCTGCTGGTGGTGAGCGCACCGGGCGCATCCCCGGCTCACCCATTGTTTTTTCACGGTTCGCAGAAACTCCCGGCCTTCGGGCCGGGCCTTTTCCAGACCGCCCCATTCCGAGATTCCGCCATGACCGCACCAGCCAACCACGGCCCGGTGAACGGCGAAGCTATGCCCGCCGGTCGCCGCCGCGCCGCCATCATCGATCCCGAGACGCAGGCCACCTATCGCCTGTGGATGGAGCTGGTGCGCGTCGCCCGCGACATCGGCGGGCGCGATGCCGCGCGCCGGGTGTGGGAGCAATCGCCCCTGCCCCGGCTGGACCGCTGCCCCGCTGAACGGGACTGGATCGGCTCGTTCCTCGCGGAAGTGACCGAGCCATCGCCGGGCAGCCGCCTCCAGGCGGAAGCCCTGTGGCAAGCCTACCTCGACTGGTGCAGCCCCCGCGGCGTGGACCCGTTCACCCGCAAGCGCTTCCTCCAGCTCGTCGCCGAACGGCTGCGCCGCCAGAAGGCTAGCACGATCCACTTCCTGAACATCCGGCTGAGGGTGCGATGAACGCCGACAAAGCGTCTAGTCGCTCTTCGCTGGAAGGCCAAGGAGAGGCCGGGACGCCCACGCGGGCACGGACGGTGCGGACAACCTATTCACCGTGCCCCTGCCGCGAATGCGGGACGGCCTACACGCCCCGGCACATGCAGCAGGAATTCTGCTCTGAACCCTGCAAGAAGGCTTGGACCAACCGCGCCATGACGCGCGGCATGGTCGCCTATGAACTCCTGATGGAGTGGCGGAGCCTCCGGCGCTGGAACCTGATCAGCGCCCTGTCCGCCCTCGTCCGCGACTGGCGCCACGACGACCGCACCGCTGGCCGCACCTACCGCCCCCGCATCTACAACCCCAACAAAGGCCGGCGCGAGACGCCGCCGAAGTGAGGCCCCATGTCTGCACCCGTCACCAAGTCCGAAGTCCTTTCCGCCCTGAAAGCCGCCGGCAAGGACATCACCGATCCGCGCCGCATCGCCGAAGCCGAGTATCAGGCCGCCGCGACCGAGCACAGCGAGGAAGCCCGCGTCTCCCTCCGCCGGGACCTCGCCGAAATCCGCAAGATGGGCCGGAGGTAAGGCAGCCATGGCGACCAAACAGCAACGCCTGCACCGGGAAGCCCTGCGGGCCATCGCCAGACTGGAAACCCTGATCGACGAACTGAAGAGCGCCGGACCGTGCCCGCTGGACAGGCGGAATGCACTGCTGAACACGCACGAACAGATTAAGGGCCTGCTCAATCGCTTCCCGCCTAATCCGCAGACGGGCGAACCGGTCAATACCTGCATGCTCGGGCAGGCCATCAAGCCCAGCTTCCCACAGGATGACAACTCCATCTGGCGCCGTGTGGCCTTAACGCCGCTCGACATGCCGCCCCTCGCGAAGCTGCCCGGAACTCGCCTGATGTTCATGGACGAGCCGAACGCGGGCGCCGCGATGGACGAAGGTCTGGTCAAAGCGCTGACCAACGAACAGGCCAACGGCACGACACCGGAGGCTGAATCATGATGGTCAACGGAACCTGCGTCATGTGCGGCGACATCGACCGCATCGACCACCGCACCGGCCTTTGCGAGTGCTGCGAGGCCGACGCCGACCTTTTCCGCGACCCGCTGTGGGACGGCGACCCAATCAGCTTCTTCGCCGGCATCCAGGCGACGGGAGACGACCATGCCTTATGAGTGCTTCGTGCCTAAGCGCTTCATCGGTCGCAACGGCGAGCTGATCGAGCAGGCCAACAGCATCATCGCCGAATACCAGGATCAGGGCTTCGTGCTGACCCTGCGCCAGCTCTACTACCAGTTCGTGGCGCGGGCGCTGATCCCCAACACCATGCAGTCGTACAAGCGCCTTGGGCAGGTGATCAACGACGCCCGCCTTGCTGGCCTTGTCGATTGGGACGCGCTGGAGGATCGCACCCGCAACGTCAGGGCGAAGCCGTCCTGGAGCAGCCCGGAAGACATTCTGGGCGCCTGCGCCAGCCAGTTCCGAATCAAGCGTTGGGCTGACCAGCCCTGCCACGTCGAAGTCTGGATTGAGAAAGACGCCTTGGTCGGCGTGATCGAACGTGTCTGCAACGAACACCTCGTGCCGTTCTTCGCCTGCCGTGGCTACACCAGCCAATCGGAGCAATGGCGGGCGGGCAGACGCTTTGCCCGGCTGGCGGAGGAGGGAAAGCGCGTGGTCGTCCTCCACCTTGGCGACCATGACCCGTCCGGGATCGACATGACGCGGGACAACATCGACCGGCTGTCGATGTTCGCGGGCGAAGAGGTGGAGGTGCGCCGGCTGGCGCTGAACATCGAACAGGTCAAGAAGTACCGCCCGCCGCCCAACCCCGCCAAGGAGTCGGACAGCCGGTGCAACGGCTACAAGCTCCGCTTCGGCGACAAGAGTTGGGAGTTGGACGCGCTGGACCCCCGCGTGATCGACGGCCTGATCCGTGACCAGCTCCAAGAGCTGATCGACCAGGACCGTTGGCGCGACGCCATAGCCCGCGAAGAAAAAAGCCGCCGGCTCCTCAGCGAGGCAGCCACCCGCTGGGACGAGGTCGCTGAGCTGCTCGACTACTAGGCCCGGCAGCAACCGCCCATTGGGGCCGCGTTGTAGCGGCCTCCCCCCCTCCCGCTGATCGACCCCAGGACGAAACCCCCACCACCATGTCCAGCCGCCGCCCCATAGCGCCTCCAGCGCCACGGCAGGAGCCTACAGCAGAAGAACTGCTGGAGGACTTCGTGCGCGCTCTTGCGCGGGCGGCGGCGCGCGAGGATCATCGGGCCGAACAGGAAGCCAGGAAGGCCCGGAGGGCGTAATGCGCGCTGCGATCTACGCGCGGTTCTCGTCAGACAACCAGCACGAACGGTCCATTGACGATCAGGTGCGCCTATGCCGCGACTTTGTCGCGCGGCACGGCGGTACGGTCGTGACCGTGTATGCCGATTACGCCATGTCTGGCGCGCACCTACGGAACCGCCCCCAGGCCCTGCGCCTGCTGGACGATGCCAAGGCGGGCCAGTTCGACACAGTCGTGGCGGAGGGTCTGGACCGGCTTTCCCGCGATCAGGAAGACACCGCCGCCATCCATAAGCGGCTCGGGTTCGCCGGCATCCGGCTCGCCACCGTCCAGGAAGGCGACATTTCGGAACTGCACGTCGGCCTCAAGGGCACGATGAACGCCCTGTTCCTGCGTGATCTGGCGCAGAAGGTGCGCCGCGGGCAGACGGGCCGCGCCATGGCCGGCAGCGTCCCCGCCGGCCTGTCCTACGGATACGATGTGGTTCGGGAGTTCGACGCGCGGGGCGAGCTGGTGCGCGGGAAGCGCCGGATCAACCCTGAACAGGCCGACGCGATTCGCCGCATCTATCGGGAGTTCGTCGCCGGCATCAGCCCGCGCGCCATTGCGGACGCTCTGAACCGGGATGGCATCCCCTCCCCAGCCGGCGGGCACTGGAACGCCAGCACGATCAACGGGAACCCAGCCCGCAAGAACGGCATCCTCTACAACGAGGCTTATATCGGCTTCGTGATCTACAACCGCCTGCACATGGTCAAAGACCCGGAGACGGGCAAGCGGCTCCCCCGCCTCAACCCGCCATCGGATTGGGTCGTGACCGAAGTTCCCGAACTGCGGATCGTTGAAGACGAATTGTGGGAGCGGGCGCAGGCCATCAAGGCGGGCTTTGCCCACCTCCGCGTCGATAAGACCCGGCGGCCCAAGCACCTGTTCTCGGGCCTGCTGCGCTGCGGCTGCTGCGGTGGAGCCTACACGGTCAAGTCCAAGGATCAGCTCGCCTGCTCGACCTACCGCGAATCGGGGCCGTCCGTTTGCTCGAACAACCGGACGATTCGGCTGCCCGATCTGCAAGAGCGGGTGTTGGACGGCATCCGGACGCAACTGCTGTCGCCCAAGCTGCTCGCCCTTTATGTGAAGACCTACGGGGAAGAGCGCCGCCGGCTCCGGTCCGAAGCGTCAGCGAAGCGCGAAGACGTGGCGGCCCGTGTCGCCAAGCTCGGACGACAGATCGACAACATCGTGGACGCAATCGCCGAAGGCACCGCCGGCCCTGCCCTGCGCGGGAAGCTCATGGACCTGGAACGGCAGAAGGCGGAAGCCGACGCGGAGCTGGCGGCTATCATGGAGGCCGAAAGCGATTCGGTCGTGGAGCTGCACCCCCAGGCCGCGGAACGATACCGTGACCAGCTCGACGCGCTGGACAAGGCGCTTGCCGGCGGGGACGAGGCACGCCAAAACGCAGCGAACACCCTACGGGCGTTACTGGCGCGAATTGAGGTTCATCCCGGCGAGCGCCGTGGCGAAACTCATTTGATGGTGCATGGGAGGATTGAAGAGTTGCTGTCCCTCACCCGGAGCAAGCCGGGTGAGGGAAACAGCACAGTCGCTAGGACTGCAATGATGGTAGCAGCGGAGGGATTTGAACCCCCGACCAAGGGATTATGATTCCCCTGCTCTACCACTGAGCTACGCTGCCATCGTGCTTACCATCATCTCCCGGCGCGGTCCGTTTCGGTGTTGGCCGCCGCGGTTCGTGCCGGGGCCGCTTATGTATTCCAGCGGGACCGGGGTGTCAACGCTGAAATTTCACTTTTCTGCGAAGTTTTCGTCAGGCTCCCGTTCCGGCGATCCAGCCGCCGCCCAGCACCCGGTCGCCCTGGTAAACGACGCAGGCTTGGCCGGGGGCAACGCCGTATTGCGGCTCGTGCAGTTCGGCCTGCGCCGTGCCGTCCGCGCCCAGGCGCCACACCGCCGGAGCCGGCGGCTGGGCGGAGCGGAGCTTCACCTCCACCTCAATCCCCTCGCCGGGAGCCAGGGCGGGGCCGAGCCAGTTGACCTCGCGGATCATCACCACGCGGCGCGCCAGCTCGCGGCGCGGGCCGACGACGACGCGGCGCTGACCGGGCTCCAGGCGCACCACGAACAGCGGCTCCTCCTCGCCCCGGATGCCGCCGATGCCCAGCCCCTTGCGCTGGCCCACCGTGTAATGGACCACGCCGCGGTGGCGGCCCAGGACGCGCCCGTCGACATGGACAATGTCGCCGGGCTCGACCGAGCCGGGGCGCAGCTTCGCCACCACGTCGGCGTAGGAACCGTTGGGCACGAAGCAGATGTCCTGGCTGTCCGGCTTGGCCGCCACCTCCAGCCCGTGGCGCTCGGCCAGGGCGCGGGTCTCCGGCTTGGTCAGGCCGCCCAGCGGGAAGCGCAGGAACTCCAACTGCTCGCGCGTCGTGGCGAACAGGAAGTAGCTCTGGTCGCGGCCGGGATCGATGGCGCGGTGAAGCTCCGCCCCGCCCGCCCCCTGGACGCGGCGTACGTAATGGCCGGTCGCCAAGGCATCGGCGCCGAGGTCGCGCGCGGTGTTCAGCAGGTCGCGGAACTTGACCCGCTGGTTGCAGCGCACGCAGGGGATCGGCGTCTCGCCGCGCAGATAGGTGTCGGCGAAGTCGTCGATCACGTCCTGGGAGAACTTGCCCTCGTAATCCAGCACATAGTGCGGGATGCCGATGCGGTCGGCCACCTGGCGGGCGTCGTAGATGTCCTGCCCGGCGCAGCAGGCGCCCGGCTTCTGCAGGGCGATGCCGTGGTCGTAGAGCTGGAGCGTGATGCCGACCACGTCGTAGCCCTCCTCCCGCAGAACGGCGGCGGTGACGGAGGAATCGACGCCGCCGGACATGGCGACGACCACGCGGGTGTCCTGGGGACGCTTGGCGATGCCGAGAGAGTTGGCGTAGGAGATCATGGCGCCCTATATGGGCCGGTTCCCAAAAAATTCACCACCGGAGAACCGGGGCGCTCCGCCCGCGAACGGGGCTGGCGCACCGGTTTCCCGGTGGCGGGTGCGGACCGCGGCGGCCCCGCAAGGCGCCGCGGCGGTGGGTCAGCGCATGGCGTTGTTGGTGCCGCCGGGCAGGCGCACGGCCAGCCCGTCCAGTTCCTCGCTGATGATGATCTGGCAGCCCAGGCGCGAGGTCTTGGTCAGGCCGAAGGCGAGGTCGAGCATGTCCTCCTCGTCCTCCGAGGCCTCGTTCAGCACGTCGAACCACTCCGGCTCCACGATGACGTGGCAGGTCGAGCAGGCGAGCGAGCCCTCGCAGGCGCCTTCCAGGTCCAGGCCGTGCTTATGCGCGACCTCGAGCACGGACAGGCCGAGCGGGGCGTCCACCTCGTGGCGGGTGCCGTTCGGCTCGATGAAGGTCATCTTGGGCATTGGGGTGCTCTCCTGAACAAAGGCGTCGATGTGCGGTGGCGGTGATTATGGTGTCTTCGGAGCAATAGCGGAGCGCCGCGTCCGGGATTCGGCCGCCAGCGCCTCCAACCGCTCCAGCCGCGCGAGGATGCGCGCGGCGTTGTCGGTCTGCCCGTTGCGGAAGGCAATGGCAAGATACTTGATGCAACTTTCCACGCGTTGCCCGATATCCTGGGCCAGCCGGTCCACCGCGGCCACCTCCGTGGCGCCGTCCAAGCGATCGGCGAGCGCCGTCACCTCCTCGTCCTCCTCGGTGGACAGGACGGCGGCGGGAGCATTCAGCAATTCCAGCAGATAGCGGGCGCGGCGCACCGGATCGCGCAGCGTCTCGTGGGCCTCGCCCAGCGCGTCGGCCTGGGCGCGGGCGTTGGCCTGCTGCCGCGCGCCGCGCGCCGCGAAACGCTCCGGGTCCATGGCGCGGGAGAAGCCGGCGTGCTGCCGGGCCAGCGCCTCCGGCTCGATGTCGAAGCGGCGCTCCAGGCCCAGCCGGGTGAAATGGTCGAGCGGGCGCGGCCCCTGCACCGCCCCGCAGGAATGGCAGAACATCGCGCGCGCCGCGACCGAACGGCCACACAGCCAGCACGGCTCCAGATCGCCGTCGATGGTCCCGGCGATCCCCTTGGGAGTCTCCCCCTTGGGAAACCGCGGCGGGCCGGAATCGGATGTCGTCATGCTTGCCGTCCGTTGAAACGCTGCACAGGTCGGCCGCGAGACCGGCGGATCGCCGTCCCTTCGGCCGGGTGATACCCAGAAGCGGGGCGCCGCGCAACCTTACACGGCCCTCGGCGGGAGGAGGAGGTCATGGAAAGGCGATTACGCCGCAGGGGCACGGGCGAGCCTCGCCGCCATCGCGGCGTAGGCGGCGGCGAAACGCTCCACCGCCGCGTCGTCGCTGTCCCAGCCCAGGCTGACCCGGATGGCGCAGGCGGCGTCCCCGGCGCTCTCGCCCATGGCGGCAAGGACATGGGACGGCTTCACCTTGCCGCTCGAGCAGGCAGACCCGGCGCTGACCGCGACCCCGGCGAGGTCCAGCGCCATCACCTGCGTCTCCCCGGCCACGCCGGGCAGCAGCAGGTTGCTGGTGTTGCCGACCCGCGCCGCGCCGGCCCCCATCACCCGCGCCGCCGGAACGGCGGCGAGCGCGAGCGCCTCCAGAGCGTCGCGCAGGGCGGTCAGGCGGGCGCTGTCGGGAAGCTCCTCCCGCGCAAGGCGCGCGGCGGCACCGAAGCCGGCGATGCCGACGACGTTCTCGGTCCCGGCCCGGCGGCGCTTCTCCTGCCCGCCGCCGCGGATCAGCGCCTCCGGCTCCAGCCCGTCGGCGAGGATCAGGGCGCCCACGCCGGCGGGGCCGCCGATCTTGTGAGCCGACAGGGTCAGCAGATCGGCGCCGAGCGTCGCGAGGTCGAGCGGCAGCCGCCCGGCGGCCTGCACCGCGTCGCAATGGATCAGCGCGCCACGGGCGTGGGCGATCCGCGCCGCCCCGGCCACCGGCTGGATCACGCCGGTCTCGTTGTTGGCGAGCATCAGGGAAACCAGCACGGGACCGTCTGCGTCGGCAAGCAGGCGGTCGAGCGCGGCAAGGTCCAAAACACCGTCGCGGTCCACCGGGACGCGGGCGGCGCCGGGCACCGCCTCCAGCACCGAGTCATGCTCGATGGCGGAGGTGACGACCGTCCGGCCGGGAAAGCCGCGCAGCGCCAGATTGTTGGCTTCCGTCCCGCTGCCGGTGAAGAAGACCTGGGCCGGCCGCACCCCGGCCAGGGCGGCGACCTGGGCGCGCGCCTCCTCCACCGCGCGGCGGACCGCGCGGCCGAAACCGTGCACCGACGACGGGTTGCCGGCGAGGTCCATGGCCTGGACCATCGCCGCCTTCACCGCCGGCTTCAGCGGCGCCGAGGCGTTGTGGTCGAGATAGACGCGGGTCATCGGATCGAGGCGCCGGAGGGCGCTCCCTTACTCCGCCGCGACCGCCGCGCCCTCGTCCGCCGGCTGCGGGCCGCGGATGGTCAGGCTGCTGGTGCCGATGATCCGCCGCTCCACCACGTCGGCCACGGTGACCGAGCTGAGATACATGTGGATCTGGTTGCCCAGCTCCTCCCAGAGGTCGTGGGTCAGGCAGCGCGAGCGGTTGGTGCGGCAGCCCTGCGGCGTGCCGTTGGCGCAGCGGGTCGTGCGGATCGGCTCGTCCACCGCCAGGATGATGTCGGACACGCGGGTCGCGTCCGCCGGATGCGCCAGCAGATAGCCGCCGCCGGGACCGCGCACGCTCTTCACGAGGCCGCCCTTGCGCAGCTTGGCGAACAGCTGCTCCAGATATGAGAGCGAAATCTCCTGCCGGTCGGCGATGTCGGCAAGGGCGACGGGGCTCCCCTGGCTGGTGGCAGCAAGATCGACCATGGCCATGACGGCATAGCGTCCCTTGGTGCTGAGTCTCATTTTACCCTCCTTACCCTTCCTTCACCCCGGCCCGACCGTCCAGCGGATCGGCGCCAAGCCTCGTGTTTGTGTTTGGTTCAACAGGACGCCGCCGGACCGCCGTCGGCGGACACCGGCTCGCGCACCCCATTGTCGGGCCGGGCGCTCCCGTTGGAAACGCCCGATGTTTCGTACACGGATGAATTATGCGCGTCGCCGCGCTCCGATTCCAGTTCCTCGACGCGGCGGCGCAGGGTCGACACCTGATCGAGCAGGCCGTTCAGCGCGCGCGCCACCGGATCGGGGATGTCGCCGCAAGGCGTGCCGTAGGGCATGAACTTCTGCGTCTCGACACGGTCGCGCGTCACCACCGCTTTGGCCGGGATGCCGACCACGGCGATGCCCGGAGCCACGTCCGCCACCACGACGGCGTTGGCGCCGACGCGGGCGCCGCGCCCGATGGTGATCGCGCCCAGCACCTTGGCCCCCGCGCCGACGATCACGCCGCTTTCCAGCGTGGGGTGGCGCTTGCCCTGGTTCAGCGAGGTCCCGCCCAGCGTAACCCCATGATAGAGCATCACATCGTCACCGATCTCGGCGGTCTCGCCGATGACGACGCCCATGCCGTGGTCGATGAAGAAACGGCGCCCGATGGTGGCGCCCGGATGGATCTCGATGCCGGTCAGCGCGCGGGCGATCTGCGAGACGGCGCGCGCCATCAGGTGCCAGCGGCGATCCCAGCAATAGCGCGCGACGCGGTGCATGACGATGGCGTGGAAGCCCGGGTAGCACAGCGCGACCTCGGCCCGTGACCGCGCGGCGGGGTCGCGCGCCATGATACCGTCGATCTCTTCGCGAAGATGCTTGAACACCGGAACACCCGCCGTGGTATAGTCCGCCCTCTTGCCGGAAGAGGTGATCTTTCGCAAGAGCCCTCGACCCGTGCCTCGCCGGTCGCGCGGGTTGCCCTGGAAGGACGCATCGACGCATATATGATGACCAAGCAAAACGGTCAAGAATTGTGTGCGAAAAATCCATGCTTGTCCATGGGCAACCACGTCCGCTTGCCGTGGCGTCCGCCCGCCGCTCCGCCGGTGGTCCGGATCACCTTATATTCGCGTCAGGATCGCCGTTCCCATGCCTGAAGTGATGATCAACGGCCCGGCCGGACGGCTGGAAGGGCGCTACACACACGGCACGATCCCCAACGCGCCGATGGCTTTGCTGCTGCATCCGCACCCGCATCACAACGGGACCATGAACAACAAGGTGGTCTTCACCCTGTTCCAGTCCTTCACGAAGCGCGGCTATTCGGCCCTTCGCTTCAATTTCCGGGGGGTCGGCCGCAGCCAGGGCGCCTACGACAAGGGCGAGGGGGAACTGGCCGACGCGGCGGCGGCGCTGGACTGGCTGCAGACCCACAACCCCAACGCTCCGGTGTGCTGGATCGCCGGGGTGTCCTTCGGGGCGTGGATCGGCATGCAGCTTCTGATGCGCCGCCCGGAGATCGACGGCTTCGTGTCCGTCTCCCCGCCGGCCAACCTGTTCGACTTCTCCTTCCTGGCGCCCTGCCCCTCCTCCGGCCTGATCATCCACGGCGACAAGGACGAGCTGGTTCCGGGGGCGGCGGTGAACAAGCTGGTCACCAAGCTGTCGCACCAGAAGGACATCCGCATCGACCACCGCGTGGTGCCGGGCGCCAACCATTTCTTCGCCAACCGCAGCGACGATCTGGCGGTGCAGGTGGACGACTATCTGGACCGCGCGATGGGCAACCCCGTCGCCGCCGTGGCCGAATGAGGGGCGGAATGACCAGCGGAGTGACCGCCGTGAAGACCTGTCGCCTCACCGCCCTCGCCGGCCTCGCGGCGCTCCTGCTGGCCGGCTGCAGCAACGCCCAGATCGCCAGCACCTTCGGCAACTGGTGCAAGCACGCCGACAACTGCACCGACAACAGCCGGCCGCGCCCGTAACCTCCGGCGTCACACCGGGTGGAAGCGCCCGCCGGTCATCGGCCGGGGCACGCCGGTCGTGGCCGGCAGGCTGAGCGGCAGGCCCTTGCGGCTGCGCACCGCCAGATAGGCGAAGGCCTCGGCCTCCAGCCCATCGCCGTTCCAGCCCACCGCCTCCACCGGATCGACCGGCACGCCCAGCCGGTCGGCCAGCATCGCCATCAGCGTCGCGTTGTGCCGCCCGCCGCCGCAGACCAGCCAGCGCAGCGGCGCCTTGGGCAGGTGCGGGACGATGCGGGCGACCGACGCGGCGGTGAAGGCGGTCAGGGTCGCCGCGCCGTCCTCCACCGACAGGCCGCGGACGGGCGCCGGGTCGAAGGCGTCGCGGTCCAGCGACTTCGGCGCCGGCTGGTCGAAATAGGGATGGGCGAGCAAGGCCGCCATAGCATCCTCGTCCACCGTGCCCCGCGCCGCCAGCGACCCGCCGGAATCGTAGCGGGCGCCCTGGCCGGACAGCACCCAATCGTCGACCAGCGCGTTGCCCGGCCCGGTGTCGCAGGCGATCACGTCGTCCTCGCCGGCGTCCTCGCCCGCGCCGATCCAGGTGACGTTCGCCACACCGCCGATGTTCAGCACGGCCAGCGGGCGCGGCAGGGCGTCGGCCAGCGCGCGGTGGAACAGCGGCACCAGCGGGGCGCCCTGCCCGCCCGCCGCCACGTCCGCCGTGCGGAAATCGTTGACCACGGCGATGCCGGTCGCCCGCGCCAGCCGCGCGCCGTCGCCGATCTGCCAGGTCCGGCGCTGCGCCGGGTCGTGGAAAATCGTCTGGCCGTGGAAGCCGATCAGGTCCACCGCCGCGGCCTCCGTCCCGGCCTCCGCCAGCAGGCGGCGCACGGCGTCGGCGTGGGCATCGGTCAGGGCGCGCTCGACCGCCCCCACCGGCCCCTTGCCGCCCAGGCAGGAGCGCAGGTCGGCGCGGAAGCCGTCCTCGTAGGGGATGGTCACGAAGGCCAGCGGCTCCACCCGGCGTTCGCCGTCGGTGCGGACCAGCGCCGCGTCGATCCCGTCCATGGAGGTGCCGCTCATCAGCCCGACGACCGTCTGCATTCCTTACCTCAATCCCGTGTCGAGTCAGCCCCGAGAATTGTGGGGCCGCGCGTTCCATGCTAACAGACGCGACCCTGGACCCTACCACGACAGCCGGATCGCGGCCATGACGACGCTGACATCGGATTTCCTCCGCACGCTGCAGGAACGCGGCTTCATCCACCAGTGCACCGACCTCGCCGGGCTCGACGAGCGCGCGGCGAAGGGGCCGATCATCGCCTACATCGGCTTCGACTGCACGGCGGACAGCCTGCATGTGGGCAGCCTGCTGCCGATCATGATGCTGCGCTGGCTGCAGAAGACCGGCCACAAGCCGATCGTCCTGATGGGCGGCGGGACGACCAAGATCGGCGACCCCTCCGGCAAGGACGAGGCGCGCCAGCTCCTCACCGACGAGGCCATCAACGCCAACATGGCGGGCATCAAGCGCATCTTCGGGCGCTACCTGTCCTTCGCCCCAGAAAATACAATGGGTGGCCCCACGGACGCGGTGATGGTCAACAACGCCGACTGGCTGGACGAGCTGAAATACATCCCGCTGCTCCGCGACATCGGCCGGCACTTCACGATCAACCGCATGATGACCTTCGAATCGGTCAAGCTGCGGTTGGACCGTGAGCAGCCGCTGACCTTCCTGGAATTCAACTACATGATTCTCCAGGCCTATGATTTCGTGGAGTTGTTCCGGCGCGAGAAGTGCATGCTCCAGATGGGCGGGTCGGACCAGTGGGGCAACATCATCAACGGCGTGGAGCTGGGCCGCCGCACCGACGGGGCGGAGCTGTTCGGCCTGACCACCCCGCTGCTAACCACCTCGTCGGGCGCCAAGATGGGCAAGACCGCCGCCGGCGCGGTGTGGCTGACCGCCGACAAGCTCAGCGCCTATGATTTCTGGCAGTACTGGCGCAACACCGAGGACGCCGACGTCGGCCGCTTCCTGCGCCTCTACACCGAGCTGCCGCTGGACGAGGTGGCACGGCTGGAGGCCCTTGAAGGCGCCGGCATCAACGAGGCCAAGAAGATCCTCGCCCACGAGGTGACCAAGCTCGCCCACGGCGAGGCGGCCGCCCTGGAAGCCGCCGAGACCGCCCGCCGCACCTTCGAGCAGGGCGCCGCCGCCGAGGGCCTGCCGAGCATCGACGTGCCCCGCGCCGAGCTTGAGGCCGGGGTCGCGCTGGTGGACCTGCTGGTCTCCGCCGGTCTGGCCGCGTCGAAGGGCGAGGCGCGCCGCCTCATCAAGGGCGCCGGCGCCAAGATGAACGACGCCGCCATCCCCGACGAGACCGCCAAGGCCACTGCCGCCGACCTGAACGCCGACGGCGTCATCAAGCTGAGCGCCGGCAAGAAGCGTCACGCACTGGTTAAGGCGGTGTGAAGCCCCGCATCCGCCACGTGACGCCCCCTCTTCTCTCAAAGCGGGACGTTGCGTGGCGGATGCCGCCGCCGGAGTCATGGAGGCTTCTTTCGCATCCACATCCAGGGCAGAGGCCCGCCCTCCATCTCGCCCCAAAGAAGATCGCCGTATATAATTGACAACTTCAAATTGCCGATGTTCTATTTCTAGAACTTCGAATTGAGGGCGTCATGGCGATTTGGATCAGTTATACGCAGGGCGGTTACGAGGGAGGTGGGCAGGGTCAGTCCACCAAATCCCGCCTCATCCTCAGCCGCGACGGCAATGCATCCTCCCCCGCCTCCGTAAAGTGGAGGATCGAGGGCACTGGCAGCAATCCAGCTGATGCCAATGATTTTGGCGGAACATTTCCAAGCGGCACGCTTGAGTTCGCCCCGTTTCAAAGCGCAATTCTCGAAATTCCAATTCATGATGACGACATCATTGAACCATCTGAGGAATTTAACGTCATATTTTACGATCCGATCGGAGATACACTAGCCGATTATTTAATAAACAGCCCCGTCAGGATGACGATTGGCAACGACGATGCATCGGCATCGATCAAGTTGCTGAGCAATGATTTCATGGAAGGCGATACCGGCAAGAAGTATATTTACTGCTATGTAGAATTGTCAACCAGCACAGGAAAACCCGTTTCGGTTGACTGGGCGCTAACCGGGACCGGCGCGAATCCGGTGGACGCCGCCGACTTTGGCGGCACGCTGCCGTCCGGCACCGTCACCCTCGTGGGCTGGGAGACGTCGCGGATGTTCATGGTGGAGGTTTCCAGCGACACCACGGTGGAGCCGGACGAAACCTTCACGATCACCCTGTCCAACCCGAACGGCGTTGCTCTCGGCACCACCACGGCAACCGGGACCATCCGCAACGACGACACCACGCTGTCCATCGCCGCGCTGGATGCGACGAAGGCGGAAGGCAGCAGCGGCTCGACCGCCTACACCTTCGAGGTCACCCGCGCCGGAAACATCGAGGGCAATTCGACCGCCAGCTATGCGGTGACCGGGACCGGGGCGAATCCGGCGGATGCCGCCGACTTCGGCGGCGCGCTGCCATCCGATACGGTCAGTTTCGCACCCGGCGAAACCCGCAAGGTCATCACCATCAACGTTTCCGGCGATTCCACCCTCGAGGGCAACGAGACCTTCGCCGTCACGCTGACGAACCTGCGATACGCGCCCATCGCGACCGCGACCGCCACCGGCACGATCGTCAACGACGACATCGAGCCGACACGCCGCCTCGCCATCACCTCCGGCGGCACAAGCCGCGAAGTCGAGATGCAGGCCTACTCCGGACCGGTGTCCTGGCTTCAGAACATGCACATCGGGGCCGACGTCAGCGAGGCCATGCATGGCACCGATCTCGCCGATTTCATCAACACCCTGGGCGGTGACGACGCGATCGACGGCGGCAAGGGCGACGATGTGCTGGACGGGGGGCTCGGCTCCAACTTCCTGACCGGCGGTTCGGGCATGGACACCTTCTTCGTGGACGGGCGTGGCAACGGCGTCACCTGGTCCACGGTGACGGACCTCGAGAAAGGGGAATGGGTCACCTGCTGGGGCTGGAAGGAGGGAACGTCCAAGCTGACCTGGGTTGAGATGGCCGGTGCGGATGGATACAAGGGGGCTACGGCTCACATCGACCTGGATGCCAATGGCAGCATCGATATGAGCATGACCATCTCCTCCAAGCACTCGACCGCGGTCCTCGCCATGCCCGGGCAGGTCGGTGACGCAAGCTATCTTGCCTTCACCCTCGCCTGATCCATTCCCCAAAGCCCTCGACCGGTCAAGGCCGGCCGAGGGGATGGTGCCGCCCTCGACCCTGCCTCCTTACTTCTCGAAGGTCCCCGGCGACGGCGCTTCCTTGCCGTCGCCACCCTCGCCCAGGAAGAACAGGTTGCGCAGGAAGCCCGGCGCCAGCATGGCGAGCGGGTTCACCGTCACGTCCGGGTCGGCGAGCGGGCCGCGGACGTGCCAGGTGGCGCTGAAGATGCCCTGCCCCTCGCCGCCGCTCAGCGCGTCGCCCAGCAGCGGAATCTGGCCGATCAGACGGTTCAGCCCGTAGATGGGCACGATGGTGCCGCGCAGGTTGGCGGTGTCCGTCTCGATGTCCACCTCCCCCGACAGGGTCAGGCCGAGCGCGGAGCCGGAGGTGCGCAGGTCCTTCACGGTCAGCAGGCGCCCGTCCTTGCGGTAGTCGCTCACCGCCCGCCCGAACCGGATGCCCTTGCCGCCGCCCATCAGTTCGGCGAAGCCGGAGGGAGAGATGGAATTCAGGATACGGGCAAGGACCGGCGGATCGACCAGCGCGTAGTCGGTCAGCTCCATCCGGCCTTCGATGGCGGCGTCGGCCCGCGGCTCCACCGTGCGGCCGGTGATCGCCAGCGCACCGCCCTGCACCCGGTCGTTGATGTCGAGCGCGCGGAAGGTCGCTCCCGCATCGCTGGCCGAGATGGCCACGTCGTAAAAGCCCTGGGCGCCCGGCAGGTACCGCAGGGACACCGCCCCGTCGCGCCCCGCCCGCGCCGTCACGTCCAGCGCCGTCCAGGACAGGCGGTCGCGCTTGATCCGCCCGGCCACGTCGGACAGGTGGCGGCCGTCCCCGAAGACGACGCGGTTCAGCTTCAGATCAAAGTCGAGCGGCAGCGGCTTCTCGTCGCTCGGCCCCTGCTTCTTGCCGCCGGGCGGGTCGGCCTTGCCGGCCAGGACGCGGGCGTCGAGGCTCTGGCCGGTGATGGTCCCGGAATAGCCGCTCTTGCCGCCGTCATGCACCGTCACGTCGGCCTTCAGGTCGGTCTGGCCGACGGACATCTGGCTGACCGCCACCTTGGTGACCGCCATGGTCTGCGGCGCGAGATCGACGACCGCCTGGGCGCGCAGCCCCCCGGCATCGACGGACAGGCCGGTGATTCGGGTCACCCGGTCCTTCTGGAACTCCAGCGCCAGCTTGCCGGTGCCGGGGACGCCGGGCCGCTTCTCCCAGCCCAGCTCGTCGATGCGCAGATGGGTCTTCTCCAGGTTCAGCCCGGCGGTCAGGCCGAAGCGGCGGCGCTGGTCCACGGTGAACAGCACGTCCGCCCCCAGCGGCCCCGCGACATGCTCGCCGAGGTCGATGCCGTGGCTGCGCAGGTCCTGGGCGTCCACGTCGCCCTTCACGGCGATGCGGGTGCGCGGCCCCTTGGCGGTGGAGGTGAACTGCTCCTTCCAGTCGATGGTGACGGGGATGCCGTCCAGCTTGGTGTTGCCCTTCACCGTCATGGCGTTCATGTCGAGCGCCAGCGTCAGGTCGCCCTCCGTCGCGGTCAGCCCGGCGGCCACCTTCTCCACCCCGACGCCGCGCAGCTTGGCCGCGACGTCCAGGTTCAGCTGCTCCACCTTCAGATCAACCAGCAGCGGGAACTGGAAATGGAGTTGCGCGTCGGCCTGCCCCTGCGTGCGCTTAGGGTCGAGGTCGAGGCGGCTGGGATAGCCCAGCGGCGGGCTGTCCAGAACGGTCAGGATGGTGCGCACCGGCCCGCGGACCGGGACGCGGATGTCCATGGTCTCCTTGCCGGTGTCCAGACCGCCGATGACGATCGTGCCCTCGCCGAGTTGGACGTCGTCGATCCGTCCGCCCTTGGTGTGGATGGTGAAGGTCTTGCCGTCGGTGGTCACCTCCGCCCCCACCCCGGCGACCTTGGGCAACGGGTGGAAATAATCCACCGTCATGTCCTCGGCCTGGATGCCGGCCTGGAAATGCGTCACGTCGATCGCCGCGAGATCGGACAGCGGTCCGCTGGCCCGGACGGTGGCCGTCGCCTCCGGCACCACGCCGCGCGACAGGTTTTGCGTGACCCACTCCCGCGGGTTCTTCCCCACCCCCAGCGGCCACAGGCGGGGCAGCTCGTCCGCCGGAACCCGCCGCGCCGTCACGGCGGCTTCCACCGACAGCCGGGCATCCGGCGTGCCGAGTTGGGCGATGGTCGCCTGCGCCGTTCCCTCCACCGTCGGCCCGCCGAGGTCGATGGCCAGTTGCTCCACGTCCAGTTTGCCCGAGGCGCGATCCCCCGCGACCGTCAGGGCGGCGGAGGCGACGGGCAGCGGCTCCGGGAACAGGTCCGGCCGGACGACGTGGCCGGCGCCGGCCTTCAGCGCCGCCCGACCGCTGCGCGGCTGTCCGTCGGGGTCCAGCTCCAGGCTGGCCGTGCCGGACAGGGGCAGCTGCGCCGCGGCAAGCGGCGCCAGCGCCGGAGCGAGCCCGGCCAGAGCGGCGGGCACCAGCCCGTCGAGCCTTGCCGCCAGCGACGCCCCCTTGTCCGGAACCTGCGTGCCGTCGAGGTCGAGCGAAGCCCGCCGGCCGCCCGCCGTCAGAGCGAGCCGCAGGTTGCCGCTGCGCTGACCGCCCTGCTCCCGCAGGTCGCCCCGCCCGGCCATCTCCACACCGTCGAGCGCGAAGTCCAGCCGCTCCAGCTCCGCCCGCCGGCCCGGCACGTCCAGCCCGCCGCGCAGCCGCAGGCGGTCGACGCGGTAGGGCTCGGGGCGCAGCGCGGGCAGGCTGACCTCCCCGGCGCCGCCCTGCAGGTCGAAGCCGAAGCGCACCGGCTCGAACCGCGAATCCAGGGTCGCGTCGATGCGCCCGCCCAGCGGCACGGTCACCGCCGACAGCGGCGCCAGCAGCGGGCCGATCTTGGCCAGCGCCGCCGGCTGCAGCCCGTCGAAGCGGGTGGACAGCGCGGTCTCGGCGTCCGCCATGCGATGGACGCCCGACGCCTCCACCGCCGCCGTCCGCCCGTCGAGGTCGAGCAGAAGCCGCGCCCCTCCGACGATCTCCGTCCCGTCGCGGGTCAGCACGATGTCGGCGCGGTTGGCGTGCCAGGACAGGCCCAGCATGCGGTTCGTCACCGTCAGGTCGGCGCTGATGATGGTCAGCCGCCGCAGCAGGCCCAGCGGACGGGCGATGTCCGGGGGCTGCATCAGGGTGGAGACGATCTCCCCCGCGAAATCGGGGCTGCCGTCCGGCTCCTCCTTCTCCGGCTGGCCGGGAGACGGGAGCGAGCGCACGTCGAAATCCAGGCTGCCGTCGGCCCGGCGCACCACCTGGAGGCGCGGCCGCACGAGGTCGAGACGGGTCGGCGACAGCTTGCCCTGGAACAGCGCCCGCACGGAGAAGCCGACGCCCAGCTCCGGCACCGCCGCAAGCTCGTCCCCCTCGGCGTTGACCGCGTGCACGTCGATGGCCCGCAGGTCCAGCCGGGTCAGCCCGTCGCTCTCCTCCTCGTCCACCCAGGACAGGACGAGCTGGCCGACATCGACGCGGTAGCGGCCCTGCGGGTCGCTGAGCGCCCGCTCCACATAGGGGGTCAGCGGGTCGAGCGCGATCGGCCCCTGGGCCAGCCGCCAGGCGAACAGCCCGCCCGCCGCGCCGACGACGACGACCGCGCCCGCGGTGGTCCAGGCGAGAAGCTTCGCGGTGCGGCGGATCACGAACGGTGTCCCGGCAACAACGCCCACGGATTGTCACGGCCCGGTTTGTCACGGTTGACCGGAAGGGCAGGACCGCGCACCCTCCTGCTCAGTTCTTGTGCAGGGATAGCCGCGACCATGACCACCACGTTGCCGAAACCCTTCGACACCGCCCTCGCCGAACGCGGCCTGGAGCGCTGGCGCGCCGAGGCGGCCAACGCCGCGAACAGCGCCGGCGACGACGCCCTGCGCGCCTGGGCCGAGGCGTACGTCGATTCGGCCGAGGGCCGGGCGCTGATCGACGCGGTGTGCGGCAACAGCCCGTATCTCGGCCAGATCCTGACCCGCGAGCTGCCCTTCGTCCGCGAGATGATGACGCAGGGGTACGGCGACGCCTTCGCGGCGCTGCTGCGCCGGCTGGAAGAGGACTGCGCGGAGGAGCGCAACATCGACCGGCTGATGACCGCCCTGCGCGTCGCCAAGCGGCGGGCGGCGCTGCTGATCGCGATGGCCGACATCACCGGCGCGTGGGAGTTGGAGGCGGTCACCGGCGCGCTGTCCGACATCGCCGAGACGTCGGTGCGGATGGCGGCAAACCACCTGCTGCGCCGCGCCGCGGAGGCGGGGACGCTGACGCTGCCGGATCCGCAGCGGCCATGGGTCGGGTCGGGCCTGATCGTGCTTGGCATGGGCAAACTTGGTGCGCGCGAACTCAACTATTCCAGCGATATCGACCTGATCGTCCTGTACGACGACGCCGTCGTTCAAACGCCCCAGCCGGACAACCTCGCCCGCACGTTCATTCGTATCGCGCGCGATCTTGTCCGCATTATGGATGAACGGACCAAGGACGGCTACGTCTTCCGTACAGATCTGCGGCTGCGCCCCGATCCCGGGGCCACGCCGCTCGCGGTGTCCGTTTCGGCGGCCGAAATTTATTACGGCAGCGTCGGGCAGAACTGGGAGCGCGCGGCCATGATCAAGGCCCGCCCCATCGCCGGCGATCCGGAAGCGGGGGCGCATTTCCTGCGTTTCCTCGAACCGTTCGTGTGGCGGCGCCACCTCGACTTCGCGGCCATCCAGGACATCCATTCCATCAAGCGTCAGATCAACGCCCACAAGGGCCATCGTGAAGTGACGGTGAACGGCCACGACATCAAGGTCGGCCGTGGCGGAATCCGCGAGATCGAGTTCTTCGCGCAGACCCAGCAGCTGATCTTTGGCGGGCGCGACATCCGCGTGCGCATCGCCCCCACCCTGCTGGCGAACAAGGCGCTGTGCTCCATCGGCCGCGTGCCGGAGGCGGCGGTGGAGGAGCTGGAGGAAGCCTACCGCTTCCTGCGCCGGGTCGAGCACCGCATCCAGATGACCGACGACCGCCAGACCCACCAGATCCCGGCGGACGACGAAGGGGTGGCCCATCTCGCCACCTTCCTCGGCTACGGGCAAGTGGAGGACTTCCGCGCCGACCTGCTGGCCCAGCTCGGCCGGGTGGAGGACCGCTACGCCGAGCTGTTCGAGGAGGCGCCGTCGCTGTCCGGTCCCGGCAACCTCGTCTTCACCGGCACCGACGACGACCCCGGCACGGTGAAGACGCTGGCCGGCATGGGCTACCGCGACCCCAGCCGGGTCATCGCCGTGGTCTCCACCTGGCACCGCGGGCGCTACCGCTCCACCCGCTCGGGCCGCGCGCGGGAGCTGCTGACCGAGCTGGTGCCGGCCATGCTGAACGAGCTGGCCAAGACGCCCGCCCCGGACGACGCGCTGGTCAAGTTCGACAGCTTCCTGGAGCGGCTGCCGGCGGGGGTCGGGCTGTTCTCGCTGTTCATCGCCAACCCCTGGCTGCTCGCCCTGGTGGCGGAGATCATGGGCACGGCGCCGCAGCTGGCCGAGACGCTGTCGCGCAACCCGTCTCTGCTCGACGCCGTGCTGTCGCCCGACTTCTTCGACCCGCTGCCCGACGCGGCGGGGCTGACGCCGGAGTACAAGCGGTTCATCGCCGGCGCGCGCGACTTCGAGGACGTGCTGACCCTGTCGCGGCGCTGGACCAACGACCAGCGCTTCCGCGCCGGGGCGCACATCCTGCGCGGCATCACCGACGGCGACCGCTGCGGCCCCTTCCTCGCCAATCTGGCCGACGTGGTGGTGCCGGAGCTGGCCGCCCGCGTGGAGGAGGAGTTCGCCGCCCGCCACGGCCGCATCCCCGGCGGCGCCTGGGTGGTGGTGGCGATGGGCAAGCTGGGCAGCCGGCAGCTCACCATCACCTCCGACATCGACCTGATCGTCGTCTACGAGGTGCCGCCGGGCACCCGCCAGTCGGACGGGGCCAAGCCGCTGGCCCCCAACGAGTATTACATCAAGCTGACGCAGCGCCTGACCAACGCCATCACCGCCCCGATGGCCGACGGGCGGCTGTACGAGGTGGACATGCGGCTGCGCCCGTCGGGCAACGCCGGACCGCTCGCCACCGCGCTGGACGCCTTCACCGCCTATCAGGCCAAGGACGCCTGGACCTGGGAGCACATGGCCCTGACCCGCGCCCGCGTCATCGGCGGCGACCCGGCGCTGGCCGGCAAGGTCGAGTCGGCCATCCGCGGCGTGCTGACCGGCCCGCGCGACCCGGCCAAGGTGCTGCGGGACGTCGCCGACATGCGCCGCCGCATCGACAAGGAGTTCGGCACCACCAACCCGTGGAACGTCAAATACGCCCGCGGCGGCCTGATCGACATCGAGTTCACCGCCCAGTATCTCCAGCTCCGCCACGGCCACGCGCATCCGGAGATCCTGTCCATCGCCACCAGCCGCGCCCTGCTCAACGCCGCCGCGGCCGGGCTGCTGGCGCCGGAGGTGGCGGAGGAGCTGGTTGCGACGCTGAAGCTGTGGCGCCGGGTGCAGGGTTTCCTGCGGCTGACCACCGACGGGGTGCTCGAACCGCGGCAGGTCTCGCCCACGCTCCTGGAGGGGCTGTCCCGCGCCGCCTTCCCGGAGGAGGAGCCGGCGGTTGACTTCGCCGCGCTCGACAGCAGAATCCGGGACATCGCCGCCCGCGCCCACCGCCACTTCGTGGCGCTGGTCGAGGAGCCGGCGTCAAGGCTGCCTCCCCCAGAGACCAACGAAGAAGCCAAACTCCCATGAGTGATACCCAGACGCCCGCCATCGAGGCCGGCACCCCCGCCCCCGACTTCACCATGCCGACCGACGGCGGCGGCAGCGTCACGCTGTCCGCCCTGCGGGGCAAGCCGGTGATCCTTTACTTCTACCCGAAGGACGACACCTCCGGCTGCACGTCGGAGGCCTGCGGCTTCCGCGACCAGCTCCCGGACTTCAGCGGTCTCGACGCCGTCATCATCGGCGTGTCCAAGGACAGCGTGGCCAGCCACGACAAGTTCAAGGCGAAGTACGAGCTGCCCTTCACGCTGGCCTCCGACAAGGAGACGGGCGTCGCCGAAGCCTACGGCGTGTGGGTCGAAAAGAGCATGTACGGCCGCAAGTACATGGGTCTGGACCGCGCGACCTTCCTGATCGACAAGGACGGCATCGTCCGCAACGTCTGGCGCAAGGTGAAGGTCACCGGCCATGTGGCGGCCGTGCTGAAGGCGCTGCAGGCTCTGTAAGGATGTCCCCTCTCCCCTCAGGGGAGAGGGTCAGGGTGAGGGGGGTGTGCTTGTGCCGGACGCATCAAGACGACCATTCCCCTCACGCCGCCCGGTGCAGGATCTCTTCGGCCAGCGCCTGCATCTCCGCCGCCGCCTGGGTCTTGCGGGCGGCCTCCGTCACCGACAGGCCGGACAGCAGGGTGCCGGCGTAGGCGGTGCGGTTGCCGATCTGCGCCTCCGCGAGGTCCACGGCGGGCGGGTCCACGAGGTCGCGCACCCTGGCGATCAGCTCGTCCGCGATGCGGGCGCGCGGCGGCACGCGGTTCAGCACCAGCAGCAGCCGGCGCTTCTCCTGCGCGGCGAGGTCCAGCGTCGGCTGCACCGCCCACAGGTCCATCGGGCTGGGCTGCACCGGCGCGATGACGAGGCTGGCGGCGCGCACGGCGATCCGCGCCTCCGTCTGGGCGTGGGGCGGGCTGTCGATCAGCACGATGTCGTGGTCGCGGGTCAGCTTCTCGACCTCGGTCTGGGTGCGCCAGCCGGTGATCTGGACGTGGGTGAAGCCGGGTTCGCCGCCCGTGGCCTCCGCCCGCACCGCGTGCCAGCGGGTCAGGCTGCCCTGCGGGTCGATGTCCACCGTGGCGACCGACCGCCCGAGCTGCATCCAGGCAATGGCGAGGTGAGCGACCAGCGTGGTCTTGCCGGCCCCGCCCTTCTGCTGAGCCACGGTGAAGACCTTGCCCGCCATGCCCACACCCATCATTTGGTTGTTTATCGCGCACACCCGTCATAAGGCTTGGACAGAGCCGGCGCAACCGCGCGAATTGACTTCATCCTCCGACGCTTTACAAATCGCCCCGTGACCGACAAGCATCCCGACATCATCCCCGCCACGCCCGCCGGCCTCGCCCGCGCCGGCGAGGCCTTGCGCAGCGGCGACCTGGTCGCCTTCCCGACCGAGACCGTCTACGGCCTCGGCGGCGACGCCACCGACGACCGGGCCGTGGCCGCGATCTTCGCCGCCAAGGGCCGCCCGCAGTTCAACCCGCTGATCGCCCATGTGCCGGACCTGGAATCCGCCGAGGCCATCGCCGTGCTGGACGAGCGCGCGGTGGAGCTGGCCCACCAGTTCTGGCCCGGCCCGCTGACCCTGGTCCTGCCCCGCCGCCCGGAGGCCGGGCTGTCGCTGCTGGTGTCCGCCGGGCTGGACAGCGTGGCGGTGCGCGTGCCCGCCCATCCGGTGGCGCAGGCCCTGCTGAAGGCCGCCGGCAAGCCGATCGCGGCGCCCAGCGCCAACCGCTCCGGCGCGGTCAGCCCGACCGCCCCCCACCACGTCATCGAAAGCCTGGGCGACCGGGTGAGCATGGTGGTGGCCGGCGGCAAGTGCCAGGTCGGGGTGGAGTCCACCGTGCTCGACCTGACCGGCGAGACGCCCGTGCTGCTGCGCCCCGGCGCCGTGCTGCGCGAGGAGATCGAGCGGCTGATCGGCCCCATCCAGCTGTCCGCCGGCAACCCGGACGCCCCGAAGTCGCCCGGCCAGCTGGAAAGCCACTACGCCCCCAACGCCCCGGTGCGGCTGAACGCCACGAGCGCCGAGGAGGACGAGGCGTTCCTGACCTTCGGCCCCGACCGCTTCATCCGCGGAGGCAAGGCCCGGCTGAACCTGAGCCTTCAGGGCGACCTGAACGAGGCGGCGGCGAACCTGTTCGCCCATCTCCGCGCGCTCGACCAGGAGGGGGCCCGCGCCATCGCCGTCATGCCGGTCCCGGACGAGGGGCTGGGCATCGCCATCAACGACCGGCTGCGGCGGGCGGCGGCCCCGCGGGGCTGAAGGCGGGGCTGACGGCAGGAATCGTCAGGAGGCGGGGCAGGACACGGGATGTCTTGGGTCGCGCAGGCGGCCCAGCAGCAGCTTCGCTTCGCCGTAAGCCTGCCGCGCCGCCTTCTCGGCGAGCGCGTCGGCTTCCGCGAGGTCGCAGGCCGCCCCCCGCCCATCCATGATCATCGACGCCAGTTCCGTCTGCCCCCAGGCGTCGTTCTGACCGGTGGCCAGACGGAGCCAGCGGACGGCTTCCTCGTCGTTCTTCCCGATTCCCCTGCCGGCGGCCAGAGCCAGGGCCCACCGGACCTGCCCCCGCGCATAGCCATTCTCCGCCGAGCGCCGATACCATCGCGCCGCCTCTTCGGAACTCCGTGGGACAATCTCCCCTTTCTCGTGCAGGAGGCCAAGGTGGCTCTGGGCCGGGCCATATCCTTGGTCAGCGGACTTCCGCAACCAGACCAAGCCTTCCGCATCGTCTTTGACGCCGCCATCGCCGCGCAGCAGCATGCTCGCCAGAAAGCCTTGCGCTGTTGAATCCCCCATTTCGGCAACGCGCCGATACAGGCGCACGGCCTCCGCGCCATCCCTGGCCTGAAGAACCTTCCCAGCCACGGTCAGGCCGTGCTCATGGAGAGCGCCCAGGTTCCTCATCCCCAACGGGTCGCCCTTCTCCGCGGCCAGCCGGGTCAACCGCACCCCTTCGGGCTTGTCTTCGGAAACGCCACGCCCTTCCAGATACAGGACAGCCAGAACCGCCATGGCGCGCGCCGACCCACGATCGACCGCCTTGCGAAGCCATGCGGCGGCGACCTCGGCGTTTCCCTCGACGCCCCGGCCATAGAGAATCATGTTTGCATAGTCGACCATGGCACCCGGAACACCGTCCTCGGCGGCCTGCCGGTACCAATCGGCGGCCTCCACATCGTTCTTGGCGATCCCGGTTCCGGTGCGTCCGGGTCCCGCCGACACCCCGCCGGCTTTTTCCCCGGTCGCGGTGCAGGCGGCGAGACACAGAGCGCCCCCGGCCAGAAGCACCCGGAGCACCCGCTTTCCAATCTCCCGAAACGAATGAGCGCGCGGCACGGCGTGAATCCTATCGGAGGTTGGTGTCATACAATTGCCCGAGATACCGCTTGGCCGAGGCATCGCCCTGCGCCGCCGCCTTGAGCAGCAGGTTGCGGGCCTCCGCCGGATTCCGCTCGGTCCCCCGCCCGGTCATCATCATGCGCCCCAGCATCGTTTGCGCCCGCGGATCATCGCGGTCGGCGGCCATGCGCAGCCATTGCACGGCCTGGACCTCGTCCTTTTCGACGCCTCTGCCGTCGATCAGGTAGGTCGCCAGGTTCACCTGCGCGGTCAGCGCCCCCCGCTCCGCGCCGCGCCGGACCCACTTCGCCGCTTCGGGCCAGCTTTGGGGAACGCCTTTCCCCTCCGCGTACAAAACACCCAGATTGTTGGCCGCCTGTGCATGCCCGGCATCGGCGGCCTTCCGGTACAGCTCCGCCGCCTTCGCCTTGTCCTCGGCGACCCCGCGACCGCGTTCGTACGTCACCCCGAGATTGAACAGGGAACCCGTATCGCCCAGGTCGGCCGCGCGCTGGTACCAGCGCGCGGCCTCGGCATCGTCCTTGACGACGCCGCGCCCGAAGCCGTAGGCGATGCCGACGTTTCTCATGGCCAGGGGGTTGCCCTGATCGGCCGCCACCCGGAACAGCCGGACGGCTTCCACGTCGTCCCTGGCGGCCCCCCGCCCGTCGGCGAGCATCACCCCCAGTTCCACCATCGCGCGCACGGAGTCGAGCGCCGAGGCCTTGCGCAGCCAGCGGACCGCCTCCGCCTCGTCCTTGGCGACGCCGCGCCCGGCGGCCAGCATGCCCGCATAGTCCACCATCGCTTCGGGAACGCCGTCCTCGGCGGCCTGCCGGTACCAATGGGCCGCCTCGGAGTCGTTCCGGCCGACCCCGGACCCGGCGGTGGCGTTGCAGGCTCCCACCAGAAGAACCGCGCCCATCACGGCAAAACGCCACACGCGCCCACCCACCATGACACTCCTGCTGCTTGCCGTGATTGCCAATTGCCTTCTCTTCGGTTGTGAAAAATGCCACGACATGGGCGCCGCGTGTAGGCACATCATGCCGCACGGCCTGCCCATCGCTCCGCCGTCCGGCTGGAAAATCGCCGCGTTCGGCGCTATCAGTTCGCAACACCGTCGCCCACCATCCCCGGACCGTCCGCCCATGACCTCCGCCAGCCCCGCCTCCGCCGGCCTCGCCGCCGTCCTCGACCAGATCCGCGCCGTCGTCGGCCCGAACGGCCTTCTCACCGCGCCGGAGGACATGGCCCCCTACCTGTCGGAATGGCGCGGGCGCTTCAAGGGCAACAGCCCGGCGGTGGTCCGCCCGGCCAGCACCGAGGAGGTCGCGGCGGTGGTGAAAATCTGCGCGGAGGCCGGCATTCCGGTCGTCCCGCAGGGCGGCAACACCAGCCTCGTCGGCGGCTCCATCCCCTACGAGGAAGGGCGCGAGATCGTCATCAGCCTGTCGCGGATGAACCGCATCCGCGGCATCGACACGCTGAACTACACCATGACGGTAGAGGCCGGCGTCGTGCTGAAGACCGCGCAGGAGGCCGCGAAGGACAAGGACCGCCTGCTGCCGATGAGCCTGGGGGCCGAGGGCACCTGCCAGATCGGCGGGCTGATCTCGACCAACGCGGGCGGCATCAACGTGCTGCGCTACGGCAACATGCGCGACCTCGTGCTGGGTCTTGAGGTCGTGCTGGCCGACGGGCGCGTCTGGAACGGCCTGCGGTCCTTGCGCAAGAACAACACCGGCTACGACCTGAAGCACCTGTTCATCGGGGCGGAGGGCACGCTGGGCATCGTCACCGCCGCGGTGCTGAAGCTCTATCCGCGCCCGCGCCAGTCGGAGACGGCCTTCATCGCCGTGCCCAGCCCCGCCGCCGCCATCGAGTTGCTGGCCCGCCTGCGCGAGGCGTCGGGCGACGCCGTGGCCGCCTTCGAGCTGATGTCGCGCCGCTGCCTGGAGTTCGCGCTTCGCCATGTCGCCGGCACCATCGACCCGCTGTCGGAGCCGTCGCCCTGGTACGTGCTGACCGAGCTGACCGCCGGCACCCAGTCCGACGCCTTCCGCGAGACGGTCGAGGCGGCGCTGGGCGAAGCCTTCGAGGCGGAGCTGGCCACCGACGCCACCATCGCCCAGTCGGAGACCCAGGCCAACCAGCTCTGGTTCATCCGCGAGGCCATCGTCGAGGCGCAGAAGTTCGAGGGCGGCTCGATCAAGAACGACGTGTCGGTCCCGGTGTCGCGCGTCGCCGAGTTCATCGAGCGCGCCGAGGCCGCCGTGGCCGTGGCCTGCCCCGGCATCCGCCCCACCCCCTTCGGCCATGTCGGCGACGGCAACATCCACTTCAACCTCAGCCAGCCGGAGGGCGCCGACACCGCCGCCTACCTCGCCCGCTGGGACGAGATCTGCCACGTGGTGAACGGGGTCATCTTCGATCTCGACGGCTCGATCTCCGCCGAGCATGGCGTGGGCCGCTTCAAGAAGGACGAGATGCCGGTCATCAAGAGCCCGGTCGAGTTCGACCTGCTGCGCGCCATGAAGACGGCGCTCGACCCCAAGGGCCTGCTGAACCCCGGCAAGATGCTGCCGTAAGGGGCTGCCGCAAGAGGTGCCCTGCCCGCCTCGGGCAACCTTTCACGGTTCCGGCCTGTTCGTCGTCGTGCAGGTCGGTGACCGAGGAACGGAGGCGGCGATGCTTCTCGCGATGTCGGCGTGGATGCGCCTGATGCTGGGCGAGGCCGAGATGGGGCCGGTGCCCGGCACGTCCGCGCCCCAGGCCCTGCCGCCGGAGCAGGAGCGCATCCGCGGCGCGGTGCACGAAGCCGTGACCGCCCACCCGCTGCACCGCGAGCTGGTCCACACCCATCGGCTGGGCGGCTGCCAGTATTACGCCTTCGCCGGGGCGATGCTGCTGGAGTCCCTGGGCCACGGGCGGGCCGAGGTGGCGTTGGGCCGCGTGGCGTTCCGTAAATCCGGTGCCCACGGCCGGACGCGCTGGCTCGGCTATCCGACGGCGCCCGCCGACGTCCGCTCTCCCGACCCGGCGCAGCGGCGGCAGGAGGCGGAATCCTTCCCGTTCCACGCCTGGATTCGCCTGACCGACCCCGGCGGGCGGCGGCTCCTCGTCGATTTCGACCTGACCAACGTGCTGCGGGAGGTCCGGCTGCGCGAGCCGCGCCATGCGGCGGGCCTGCACCATGTGCCGCCGGCCTTCTGGGGAAGCGCCGCGGCGGCGCAACGGGCGGGGTTGCGGTTCGAGCCGCATCGCCGCCTGACCGCAGACGCGCTGCTGTCCGGCGACCGCCGGGTGTTCGCGGCCATCGCGGCGGACGCCCGCGACCGGCTCAAGGGCGAGTAGCCCGGCGTTCAGCCGGTCAGGCCGCCTTCGCCGTCGTCGTCGTCGTATCCGCAGTTCCGGCCGCAGTCCCCTGCCCGATCACCCTGGACAGGCCCAGCCCGAGGCCCAGCCCGGTGTGCTCGTTCTGATCCGTGCGGACCGGCTGGTCGCGCATGCGGCGGTTGTCCTTGTCCTCGCCATCCTGACGGCGGCCGCGGGCGGGCTTGCCGGAGATGCTGTCCACCTCGTCCGGCGTCTCCAGCGCGTTCAGGGCCAGGACATGGTAGATCGACAGCGGCGTGCCGTTCAGCGCCTTCTGCGGCATGCTGGGCACCTGGACGGTGAAACCGTCCGGCATGTCCTGGCGGCGCACCCGGTCGATGGCGGTCTGGGCCGGCGCGAAATCGGCGTTGGGCGTTTCCGCGAACTTCGTCGCGAAGCGGTCGTAGATGTCCTTCAGCGACTTGGCCCGCCCGGTGTCCTTGTCGAAGAAGACCGCCTTGTTGGCCGAGGCGGCGTCGGGGAACAGCTCCTTCGCGGCGCGGTTGGGGTTGTCCTGCATGGCGTTCAGGAACTTCGAGGCCCCGCCCGCCCCCAGGAAATGCGCCATGTAGAGTTCGGTGGACCCGACCTTCCCTTTGACCGTGTCCTCCAGATACTCCTTGTTGTCGCGGGTGTATTCCGCAGCCATCAGGGCCGAGGCGTTGGGGTCCTTGCGCAGGTCCAGGATCTCGCGCTTCAGGTCGGGATCGGTGACGTAGGGGCGCCCGTCGCCGCGCGTCTGGATGGCGTTGGCGTATTTGGCGTAGCCGTGGTCCGCCCCATGGTCGCGCATCGTCGCCAGCCACGTGCTGTCGATGAACTGATAGAGCCCGGTCGCCGAGGAGGAGGAGGACTTCACGTCCGTCCGGTACCCGCTCTCCACGGCAGCTTTTTCCATGAGGTAGGAAAAATCGACCCCGGTCTTGGCGCTGGCGTTGCGGACCGCCGCCTCGACATTCTCCGGCCCGCGGGTGGTCTTCGCGGCCTGGACGGCGGATTCGGCCTGACGGGCAAGGGCGGAGGCGATGGTCATGGGAGGAACCCCTGTGAGCGGTGCTGTCCCGCTCTCGCAACCAGGATGCCAAGTCCGGCGCCTTCTCCTGCGTCGCAGGCGCGCTGTTCGCACCGCAACCCAGATGCCAATATTCATGCCCGACGGCGAGGCTCGCCATGCACCATTCGGTACGGTATGGTGACGCGCACGTAAACCGCCCAAGACGCGTTCACGGACCATCGGACACGCGCAAACGGGCACGCACAATCGGGTCACGGGAGGCCGCTCCATCCATGATTCCCTACACCGCTCCGGTCGATGACCTCCGCTTTGTCCTCAACGAGGTGGTCGGCCTCGAAACGGTCGCCGCTCTCCCGAACTGCGATTCGGCGGCCCCCGATCTGGTGGACGCCGTGCTGGAGGAAGCCGGCAAGTTCGCCTCCGGCGTGCTCGCCCCGCTGAACCGGGTCGGCGACAAGGAAGGCTCGGTGCTGGAGAACGGCGTGGTCCGCACGCCGACCGGCTGGAAGGACGCCTACAGCCGGTTCATCGAGAGCGGCTGGAACAGCCTGCCCTTCGAGCCGGACTATGGCGGGCAGGGCCTGCCCTGGACCGTGGCCTTCGCGGTGAACGAGATGTGGCAGGCGGCCAACCTGTCCTTCGGCCTGTGCCCGCTGCTGACCCAGGGCGCCGTCGATCTGCTGACCGAGCACGCCAGCGCGGAGCAGAAGGCCCTCTACCTGCCGAAGATGATCGCCGGCGAGTGGAACGGCACCATGAACCTGACGGAGCCGCAGGCCGGCTCCGACCTCGCCGCCGTGCGCACCCGCGCGGTGCGGGCCGACGACGGGACCTACCGCATCACCGGCCAGAAGATCTTCATCACCTATGGCGAGCATGACCTGACGGACAACATCGTCCATCTCGTGCTGGCCCGCCTGCCCGACGCGCCTCCGGGCATCAAGGGCATCAGCCTGTTCATCGTGCCGAAGTTCCTGCCGAACGAGGACGGCACGCCGGGCGAGCGCAACGACCTGCGCTGCGCCAGCCTGGAGCACAAGCTGGGCATCATGGCCAGCCCGACCGCCGTGATGGCCTTCGGCGACAACGGCGGCGCCATCGGCTTCCTGGTCGGCCAGGAGAACCGCGGCATCGAATACATGTTCACCATGATGAACAACGCCCGCCTCGGCGTCGGCATCCAGGGCGTGGCGATCGCCGAGCGCGCCTACCAGCAGGCCCGCGACTACGCCAAGGGCCGCGTGCAGAGCAAGGACCTGACCGACCCGAAGGGCTCCGGCGTCGCCATCATCCGCCACCCGGACGTGCGCCGGATGCTGCTGGACATGCGCGCCAAGACGGAGGCCGCCCGCGCGCTGGCGCTCTACGCCGGGACCCAGCTCGACGTCTCCCGCCACCATGAGGACGCCGCGGTTCGCGCCGCCGCGACCGCCCGCGTCGACGTCCTGACCCCCATCGTGAAGGCGTGGAGCACCGACATCGGCTGCGACGTCGCCTCGACCGGCGTGCAGATCCACGGCGGCATGGGCTTCATCGAGGAGACCGGCGCGGCCCAGCATTACCGCGACGCCCGCATCACCCCGATCTACGAGGGCACCAACGGCATCCACGCCAACGACCTGACCTTCCGCAAGACCGGCCGCGACGGCGGCGAGTCGGCCCGGACCTTCATCGCGGAGATGCGCGCCACGGTGGCGGAGCTGGAGAGCATTCCCGGCGACGACATGGAGGCGATCCGGACCAACCTGTCCGCCGGGCTGGACGCGCTGGAGCAGGCGGTGGCCTGGGTGGTGAAGACCCAGGCCGACGGCGACCTGCGCGCCGCGGCGGCGGGGGCCGTGAACTATCTGAAGCTGTGGGGCACGGTGGCCGGCGGCTGGATGCTCGCCCGCTCCGCCGCCAAGGCGCTGGAGGGGCTGCGCCAGCCCGGCGCCAACGCGCCCTTCCTGGAGGCCAAGCTGGTCACCGCCCGCTTCTACGCCGAGCAGATCCTGGCCCAGGGGCCGGGCCTGCTGCTGCCGATCCTGACCGCCCACCGCACGGTCATGGCGCTGAGCGAGGACCAGTTCTAAGCAAGGTCACGCCCCGTCCCTGTGGCGGTTTGGCCACAGCCAGCTGAAACGCGGCCGGCGCCCCACGCCGGCCGCAACTTTTGCGGTTGCTCCGCGTTCCCCGTTCGATCGAGACGTTCCAGGGGAAACGCCGCATGCGCACCGCCGCCCTTCTCGCCTTCGCCCTCGCTGTTGCCGGAGCCTCCGCCGCCACCGCCCAGACCATGGATGGTCCGGTCGAGTCCCCCTTCCATGTCGGCGCGCAGGCCAGCACGCTCGGCCTGGGGCTGGAGGCCGGCTATCGGGTGAACCCGCTGTTCGGGCTGCGTCTGGGCGGCAACATGTTCACCTTCAGCACCGACCGCGGCATCTCCGGCGTCGATTACGACCTGGACGTCAAGCTGCGCAGCTTCGGCGCGGTGCTCGACCTCTACCCCGTCGCCGGCACCGGCTTCCGCATCAGCGGCGGCGCACGCATCAACTACAACAAGGCCGACCTGACCGGCACCCTGTCCGGCCCGCGCAGCTTCGGCGGGGTGGTGGTCACGCCGCAGCAGGCCGGGGAACTGACCGGCAAGGCGACCTTCGACCGCTTCGCCCCCTATGCCGGCGTCGGCTACAACGGCACGGTGTTCAGCCCGAACTTCAGCGTCGGCGTGGATCTCGGCGTGCTGTTCCAGGGCAAGCCGCGGGTCAGCCTGACCGCCCCCGGCGTGGCGACCACGCCGGCCATTGCCGCCGTGCTGGAGGACCAGCGCCGCGAGGTCGAGGACTCGATCCGCGCCGCCCGCTTCTGGCCGGTGGTCGCCATCACCGCCTCCTACCGTTTCTGACAGAGGGCCCGCTTTTGAGGAAGGGCGGGCACCAAACACCCCCGTGAGCCGTTACGCCTCCATGGATCAACTGTGGAGACCATCCCATGGCTCGTTGTAACGGGATTCGCACCGCCGTCCTTGCCCTTCCCCTCCTGGCCCTGCCGCTGCTGGCCGCCTGCGACGACCAGCAGTCGGCGGAGAAGACCGGCCAGGAGATCGGGCGCGCGGTGGACCAGACCGCCGAGCGCGTGGGCGAGGCCGCCAAGGGCATCGGCGCCGAGGCCGGCCGCATGATGCAGGACGCCGGCGCCGCCATCCAGCAGAAGGCCCGCGACGCCAAGGACGACATCAACCGGGAAACCGCTCCCGAGAAGCCGTAACGCGGCCTACGCCTCGGCCGGCCCGCGCAGGGTCCGCCACGCGCAGACCGCGGCGTAATAGGCGCTGCTGGCCAGCCAGACATACCAGACGGCGTCGGGCCGGTCCGGATACAGGACCACCAGCGCCGCGCTGGAGGCCAGCCACGCGCCGCTGACCAGAAGGTTCAGGCGCATCCAGCGGCGCACCCGGAAGGGATGCAGGAACTTGACCGTCGTGAAGGTCAGCAGGCCGAGGACCAGCACCACGGCGGTGTTGATCCACGGGTCGAGCGCCAGAAGCCACAGATAGAGGGCGACCACGTTCCAGATCGCCGGGAAGCCGACGAAGTAGTTGTCGCCGCTCTTCATCCCGGTGTTCGAGAAGCAGTAGAGCGAGGTCATCATGATGAAGGCGGCCAGCGCCACCCCCAGCCCATCGGGCAGCAGGCCGAAACGGTACAGGAAGACCGCCGGAACGACGACGTAGGTCAGATAGTCGATCACGAGGTCGAGCGCCGACCCGTCGATGCCCGGAAGCACCTCCTTCACCGAGGCGCGGCGGGCCAGCGTGCCGTCCACCCCGTCGACCACCAGGGCCAGACCCAGCCAGCCCAGGCACGCCTTGGCCTCGCCGTTGACCGCGGCGAGCAGGGCCAGCAGCCCCAGCACGACGCCGCTGCCCGTGAAGGCGTGCACGCCCCAGGCCGACAGCCGCCGCCCGATCCCGTAACCGCCGTCGCTGTCGTCCTTGAACCCGCTGTCCACTGAGCGCCTCATCGTCCCGTTGGCGCCAACCTAGCCATACGGCGCGAAAAGTCCAAGAGGGGTCGGTGGGTCCCCTCGCAAGGAGGCCGCATGAGCCAGAATAGCCCTCTCCCGTCCGGGGAGAGGGGATATGGTCGACCTACTCCGCCGCGCGCGCCGCGGCACCCGGCGCGCGGTCCGGACCGGCGAAGGCCGGGCTGTCCCTCAGCGCGTCGGGTTTCGGCCCGCCGGTCGCCCAGTCGAGCAGTTCCACCGTGTGGACGACGGGCAGCCCGGTCCCGGTGGCGATCTGGGTGATGCAGCCGAGGTTGCCGGCGGCGATGGCGGCGGCCTTCGTGCTCTCGATGTTGCGGACCTTGCGGTCGCGCAGCTGCATGGCGATCTCCGGCTGGAGCATGTTGTAGGTGCCCGCCGAGCCGCAGCAGAGATGCGCCTCCGGAACCTCCCTCACCTGGAAGCCGGCGCCGCGCAGCAGGGTGCGCGGCGGGTCCTTGATGCGCTGGCCGTGCTGCATGGAGCAGGCGGAATGGTAGGCGATGGCCTGCCCGGTCTCGATCACCGGGGCGGACAGCCCGATCTCCGTCAGGAACTCCGTCACGTCGCGGGCGATGGCCGCCACGCGCAGCGCCTTCGGCGCGTATTCCGCGTCCTCGCGGAACTGGAAGGCGTAGTCCTTCACCGTGGTGCCGCAGCCCGAGGTGTTGACGATGATGGCGTCCAGCCCCTCCCCGTCCATCTCGGCGATCCAGGCGTCGATGGTCTTCTTCGCCGCGGCGTCGCTGAGGCCGGTCTTGCCCATGTGATGGGTCAGGGCGCCGCAACAGTCGGCCCCCTTGGCCACCACCACCTCGACCCCATGGCGGTTCAGCAGACGGATGGTCGCCTCGTTGATCTGCGGGGCCAACACCTGCTGGGCGCAGCCGACGAGCAGGGCGGCGCGCTTGCGGCGCGGCCCCACCGCGGCGTGGGTGCCCGGACGGTCGCTGTGGCTCGGCCCCGGCACCGATTTCGGGGCCAGCGCCAGCAGCGCCCCCAGCCGCCCCGGCAGCAGCCCGGCGAAGGGCTTGCCGAACCAGGCGGCGATCAGGGCCAGCCGGAACAGCCGCGGGTTGGGCAGCACGCGGGCCAGCAGGTCGCGGATGGCGCGGTCGGCGGGCGGCCGGGCGTGGGTCGCCTCGACATGGGCGCGGGCGTGATCGACCAGATGCATGTAGTTGACGCCCGACGGGCAGGTCGTCATGCAGGACAGGCAGGAGAGGCAGCGGTCGATGTGCTTCACCTGATGCTCGGTGGGCGGCCCGCCCTTCTCCAGCATGTCCTTGATCTGGTAGATGCGCCCGCGCGGGCTGTCCAGCTCGTCGCCCAGCAGGACGTAGGTCGGGCAGGTCGCCGTGCAGAAGCCGCAATGGACGCACTTGCGCAGGATCGCCTCGGAATCCCGGTAATCGGCGTTGGCGAGCTGGGTCAGCGTGAAGTTCGTCTGCATGGATGCCTACACTCCCGCGTACATGCGGCCGGGGTTCAGGATGCCGCAGGGGTCGAAGCTCTCCTTCACCCGGCGGCTCAGTGCCATCACCGGATCGGGCAGCGGATGGAAGACCTCCGCCGCGATCCGCACGTCCTCGGGCGCGCGCACCAGCGTCGCATGCCCGGCGGTGCCCAGCGCGCCGCGGATCGCCGCGGCCGCATCGGCGGCCGGCGCCACCGCCGCCCAGATCAGCCCGCCGCCCCAGTCGAAATACAGCTCGGCGTCCAGCGCCCAGCGGATCGACTCCGCCACGCGCGGCCCTTCGGAGGGCTGGACGGAAATCTTCCAGACGTGGCGGGAGTCGTCGCCCCCACCCCGGCCCTCCCCCGCTGACGCAGGGGAGGGAGTGGGCCCAAAATACGCCACATCCCTGACTTCCCTCCACACCACCAGCGACTCGTCCCGGTCCAGCACGGCGTCGGCGCCAAGCTCCTCCTTCAGCGCGGCGACGCGGGCCGTGACGGACGGGCCGAAGCCTTCCACCCGCACCAGGGTCACCGCCCCGCCCACCGCGGCGACCGCCCGCACATCGGACCGCGCCGCCACGGCGGCCGGCAGATGGGCGGCGCCGGACACGTCGTAGGGGCTCTGCAGCGCCGCGGTCAGCGCGGCCACGGCCCCGGCGTCCTCGCGCCCGGCCAGCAGCAGCGTCCGGCAATCCTCCGGCGCCGGCAGCACCTTGACCGTCAGTTCGGTGAGCGCGGTCAACGTGCCGAAGGACCCGGCCATCAGCTTGGGCACGTCGTAGCCGGTGACGTTCTTCACCACCTTGCCGCCGCCCTTGTAGAGGTCGCCGCGCCCGTTCACCCCCGCGATGCCCAGCGTGTGGTCGCGGGCGGAGCCGGCGCTGATGCGGCGCGGCCCGGCGAGCCCGCTGGCGACCACCCCGCCCAGCGTCCCCTGCCCCTCCGGCCGGCCGAACAGCGGCCCGAGGTCCTGCGGCTCGAAGGCGAGCTGCTGCCGGCGCTCCGCCAGCATCGGGAGGATCTCGGCCATCGGCGTGCCGGCCCTGGCGGTCAGCACCAGCTCCTCCGCCTCGTAGGCGACGACTCCGGACAGGCCGGAGAGGTCCAGCGTGCAGGCGGTCTGGATCGGCCGCCCGAGGCCGCGCTTGGACCCCGAACCGGCGACGTCCAGCGGCGTCCCTTCCGACAAGGCCCAGCGCACCGCATCGGCGGCCTGGGCCGCCGAGTCGGGCTTGATGGTGGTCACGGTCATGCGGGTGGCCTCAGGATCGGGGGCTCAGAATCGGGGGATATCGGGGAAGCGCAGCTCCCCCTTGTGGATGTGCACGCGGCCCAGCTCGGCGCAGCGGTGCAGCTTGGGGAAGACCTTGCCGGGGTTCAGCAGCCCGTCGGGGTCGAAGGCGCATTTGATGCGCTGCTGCTGGTCGAGGTCGACCTCGTCGAACTGGTCGGTCATCAGGTCGCGCTTCTCGACCCCGACTCCATGCTCGCCGGTCAGCACGCCGCCGACCTCGACGCACAGGCGCAGGATGTCGTTGCCGAAGGCCTCCGCCCGCTCCAGCTCGCCCGGCTTGTTGGCGTCGTAGAGGATCAGCGGGTGCAGATTGCCGTCGCCCGCGTGGAAGACGTTGGCGACCCGCAGGGCGTAGCGGCCCGACATCTCCTGCATGCGGTGCAGCACCAGGGGCAGCGCCTTGCGCGGGATGGTGCCGTCCATGCAGTAATAGTCGGGGCTGATGCGCCCCACCGCCGGGAACGCCGCCTTGCGCCCGGCCCAGAACGACAGCCGCTCCTCCTCCGAGGTCGAGACCCGGGAGTAGCAGCAGCCCTTGGACCGCGCGATCTCCGCGACCTGCTCGATCAGATGGTCGACCTCCGCCGCCGGGCCGTCCAGTTCGACGATCAGCAGCGCCTCGACGTCCAGCGGGTAGCCGGCATGGACGAAATCCTCCGCCGCGTGGATGGCCGGCCGGTCCATCATCTCCATGCCGCCGGGGATGATGCCGGCCGCGATGATGGCGGCCACGCAGTCGCCGCCCTGCTCGCTGGTCGGGAAGCCGATCAGCACGGCGCGGGCGGTGGCCGGCTTCTTGAGGATGCGCACCGTGACCTCGGTCACCACCCCCAGCAGCCCTTCGGAGCCGGTGACGACGCCCATCAGGTCGTAGCCGCCGGCGTCGAGATGCTTGCCGCCCAGCCGCAGGATGGTGCCGTCCATCAGCACCATCTCCAGCCCCAGCACGTTGTTGGTGGTCAGCCCGTATTTCAGGCAATGCACCCCGCCGGAATTCTCCGCGATGTTGCCGCCGATGGTGCAGGCGATCTGGCTGGAGGGGTCGGGCGCGTAATAGAAGCCCTCATGCGCCACCGCGTTGGAAATGCCGAGGTTGGTCACCCCCGGCTGGGTCACCACGCAGCGATTCGCGAAGTCGATGTCCAGGATGCGGTTGAACTTGCCCATCCCCAGCAGCACGCCATCGGCCAGCGGCAGCGCGCCGCCCGACAGGGAGGTGCCGGCGCCGCGCGGCACCACCTTCACCCCCATCTCCTTGCAGGTCCTGAGCACCCGGCTCACCTGCTCCACCGTGCTGGGGAGCACAACCACCATGGGAAGCTGGCGATAGGCGGTCAGACCGTCGCATTCATAGGCGCGCAGTTCGCTTTCGTCGGCGATCACGCCTTCGCCGGGCACGATGGTCCGCAGCGCTGCGATGATTTCGCGTCGGCGCGCGATGACGCCGTCGTCGGGCGCGGGCATCCGCATGGCCGGCCGTCCTCCCCCAGGTTCCGTCGCCCGGATTGTTCCCGCGGCGTTCCATTCCACAGGTAACATCGGAAGGGGACCGATGCCAGTCCCCGCTTGCAACGCTTCCGGCCGCCGACCGGCACACACCCCTCAACCTTGACGGAAATCCGGCGTCCTGATTGCTATTTTTACGGCAACCGATAAAAGGAGAACCGCTGCGCGCCGCGCCGGCTGACAAACCACGCCCTTGCGAATGACACGGAACGGAGACAAGCGAATGCACCCCGGCAATCCTGAAATCGACGTCTATATCGGCGAGATCCGCCTGTTCTCATACGCTAGGCTGCCCCTCGGCTGGTTGCCGGCGGATGGGCGCCTGCTCTCGGTCAACCATTTCATTGCGCTGTTCTCGCTGCTCGGCACGACCTATGGCGGCGACGGCGAGAAGGATTTCGCTTTGCCGAGGCTGGAATCGCCCGCACCCGGCCTGCAATACTGCATTGCCGTCGGCGGTGTGTTCCCGCGCCTGCAGGACTGACGATTCGTCGGGTACATCAAAATCGTGGGGTGCACCAAAATCGTGGGGTGCACCAAAATCGTGGGGTGCACCAAAACGCGACGCCGCGCCGTCCCAGGGGAACGGCGCGGCGTCGCGTGCATCAACACCTAGCTCGTCGGCCGGGCGGACCCAGCCGCCGGTCTCAGCCCTGGCGGGCCTTGAAGCGCGGGTTCTGCTTGTTGATGACGTAGACGCGGCCCTTGCGGCGGATCACGCGGCAGGCCTTGTGGCGCGTCTTCATCGACTTCAGAGAGTTAACGATCTTCATAGTTCTTCATCCTGGTCGGTCGGCGGCTCGATCGAAGGCGCGCACCATAGTGCGGCGCACCCCCGCTGTCAACGGCCCCCGTCGCGGTTGCGTTTCCCGCAGGATGCGGCCGTTTCGACGCTACTCCGCCGGCTTCAGCGCGTAGAAACGACAGACCCGCATCCCCGCCTCGATGGCGGAGACGCGGCGGACCCACAGCTCCACCTCGTCCATCACGGCGAGCTTGGTCCCGTGGTCCAGATGATGGCGCTCCAGATGCTCGACCAGCCCCTGGATGGCGCTCACGATCAGGCCGCGGTGGGTGTCGGTGATGTCCTCGGCGATCCGCAGGTCCAGGTTCCGCTGGGCGAAGGCGGCGGCCATCTGGTCCTTGGACCACAGATGGGGCTGCATCGGCTCCTTGTCGCACCAGACCTGGACGGCCCTGGCCCCGGCCAGCGCCGGGTCGATCACGTAATCGGTCATCAGCAGATGGCCGCGCGGCTTCAGGGCCAGCTCCATTCCGTCGAACAGCTGGTCCTTGCCGTCGACGGAGAACATCCCCTCCTTGTAGACGATGGCGTCCACGCGCTTGGCGTAGCTGAAATTCTCCGGGTCGTAGGTTTCGATCGGGGCCTTCTTCTCCAGTCCCTCCTTGAAGGAACGGATCATCCCCTCCTTCGCCAGAGACTCCGACGCCTCGAGCCCGGTGACCCAGCAGCCGTACTTGCTCGCCATGGTGCGGCTGGTGCCGCCCAAGCCGGCGGACAGGTCCAGGACGCTCATCGCCGGGTTGAGGCCGAGCGGCTTCACCAGATAGGGGATGTGGTCGTGGCCGCCCGGCGTGTTGAAGCCTTCGCCCCACAGCTTCTCCGCCACTTCGATCCGCGTGGCGCTCCACAGCGGTTTGCCCCAGCGGTTCAAGCCCGGGCCGTGGCCCCGCGCGGCGGGCTGGGCCGGAGCGGCGGCGGACGGCGGCTTGCCGCCCTCTTCCCCGCCCTTGCCCTTCAGGCCGGAGAGGTCGTACCCCTCCCACCATGCATGAAGGCGGGTCTTGAGCGTGATGCGGGGAGCGCCCGCGTGATCGTGTCCGCTCTTATCGCTCATCGCCTTCGCGCCTGCCCCGTTGCCTGGACCGCCGGACGACCGGTTCCTTCGCAGGGCGGACCTGGTTTTCCGCGATGCGAACGAATTCATTCCGACTTTCACAGTATCCGGGCGCTCCGTTCGTGCAAGCGCAAAATCCTGCGTCACATTACCGTAACGCCTTCTCCGTGTGCGAATCGTCGATGGCGGCGACCCGCGTCCCGGCGGCGCGCAGCACCGCGGTGCAGGCGGGCGGAATGCTGACGTAGCGCGGCTGCGGCTTGCCGTTGTGCCTCTCCACCACCGGATAGACCGAGCCGAGCCAGGACGCGACCTCGTCGCCGCAGCCGTCGCCGTCGGGAATGTCGCGCTGGTCCTCGCATTGCGGGCTTCCCGCCGGGCAGCCCAGCCGGATGTGCATGTGCCCGTCATGGCCGTGCCAGGGCCGCAGCTTGCGCAGGAAGGCGCGGTCCGGCCAGGAGTGGCGGCACATGGCGAGCTTGATCGCCGGGTTGACGAAGATGCGGGTCACCCGCGGGTCGCTGGCGGCGATGCGGACGAGTTGGGCCTGCCGTTCCGACCAATCCTCGGTGACGCGGACGCGCCCGTAATCGACGTACTTGATTTCGCTCAGGCCTTCCCGGGCGTTGCGCCCCATCGGCGGGTGGTCGAGCCGCAGCCAGACGTCGGCGTCCAGCCCGATCTGGTGGCTGGCGTGGCCGAAGCTCATCGGGCCGCCGCGCGCCTGCCCCATGTCGCCGATCAGCGCGGTCCCCAGCCCGGCCGCCGCGACCTTCCGCCCGAAGCCCTTCAGATAGTCGATCAGTTCCGGGTGGCCGTAGAAGCGCTGGCGCGACAGGCGGATCACCTGATAGCCGGTGCCCTCCGCGGGCAGGGCCTGCGCGCCCGTGATGCAACCCGCGGCGTAGCCGCCGATGGATTGGGCCGGGCCAAGGGCGGGGCCGCTCACCTGGCTCCAGGCGATGGAATTGGGGGCCGGCGGCGCGGGCTTCTTCTTCTTGTGGGATCCGGCCTCGGCCGGTCCGGCGAGAGCAGCGGCGATCAGGGCCGCTGCAAGAATCCCGATCGTCGGACCAATCGCCAAGCGCCCCATCATCTTCCCCCACGGACCGCCAATCGGGAAAGATTAGAGCCAATGTTCCTTAACGAAACGTGAGGCTCACGCTCATGTCACAACCGATTTCGACTTGACGCCGACGCCGGGCGGCGACGATGACGGAGCACGCCCGCCCCCCGTTACTGCTCAGTCCAAGGTCTGCCGGTAGCGTTTCAGCGCGACGACCGTGACCACCGCCAGGAAGAGCAGCAGCGCCGCCACCTCCCCCGCGATCTCCGCCGGACCGTTGCCTTTCAGGAGGATGCCGCGGACGATGCGCAGGAAATGGGTCAGCGGCAGGATCTCCCCCACCGCCTGCGCCCAGCCGGGCATGCCGCGGAAGGGAAACATAAAGCCGGACAGCAGCATCGACGGCAGGAAGAAGAAGAAGGACATCTGCATCGCCTGGAGCTGGTTCTTCGCCACGGTGGAGAAGGTGAACCCCACCGCCAGATTGGCGGCGATGAACAGCACCAGCACGGCGGACAGCAGGGCCAGGCTGCCGACGATGGGCACGCCGAACAGCAGCCGGGCCGCCAGGACGATGATGACGACCTGGATGTAGCCGACCAGGATGAAGGGCACGATCTTGCCCAGCATCACCTCGAACGGGCGGACGGGCATCGCCAGCAGGTTCTCCATCGTCCCACGCTCCCGCTCGCGGGTGACGGCCAGCGCGGTCATCATCACCATGGTCATGGTCAGGACCACGCCCATCAGGCCGGGCACCACATTGTACTGGGTGATGCCTTCCGGGTTGTAGCGGCGGTGGACCCGCAGCTCGACCGGGTCGGGGGTGGAGCGCAGATGGGCGAGCGGCCCGGTCAGGTCGGGGTCCAGCGCCTGCCGCGCGAGGGTGGACAGGGCGGCCAGCGCGTTGCTGGTCGCCGCCGGATCGGTCGCGTCGGCCTCGACCAGCAGGACCGGCCGCTCGCCCCGCTGCAGGTCGCGGGCGAAGCCGACCGGGATGGTGACGGCGAACTGCACCCGCCCCTCCGCCAGCAGACGGTCCAGCTCCTCCGGGCTGGCGCCGCCGCGGGTCACGTCGAAATAGCCGGAATTCGCCATGACCGACACCAGCGTGCGCGCGAAGGGGCTGGAGTCGGCGGCGTGGACGGCGGTCGGCAGGCTTTTCGGGTCGGAGTTGATGGCGAAACCGAACAGCACGAGCTGGAGCACCGGCACCCCCACCATCATGGCGAAGGTCAGCCGGTCGCGCCGCATCTGGATGAACTCCTTCACCATCACCGCGACGAAGCGCGCAAAGGAAAACCGCGCCATGGCGCCCCTCCCTGACCGTGCATTTCAAAAATGAAACACAACCGTTTACTTCGGCCCCGCACCGGGCGATTTGGCAGCCATTGACATATGGAAATTGCTTCAAGCACCGTCCGCAAGGATTAACTCGTATGCGGGAGACATAACGTGACATCTATTCTTGCCAAGAGTGCCGCGGCCGTAGCCGCCCTGTTTCTGCTCCATGGCGCCGCGCTGGCCGGGCAACAGGATTTCACCATCGCGAATGAGACCGGCTACGCGCTGAAGCACATCTATGTCAGCGAGTCCGCCAACGAAAAGTGGGATGAAGACATCCTCGGCCGTGACGTCCTCGACGACGGCGAGGAGTTCGAACTGAGCTTCGCCAAGGCCGAGAAGACCTGCAAGTGGGACATGAAGGTCATCTACGACGACGGCGAGTCGGCGGTCTGGCAGAACCTGAATCTCTGCAAGATCTCCAAGCTGACGTTGCGCTGGAACAAGAACACCGGCGTGACCTCCGCGTCGATCGAGTGACCGCGCGCCGCCCCTGCACCGGCTGTCGCCACGGTGCGGGGGCGGCCTTGCCCTGCCCACCGGCGGCGCGGTCATGCGAAGTTGTCCGTGCTGCGGTTCATCAGATGGATGAACACGTCCTCCAGCGTCGGCTCCGTCCGCCGCACCAGCAGGCCCGAGTCGCCGGCCCAGGGGCGCAATGCCTCCTCCAGATCCGCGCCGCCGCCGCCGCTGACATGCAGCCGGGCGCCGAAGGCGGCGACCATCTCGACACCGGGGCAGTCCCGCAGCGCCGCCGCGACACGCCCGAGGTCCGGCCCCTCCGACCCGCGCCAGCCGACCTCGTAGGTGACCAGCCCGGACCTGGCGATCACCTCCTCCACGCTGCCCTGGGTCATCAGCCGGCCGTAGGCGAGGTAAGCGATGGCGTGGCAGCGCTCCGCCTCGTCCATGTAATGGGTGCTTACCAGCACGGTCAGCCCGTCGCCGGACAGCCGGTGGATCTCGTCCCAGAACTCCCGCCGCGCCTTGGGGTCCACCCCGGCGGTCGGCTCGTCGAGCAGCAGCAGCTTCGGCTCGTGCAGGATGCAGGCGGCCAGCGCCAGACGCTGCTTCCAGCCGCCGGACAGCTCCCCGGCGAGCTGCGCCCGCCGGTTGCCCAGCCCCAGCCGCTCCAGCGCCGCCGCGACCTTGGCCCGCCGGTCCGGCAGCCCGTACATGCGGGCGACGAACTCCAGATTTTCGGCGATGCTCAGATCCTCCCAGAAGCTGAACTTCTGGGTCATGTAGCCGACCTGCCGCTTGATGGCGGCGCTCTGGCGGCGGATGTCGAGCCCGAGGCAGGTCCCCTCCCCGGCGTCGGGGGTCAGCAGCCCGCAGAGCATGCGGATGGTCGTCGTCTTGCCCGACCCGTTCGGCCCCAGGAAGCCGTAGATCTGCCCGCGCGCCACCCGGATGGAGAAGCCGTCCACCACCGTCTTGGTGCCGAAGCGCTTGACCAGACCGCGCACGTCGATGGCGGGCTCTCCGGTCATGGCGGCAGTTCCACGTCCACCGGCAGACCGGGGGGCAGACCGGGGGGCAGACCGGGGTTGAGCGCAGCCCCGTCCTCCAGCCGCGCTTCGACACGGAACACCAGCTTCTCGCGGCTGCCGACGCTGTAGATCACCGGCGGGGTGTATTCCACCCGCGGCGCCACATGGGTCACGCGCGCCGACAGGCCGGGCGGACAGCCGTCGCAGCGCACCGTCACCCGCTCCCCCGGACGGACGCGGGCGATCAGCGGCTCCGGAACGAAGACCACCAGCTTCCGCTTCCCCGGCGGCAGCAGCGAGACCACCGGAGCGCCCGCCGGCACCCATTCGCCGGGATTGAACAGCGTGTCCTCGACCAGCGCCGCCTCGGGCGCCGGCGGGGCCAGTTCCGCGAGACGCTTGTCCGCCTGGGCCAGCGCCGCCTCCGCCTGGGCCACGGCGCCCTCGGCGGCGTGGATCTGGTCGGGACGGGCCGGCAGGTTGGAGACGGCCAGTTGCGCGGTCAGCTCCTCCAGCCGCGCGCGGTCGCGGTCGCGGGTGGCGCGGGCGGCGTCGAGCCGGTCGTCGGAGCTGACCTTGCGCGCCACAAGGGTCTGCTGCCGCGCCAGCTCCGCTTCGGAATAGCGCAGCGCGGCCTCGGCCTGCACGCGCTGGGCGGCGACCACCGCCAGCTCATCGGGACGCTTGCCGGTCCGCAGGTCGGCCAGCTGCGCCCGCGCCTGCGCCAGCGCGGCGGACAGCCGCTCGCGCTCGGCCCGCGCGCTGGTGCGGTCGAGCGCGAACAGGGGCGCGCCCGCTTCCACCCACCCGCCGCGCGTCACCGCCAGCGTGTCGAGCGTCCCGGCCACCGGGGCGGCGATCCGCAGATACTCGCCCTCGGCATAGCCGTGAGCCAGCGGCATGGCGTCCCCGCCGCCCAGACCGAGGACGGACAAGGCCGCCGCCAGCGTTTCGGCGATCCAGCTCATGACGGCGGCCCTCCCTCCGGGGCGAGCGTCCGGCGCAGCGCGTCGAGGTGGGCGGCCAGCAGCGCCGCCACGTCCGGCGGGCGGCCCTCCAGCGCTTCGAAGGAGGAGCGCCACAGCGCGCTCATCAGCATCGGCGCGACGATCAGGCGGACGGTCGAATCGACGTCCACCCGGCGGAACTCCCCGCGCGCCATGCCGCGCTCCAGCACCGCCGCCAGCAGGGCGAAGGCGCGGCGGATCACCTCATCATAATAGAAGCGTGCGAGATCGGGGAAATTGCCGGCCTCGGCGATGACCAGCTTGGGGATGGCCGCGGCGCGGGATTTCAGGATGCGCGTCGCGAAAAGGGTCAGCAGCGTTTCCAGCACGGCGAAGCTCGGCCCCTGCGCCCCGGCCAGCAGGCGCTCGGCCATGTCCAGGTTCGGCAGGATGGCCTCGCGGACCACCGCCTTGAACAGCTCCTCCTTGTTCGGAAAGTAGAGGTAGAGCGTGCCCTTGCTGACCCCGGCCCGCGCCGCGACGTCCTCCAGCCGGGCGGCCGCGAAGCCGCGCTCGCCGAAGACGGTCAGGGCCGCGTCGACGATCTCCCGGGGGCGCGCCTCCTTCCGGCGGCGCCAGCGCGGAACGGCGGGATCATCCTCCGGCATGCCGTCCTCCGGGGTGGAGAAAATATTACTGACCAGTCAGTTATTAGTCCAGGAACGGCGGAAACACCAGTTTTCTCAAGGGTTGCGCCGTTCTGACGCAGCCATAAGTCATTGTGCGCCGCAGCAACTGATATGCAAAAGGGCTTGCCTTTCGACCGAGAGTTTCCGAAACTTTCGACAGTCCGCAGCGCGAACGGCTTGTCACGGAAGCACGCGCGGCGGGCGCACCGGTGGTCAAAGGCGCCGATCAGAAACGAGCGCACACCCCACCCCGGGAGGAACGGTTCAAGGCGCCGTGCCGGGATCGGATCGACGAGCGCGCTGGTGCGCGGCGTCCGGAGTCCCGGTTGAGCAGGGGGTGTCGATCATGCCGGGTGCAATGCGCCAGTCCACGTCGAACCTGGAGCTGCTGACCATCTATGAGGTCAGCAAGATCCTCGGTTCCTCTCTCGACCTCCAGCAGACCCTGCGCGAGGTGCTTCGCGCGCTGGCCTACCAGCTGCAGATGCACCGCGGGCGCGTCTATCTGGTCGGCGAGGACAATGTGCTGCGTCTCGTCGCCGCCAACGGCCTGTCGAACGATGCCGCGGCCCAGATCGAATTCCGCGACGGGGAAGGCATCACCGGCCGCATCCTGAAGACCGGCATGCCCGCCGTCGTTCCCAATCTGGCGGAGGAACCGCTGTTCCTCAACCGCACCGGCGGGCGCGAGGATCTGGATGAGCAGGTGGCCTCCCTGGTCGGCGTGCCGATCAAGGCGGCGGGCGTGGTCGTCGGCGTGCTGACCATCGACCGCATCTCCGACGAAGGGCCGCAGGGCCATTTCGGCAGCGACGTGCGCTTCCTGACCATGGTCGCCAACCTGATCGGCCAGACCGTGCGGCTGCACCGCACCGTGGCCGAGGAACGCCGCTTCATGATGCGGGAAACCTTCCGCATGCAGAAGGAGCTGCGGCCGGTCGCCGCCCCGATCAACGACGTGGTCTGCACCAGCCCCAACATGCTGGAGGTGATGGCCCAGGTCCACCGGGTGGCGCCCTTCAAATCCACCGTGCTGATCCGCGGCGAGAGCGGCACCGGCAAGGAGCTGATCGCGCGGGCCATCCACAACATGTCGCCGCGCAAGGATGCCCCCTTCATCCGCGTGAACTGCGCCGCCCTGCCGGAATCGCTCCTGGAATCGGAGCTGTTCGGCCACGAGAAGGGCGCCTTCACCGGCGCGCAGAAGGACCACAAGGGCCGCTTCGAGCTGGCGTCGGGCGGCACGCTGTTCCTCGACGAGATCGGCGACATCTCGCCCAACTTCCAGGCCAAGCTGCTGCGCGTGCTGCAGGAGCAGGAGTTCGAGCGGGTCGGCGGGTCGAAGACCATCAAGACCGACGTCCGGCTGATCTGCGCCACCAACCTGAACCTGGAGGAGGCGGTCGGCCACGGCAAGTTCCGCGCCGACCTGTATTTCCGCATCAACGTGGTGACCATCCACCTGCCGCCGCTGCGCGAACGGCGCCAGGACATCGGCCCGCTGGCCCGCCATTTCGTGGCGAAGTTCGCCAAGGACAACGGCATGACCCTCGTCATGGAGGACGAGGCGCTGGAGGTGCTGAACCGCTGCACCTGGCCCGGCAACGTGCGCGAGCTGGAGAACTGTATCGAGCGCGCGGCCACCCAGTCGCGCGACGGCATCATCCGCACCGAGTCCCTGTCCTGCAGTCTCAACCTCTGCAACTCCTCCGTCCTGTTCCAGTACCGCACGCTGGGCGCGTCGGTCGGCGGCCTCGCCCCGTCCATGGGGCCGGGGGCCGTCAACCGCGCTCCTCCCGGACGCCCCGGCGTTCCGGCGCCGGCCAACGCGCCGAAGACCCCGGCCATGCCCGCCCCGGTGCCGGAACCGGCGGGTGCCGGCGGCGGTGCGTGGCCGGCCTGCGCGTCGGGCTGTTCCGCCGGGCCGTCGCCGGTCTGCGGCGCCGCCCAGCCGGTGGTTCCGGTCCCCCTGATCCCGCTGCCCCTGCCCGAGCCGAGCGCGCCCGCCGCCGCGGCTCCCGCACCCGCATCGGTTGCCAATGCCGCTCCGCCGCCCGCCGCCGAGGTGCCGCTGGACGAGCCGGAGTCGGGATCGCTGCGCGACCGCCTGCTCTGGGCGATGGAGCGCACCGGCTGGGTGCAGGCCAAGGCCGCGCGCCTGCTCGGCATGACGACCCGTCAGGTGAGCTACGCCCTGCGCAAGTACAACATCGAGATCAAGCGCTTCTGAGGGGCGCAGCGCCGCCCGGCGCCCCTCTCCCCACGGGAGCGGGGGGACATGATGCTGCGCAACCGGGACAGGTGTTCGAGGGTATGCTAACCTCCTTGCACTCTTCCCGGTTGCCGCAGATTTATGGAAAAGCCTCTCGCGCTCCTCTTCGTGGACATCGCCGACAGCACGCTGCTTTATGAACTGGCGGGCGACCGCAAGGCGGCGGCGCTGACCCTGCGGGTGCTGGAAGGGCTGCGCCGGATCGTCGGGGAGAACGACGGCAGGGTGGTGAAAAGCCTGGGCGACGGGCTGCTGGCCTGCTTCCCCATGAGCGACGGCGCCACCCGCTCCGCGCTCGCCATGATGGAGCGGCAAGGGGAGTTCGGGCTGCGTCTGCGCGCCGGGTTGCATTTTGGCCCGGTGATCGCCGGTCCCGACGACCTCTACGGCGACGCCTGCAACGTCGCCGCCCGGCTGGAGTCCATCGCCCGCCCCGGCGAGATCCTGGCGACCGACGATCTGGTCGACCGCCTCTCCCCTCCCCTGCGCAAACGGGCCCGCCTTCTGAACAGCGTCGCGGTGAAAGGAAAGGCGGCCCCGGTCCGCGTCCACCAGATCCGCGACGGCGACGCCGCGCCGGAGGCCGAGGACAACGCCACCGTCGGGCTGCCCCTGTCCGAACCCGGCCGGGGGCGCGGCCTGCCGTCCCTGCGCCTGTCCGGACGCGGCGCCGACGCGACGCTGACACCGCTGCTGCCGCGCGTCACGGTGGGGCGCGACGAGAGCTGCGGCCTGCGCGTCCCGTCGCGCCGGACCTCCCGCCAGCACGCGGTGATCGATTTCAGCCGCGGCGGCTTCCTGCTGACCGACCATTCGACCAACGGCACCTTCATCCGCACGGGCGACTCCCCCTCCCTGCTGCTGCGCCGCGATTCGACGAAGCTGACCGGCCGAGGGCTGATCGGCTTCGGGGGAGAGCCCTTGCGGCCGGACGAGGACCATGTCCTGACCTTCCAGGTCGGGAGCGCGTGACAGCCCCTATCATAGGGCAACGCAGTCGGCCTTCTTAACCCTCTCCCCGGAGTAGAGAGGGGACTTCAGACACGATTGCCGCCCCCGTGTCGGGTCCCCGACAGGCCGCGTGTTTGTCGGCGATTGTTTGGCTTTGTCCGCCTTTGTCGGATTGCCGACATGGTCCGCAGGCCCGACACACTCCTATAACCCACTGAAACTTAACAATTCATCCGTTTGGCCCCGAACTTGCTTTTAAAGACCCCACCAAGGGCGCCGACGGCGCGGCTGGGAAGGGAGTGGACGATGGCCAACGTTATTTCGCTCGACAGCATCCTGGGCGTGGGTGAGCTGAGGGCCCCCGCCGAGGCGCCGCCCGCCGCCGCCTCCGGCTGCGCGTCCTCCTCCTGCGGGTCGTCGGACGGCCCCGCCGACATGGCGCCGGAGGTGTGGGAGAAGGTGAAGAACCATCCCTGCTACTCCGAGGAGGCGCATCACTATTTCGCCCGCATGCACGTCGCGGTGGCGCCGGCCTGCAACATCCAGTGCAACTACTGCAACCGCAAATACGACTGCTCGAACGAGAGCCGGCCGGGCGTGGTCTCCGAGAAGCTGACCCCCGATCAGGCGCTCCGCAAGATCATGGCGGTGGCCAAGGAGATCCCGCAGCTCTCCGTCATCGGCATCGCCGGCCCCGGCGACAGCCTGGCGGCGGGTGGCCGGAACACCTTCAAGACCTTCGAGATGCTGGCGAAAAAGGCGCCGGACCTCAAGCTGTGCCTGTCCACCAACGGTCTGGCCCTGCCCGACCATGTGGACACCATCGCGAACTACAACATCGACCACGTCACGATCACCATCAACATGGTCGATCCGGAGGTCGGGCAGCACATCTACCCTTGGATCTTCCACGACCACAAGCGCTGGACCGGCCTGGACGCCGCCAAGATCCTGCACGAGCGCCAGATGCTCGGGTTGGAGATGCTGACGTCGCGCGGCATCCTGGTGAAGGTGAACTCCGTCATGATCCCGGGGATCAACGACGAGCACCTGATGGACGTGAACAAGGCGGTGAAGTCGCGCGGCGCCTTCCTGCACAACATCATGCCGCTGATCTCCGACCCGGCGCACGGCACGCATTTCGGCCTGACCGGCCAGCGCGGCCCGACCGCCCAGGAACTGAAGGTCCTGCAGGACCAGTGCGAGGGCGGGGCCAAGCTGATGCGCCACTGCCGCCAGTGCCGCGCCGACGCGGTCGGCCTGCTCGGCGAGGACCGCGGGTCCGAATTCACCATCGACCGCATCGAGGCGATGGGCGAGGTCGAGTACGACCAGGAGGCCGCCCGCACCTACCGCGAGCATGTCGAGGGCGAGCGCGCCGGGCGCCACGCCGCCAAGGCCGCCGCGCAGGCCGATGTGGCCGAGACGGTCGGCACCGAAGCGCAGCCGATCCTGATCGCCGTCGCCACCAAGGGCGGCGAGCGCATCAACGAGCATTTCGGCCACGCCAAGGAATTCCAGATCTACGAGGTCGGTCCGAAGGGCGCCAAGTTCGTCGGCCACCGCCGCGTCGACCAGTATTGCGAAGGCGGCTCTGGCGATGAGGACGCGCTGGGCGGCGTGCTGTCGGCGATCAACGACTGCACCGCGGTCTTCGTCGCCAAGATCGGCGGCTGCCCGTCGCAGAACCTCAAGGACGCGGGCATCGAGCCGGTTGACCGCTTCGCCTTCGAATACATCGAGGAGTCGGCATTGACCTACTTCAAGGACTACGCCGAGCGCCTCGGCCAAGGTGCGATCAACGCGCGCGAGGGACAGGACGCGGTGATCCGCACCGGCGCCTTCACCGCCCGGCGCGCCTGATACCCAAGAGACCGACCAGAACCCACGGATTTACCCGGCGGCCCACCGCAACAGCCGCCCCACCTGCGAGGAGAGTGTCATGGCTTACAAGATCAAGGCTTCCGACTGCACCGCCTGCGGCGCCTGCGAGGCCGAGTGCCCGAACAACGCCATCAGCTTCAAGAAGGGCGCCTACGCCATCAACGCGGACCTGTGCACCGAGTGCAAGGGCCAGTTCTCCAGCCCGCAATGCGCCTCGGTCTGCCCGGCCGACTGCTGCGTCCCGGCCTGATCGCCCGAAACCCCTCTCCCGTCCCATCACGGGAGAGGGTGTCCATGGAGCGCACCGCCATGCTGGACGAGGTGGATGAAGGCTGGCTCAACCGCCGTTACTACGGCGGCGACCTGCCGCCCGAGGCGGAGCGGTTCCTGCATCTCGCCGCCGCCAGCCACGCCGACGCCGAAGCGGCGCAGCGTTACCTCGCCCGCGCCGCCGAACTGGCGCCGGGGCACCGGCTGGTCGATCTCGGCCATTACAAGTTCCATTTCTACAAGGCGAATCTGGACACCGCCCTGCTCTACGGCGAGCGGATGCTCGGCCACGCCATGGCGGCCATCGGCCTGAACCACACCGACTGGCGCATGGTCAGCCCGGATCACGGCGACTTCGCCGGTCTGGAGCCGGCCCCGCGCCTGTTCCTGTTCGCCCTGACCGCGGTCGGCTACCTGCATCTGCGCCTGGGCCGTCTGGCCGAAGGGCGCGAGGCCCTGAACAAGGTCCGGGACCTGGACCCGAAGGACCGCTTCGGAGCCACCCGCCTGCTCGCCGTCGCGGATCGTCATGAAGCTGGCCGCCATGAAGCCGGCCCGGAGGACGACGACGCATGAGCGACGACATCGACAAGGCTCTGGACTGGCTGGGCAACCCCGTCGATTGCGACGGCTGCGCCTACCGCGACCGTCTGGCCGAGGGGCGCTGCGAACCGCTGCGCGCCTGCGTGCAGGACCGCTACGCCAAGCGCATCCAGCGCTTCTTCCAATGGAACGACGATCTGGCGGGCGAGCATCTCGACCACCCCTATTTCGAGGTCCGCGCCAACGCCGCCCGCTTCGCGCCGATCTTCATCGTGCCGCGGCTGATGGATGACCCCGACGAGACGGTGCGCGCCGCCGTCGCCCGCCGCCTGCCCCGCCGCCTGCTGTTGAAGATGCGCGGCGACCCCGACCGCGAGGTGCGCATCGCCGTCGCCTCCCGGCTGGAAGACGCCGACCTCTCGCCGTTGATGCGCGACCCCGACTATTCCGTCCGCCTGCGCGTCGCCCGCCGTGTGCCCGAGGGCATGCTGCCGGCGATGATGCACGACGAGGACCCGGAAATCCGGCTGGAGGTCGCCAACCGCATCGGGCTGGACTGGCTGATGAGCATGGCCTGGGACGACAGCGCCCGGGTGCGCATGGTCGTCGCCCGCCGCCTGCCGCCGGAAAAGCTGGCCGCGCTGATCCAGGATACCGACTGGTGCGTGCGCTTCGTCGTCGCCAGCCGCCTGCCGCCCGAAGACCTCGCCCCGCTGACCGAGGACCCGGTGGACGACGTCCGCACCGTGGCGCAGAAGCGCCGCGCCGGACTGCCCGCCACCGGCGACCTGATCCCCGACTGACCGGCCCCCGACCGACCGGAACAAGGAGCACCGAATGCGCGAGCGCGCCCGCGATCCGAACGAAACGATCGAACTGGAAGACCGCCCCGCCTTCGAGGAGGGCCAGAAGGTCCGTGCCCTTCGCGACGTGCGCAACGACGGCACCTACCCCGGACGCCCGATGGGCGACTTCCTGATCCGCACCGGGGACATCGGCTATGTGAAGTCGATCGGCACCTACCTGCAGATGTACTACATCTACGGCGTCGATTTTTACGAGAAGCGCATCATCGTCGGCATGCGCGCCAAGGAACTCGAACTGGTCGATGCCCACTGCAACGACCCCCAGTGATTTTTCCCCACAGTGACCCTTCCGCCTGAGGAGCACGCGATGAGCGACGCCGTTACCGAAGCGAAGAAGCCCGGCTTCATCCCGCCCCGCGAACCGCTCTACGACTGGGGCCTGGCGGTCACCGCCACGGTGGACCTCCACAACGACGGCAGCCACCCCAACGCCGAGGACGGCGCCCTGCTGGCCCCGAAGGGCACGCCCGGCATCATCGTGCGCATCGGCCATGCCGAGGGCACGCAGATCCCCGTCTATCTGGTGGAGTTCCCGGCTGGCGTCGTCGTCGGCTGCCTGGAGGAGGAGATCGCCCCCGCCGACGGCCGCCGCCGCGGCGTCCCCGGCGTGATGGACTGACCGCCCCCTCCGTGCCACGGCCTGCGATGGACCCATGATCTATCTCGACAACAACGCGACGACCCCGCTGGCGCCCGAGGTGCGGGAGGCGATGCTGCCGCACCTGTTCGGAGAGTACGGCAACCCCTCCAGCCCGCACGCCGCCGGCATGGCCGCCAAGCGGGCGGTGGGCGAGGCGCGCGCCCAGGTGGCGGCGCTGGTCGGCGCGAAGGCCGCGGACATCCTGTTCACCGCCAGCGCGACGGAGGCCAACCACACGGCCCTGCTCGGCACGCTGCGCGCCGTCGCGGCGGAGCGTTCGGAACGCCGCCACCTCGTCACCACGGCGGTCGAGCATCCCTCGACCCTCATGCTGGCCGGGGATCTGGAGCGGCAGGGCTGGCGGGTCACCGTCCTGCCGGTGGACGGCAGCGGCACCATCGCGCTCGCCGACCTGCGCGACGCGGTGACGGCGGAGACGGCGCTGGTCTCCGTGATGTGGGCGAACAACGAGACCGGGGCGATCCAGCCGGTCGGCGCCGCCGCCGACATCGCCCAGGCGCGCGGCGCCCTGTTCCACACCGACGCGGTGCAGGCCGCCGGGCGGCTGCCCATCCGGGTGGACGCGGTGAACGCCGACCTGCTGACCCTGTCCGCCCACAAGATGCACGGGCCGAAGGGCATCGGCGCCCTCTACATCCGCAAGGGCGTGCCCTTCGCCCCGCTGATCCACGGCCATCAGGAACGCCACCGCCGCGGCGGGACGGAGAATGTGCCGGCCATCGTCGGCTTCGGCGCCGCCGCCGGCCGCGCCGCCGCCACCGTGGCGGAGGCCGGCGGCATGGCGATCCTGCGCGACCGGCTGGAGCGCGGCGTGCTCGCCGCCTGGCCGGGCAGCCGGGTCAACGGCGAGGGGGCGGACCGCCTGTCCAACACCAGCAACATCCGCTTCGCCGACCCGCAAGGCCGCCCGCTGGACGCGGAGGAGCTGCTGATGCGGCTCGACCGCGCCGGCATCGCCGTCTCCATGGGGGCGGCCTGCGCCACCGGCGGCAACGAACCGAGCCACGTCCTGACCGCCATGGGCCTGTCCCCGGCGGAGGCGGCGGCCAGCCTGCGCTTCTCCCTCAGCCGCTACAGCACGGCGGAGGAGGTGGAATCGGTCCTCAACGAGTTTCCCGCGCTCTACGCGCGGATCGCGGCCTGACACCCGCAACCACGACAGCCAAACACACGACGACTGGAGAGTGACATGAAGGTGATGGTGCGCAAGGCCGGTGAGCAATACACGATCTACGTCGCCAAGAAGGACCTGGAGGAGCCCATCACCGAGATGGAGAAGCCGGGCCTGTGGGGCGGCTGGATCAAGGTCGCCAACGGCTGGACGCTCGACCTGCCGGAAATGCCGGCGGACACCCGCCTGCCCATCACCGTCGAAGCCAAGAAGCGCGGCGCGGAGTGACGGCCATGGCCCTGACCCCGGAACGGATCGACGCCATCGCCGCCCTGGCCGGCAGACTCTTCGCGGACGGCACCCGGCTCGACAACGTCGTCCGCGCCGTGCGCGAGGCGCACCCGGACCTGTCCAACGTCACCGGGGCGCACGCCGCGGTGATGGCGGAGGACGCCTTCCGGGAGGAGCCCGGCTTCAACCTCTACCTCGTGGACGGCACCAACCATTGCTGGCTCATCACCAACAAGCCGGAGACGGCGACCGGCGTGGTGATCGCGCAACGGGACGAGGACGACTGAAAAGGATCGCGGAATGACAATGCCCGAAGACGACGCGGAGCTTGGCGATTACATCCCGCTGATCGACCCTGACATTTCCGAGGCGGAGGTGGCGGTCATCAGCCGCATCCTCACCTCCGGCAGCCTCGGCGACGGGCGGATGACGGAGGGGTTCGAGCAGGCCTTCGCCGCCTGGCTCGGCCGCGCCCACGCGGTCGCGGTGTCCAGCGGCACCATCGCCACGCTGATGGTCCTCAAGGCCTACGGCATCGGGCCGGGGGACGAGGTTCTCTGCTCCCCCTTCGGCTGGCATCAGGTGCAGCACGCCATCGCGCTGGCCGGCGCGGAGCCGGTCTTCGTCGACATCGACTACTGGCAGCACACCATCAACCCGGCCAAGGCCGAGGCCAAGATCACCCCGCGGACCAAGGCCATCCTGGCCGGCAACGTCAACGGCCACCCCGCCCACTGGGACGAGCTGCGCGCGCTCGCCACCGACAAGGGGCTGATCCTGATCGAGGATTCGACGGAGGCGATCGGCTCCTCCTACAAGGGGAAGCTGGTCGGCGGCTTCGGCGACTGCGCCATCTTCGACTTCTCCGAACCCGGCGTGCTGGTGACCGGCGAAGGCGGGATGATCGTCACCGACGACCGCAACCTCGCCCACCAGCTCCGCTACCTGCGCCGCCGCGAGACGGAGCACCGCAACACGGTGGTCATCACCCGGACCATTCCCTTCCAGGCGGGCATGAGCAACATCACCGCCGCGCTGGGCCTCGTCCAGTTGAAGCGCCTGCCGGAGATCCTGGCGAAGCGCCGGGAGGTGGTCGGCTTCTACGAGGCGGCCATGGCGTCCTTCGAAGGCATCAAGCCACCCTACAAGGGGCCGGGCGCCGACGACGTGCACCCGATGGTCTACGCCGTGCATCTCGGCACCCGCTTCACCGCGTCGGGGCGCAAGGCGGTGCTGGAGGATCTGGCCACCCACGAGGTGGAGGCGTCGGACTACGGGCAGGCGCTCTACACCCAGCAATATTACCAGGAGCGCGGCGCCAGCCGGGCCGACTGCCCGGTCTGCCAGAAGACGGTGGACCGCGTGCTGGCCCTGCCGCTGCACCACAAGGTCACCGCCGACGAAGTGCAGTTCATCGTGGACACGCTGAAGGACGCCACCGTCAACACAGGGGCGGGCGCGGCGATCTATTTGTGAAACGCTTCCCCTTTCCCAGCGCAAATCTCCTCCCCCGCCCAGCGGGGGAGGGCCAGGGTGGGGGCAACAGCCAGCCGAACGGGGTTAGCATGACCGACACCGCCGTCCTCGACAGCACGGACACGGACACCATCGTCACCGAAATCGCCGCGGCGCTGAAGGCGCGGGGCGTGGTGCCCTATCTCGGGCCGGGCGCCTTCGCGCTGCTGCCGGAGGCCGACTGCCCGATCCCGCGCAATTCGCTGGAACTGGCCCAGCGGCTGAACGCCAAGGTCGCCGCGCCGGGCCGCATCCGCAGCCAGTTGACCGCCGTCGCCCAGTTCATCGAATCGCGCCGCCACCGCAAGACGCTGGACGGCATCCTGAACGAGATCTTCAAGCGCGAGGTCCCGGCGACGCCGGTGCACCAATGGCTGGCCACCCTGCCCGCCCCGCCGATGATCGTCGATGTCTGGTACGACAACACGCTGGACAGCCTGCTGACCGCCGATGCGGGGCGGAGCTGGGGCCAGATCCAGGGCCTGTCCCACCCGCAGGGCGTGGGCGAATGGGTGAAATACTACGCGCCGGGCGGGGCGGAGGTCGAAGCCGCCGCGGCGTCCGGCTGGGAGACCCTGCTCTACAAGCCGTCGGGCAGTGCGACGCCGTCGGGAAACTACCTGATTTCCGACAGCGACTTTGTCGAGATCCTGACGGAAATCGACATCCAGACGCCGATCCCCGCCGTCGTGCAGGAACGACGGGCGGGCCGGAGCTTCCTCTATCTCGGCTGCCGCTTCGACCAGGAAATCCAGCGCACCTTCGCCCGCCAGATCGCCAAGCGCTCGTCCGACCGGCATTGGGCGGTGATCGAGGGCGAACTGTCGAAGAACGAGGCACGCTTCCTGGAGCTGCAGAACATCACCCGCCTCGACCTGCCCCTGGACGAGGCGGTCCGGCGGATCGGCGCAGCGATGGGGGCCAATTGAAGCAAGCGCGTTGCGAAGCTTCCCTCTCCCCTCCGGGGAGAGGGTGGCCCGGAGGGCCGGGTGAGGGGGGTGAGCTTGTGCCGGACGGTCCGCCACGCGCAACCCCCTCACCCTAAACCCTCTCCCCGGAGGGGAGAGGGGACACTGAATGGGGACTGACTTCCCTTACGCCGCGACCGGGGTCGCCAGGGCGTCGATTTCCTGCTGGGCGGCCGCCAGCGCCTTGGCGCGGGCGTCCGGACCCATGCCGACGCCCTCGGCACGGATCACCGTCACGTCGGTGACGCCCAGGAAGCCCAGCACGGTGCGCAGGAAAGCCTCCTGGTGGTCCAGGGCGCTCATCGCGGCGTTGGTCGAGTAGACGCCGCCGCGCGTCGAGGCGATGTAGACCTTCTTGCCGCCGGCCAGACCGACCGGGCCGGTCTCGGTGTAGCGGAAGGTGCGGCCGGCCTGGGCGATGCGGTCGATCCAGGCCTTGAGCTGGGTCGGGACCGTGAAGTTGTACATCGGGGCGCCGATGACCACGACGTCGGCGGCCAGGAACTCGTCGACCAGCGCGTCGGTCAGGGCCAGCTCCTCCTGCTGGCGGGCGGTCAGACCCTCCAGGTTGCGGAACTTCACGACCTGCATCAGCTCCCCGGTCAGATGGTCCGGCGGGGCGACGGTCAGGTCGCGGTGCGAGACCTCGGCGTCCGGGGTCGCCTGGCGCAGCGCCGCGACGATGGAGGCGGTGAGCTGGCGGGAAACGGAGGCGTCGCCCAGCGGGCTGGAGTCGATGCGAAGGATCTTCATGGTCACGTCTTCCTGTCCGGGAAGCGGGGCGCCGGTCCGGCACCGTCACCGCTTCGGTTTGTCTCGGGAGTGACCATAAGCCCGCTTACGCCAATCGATTGAGCCCCGATTTCGCCAATCTTCGTTGCGCAAATCAGAACAATCTCTGGTCAGCGCACCCGATTGCCGCCCTTGAACACGACCATCTCGCCGCTCTTCATGACGGTCCAGTTCTCGTCACGGGTCAGGGGGCGTGTGGCGACCACCGTCACCACATCGTCGGGCGTCGTCTCCTTGGCGAAATCGACGCTCATGTCCTCGTCGATCAGCGTCGCCGGGCCGAAGGGAGCCTTGCGGGTCAGCCAGGCGAGGTTGGTCGCGCAGTGGCACCACAGGTACCGCCCGTCGCTGAGCAGCATGTTGAAGACGC